>NZ_CP061285.1:653519-980279 GCF_018687075.1 Polynucleobacter sp. MWH-UH35A
CAACTGCTGCTGGCTTGATAGGTTTGTATTGGAATCTATCACCACAGAATCGTCATCGTGTTCGCCTCGCCGCTTTTGCATTCGCCATTCTTTCATTAGGTATTGTGGTCGGTCGTGTAACCAACGTAAATCGCACTGTAAAAATTGAAGCCTCTGATAAGGCACTTAAAGTAGAAAAAACAGGGATACTCGAATTAAAGCTGCCTGGTGTTCAGCTTAACCCTGAGATCTACGTATTTCAGTCAGCTGAAAAAGTACAAGTGCCAGTCAATATCAAGGTGCCTGGTCGTTTGGCATTTAATGCTGAAAAATCTAAAGTCCTATCAGCTCGTGCGCCAGGAAGAGTAGAGCGTATTTATGCGTTTGATGGTGCTCATGTAGAAATTGGTTCTCCCATCGTCGAGTTGTATAGCCCAGAGTTTTTATCTGCTCAGCAAGAGTATCTGCTGTCCTCTAAGACAGCCAAAGTGCTTGAAACAAGTAAATCAATGAGTGACTTGTTGGGTGATGCCCGCATTACTCAGCAAGCCGCTGCCAACCGCATGAGAAATCTTGGTGCTGGCGAAGGCGATATTAAGAGTATTGAAAGTACAGGTAAGACCACCAGTAATTTGGTGATGCGCTCACCCCTTAAAGGTGTCGTGGTAAAGCGTAATGTTGAGCCTGGATCTGCAGTTAGTGCAGGAGATGTGATTACTACTTTGGCAGACCCAAAACAACTTTGGTTCTTGGGTAATGTATTTGAGCAAGATTTTCGGATGATTAAACAAGGCCAGAAGATGGTCTTAAGTCTTGAGGCATACCCAGATAAAGAGTTTGTTGCTTACGCTAATTACATTGCGCCAACGATTGACCCACAAACTCGCGCTCTGTTGATACGTGCGGATGTGGAGAATACCGATGATCTCTTGCGTCCCGATATGTATGCCTCGGCATTATTAACGACTGGCACGGCTGATGCTGTGGTTGTTCCGCAGTCAGCGATTGTTCGTGTTCGTGAGAATCGTTACGCCATTATTAAGGTTGGTCCGGAGGTTTACAGACGAGTTCCGGTGAAGGGTTACGACCTAAACAGTAAGAGCTTTGCAATTACTGAGGGTGTAGAACAGGGTTGGCAAATTTTGGCTCAGGGCGCTGTTTTGTTAAACGATCGCTTTGCCAAGCAGGAGGACTAAGTGAGCGTTTTCACCTCCTTTATTCGAGGGGTCATCGAGAAGCGCGTATTGGTTATATTTGCTTCGATCGTGTTGCTCGGACTTGGCATGCTCAGTTTGAGCAAGCTACCGATTCAGCCATACCCAGGTGTTGCACCATTAACTATTCAGGCTATTTCTCAATGGCCAGGTAGAAGTACCACTGAAGTTGAGCAGCAGGTCACTATCCCGGTGGAGAATGCTTTAGCTGGCATTCCTGGATTGCACGCATTTCGCTCCGTATCGCTATTTGGCTTATCAGTTGTAACACTCAAATTTAATGACACTGCCGATCCATTTAAGGCGCGTCAAGTTTTCATTAGCAACCTGTCGAATGTGAGTTTCCCCCCTGGCGTTACATCCAGCATTAGTCCTGACTCTGATGCTACCGGTGAGATCATGCGTTATGAAGTCCGTTCAGACTATGCAAGCTCAACATTACTCAAGACTTTGCAGAACTATGAGATCTATAAAGAACTGAAGCAAACTCCTGGTGTAGCCGATGTTTCATCTTTTGGCGGAAAGGTTCGCCAATATCAAGTGATTGTGAGCCCAGAAAGCTTGCAAGCAAAAGGTGTTTCAGTTAATCAACTCATTACTGCCTTAACGAATGCCAATAGCAATACTGGCGGCGGTTTATTACCTAGTGGTGAACAGCAATTTGTTGTGCGGGGCGTTGGCCTACTCAAAAATATCGACGATATTAAGCAGGTAGTGATCACCATTAATAATGGCGTGCCTATTCACATTGGTGATGTTGCGCGTGTGGAGATTGGTAATGCTCCGCGTTTAGGCATGTTCCAGTTTAATGACAATCCTGATTCTGTAGAGGGAATTGTGTACCTTCGTCGGGGTGAGAATGCCACTGAAGTATTGGCTCGTGTACGAAGCACAGTAGAAAATATTAATAAACATATTTTGCCGCCAGGTATCGAAGTCAAGCCTTTCTACGATCGCCAGGTGCTTTTAGATATCACTATTGGCACTGTTAAACATACTCTATTCTTTGGTATCTCGCTGGTATTGGCAGTGCTGTTTTTCTTCTTAGGCAATATCCGTGCAGCTGCAGTCGTCGCTGCAGTCATTCCTTTGGCCTTATGCGTCTCATTCATACAGATGCATTTATGGAGCGTGCCGGCCAATTTGATTTCTTTGGGTGCAATCGACTTTGGGGTCATCGTGGACTCTGCCGTGATTTTGACGGAGAACGTCATGCGTCACCTAGAGGAGGGTGGCAAGCGCTTAAATCAAAGCATCATTATGGCAACGAGCGAAGTACAGCGTGCCATGATTTATTCGACTGGCATCATCATCGTGGCTTATTCCCCATTGTTCTTTATGGGCGGTGTTGAGGGCATCATCTTTAAGCCCATGGCCTTCACGATGGGCTTTGCTTTGATTGCTGCCATGGTATTAAGTCTGACCTTCTTGCCGGCAATGATCTCTTTGGTGTTTGGTGAAAACTTACACCATACGCCACCGTCTTTTATCACTCGGATTTTGAATGGCTACAAGCCTTTACTCAGAAGATGGATGGATCGTCCATTAACAGTCTTCTCAGTTGCAGTCTTTGTACTGGGTCTCACCTTGTTGAGTATGACCCGTTTGGGAACTGCTTTCTTGCCAACCCTTGAAGAAAATAATATTTGGTTGCGGGTAACCCTCCCGAATACGGTTGACTTGGATTATTCGGTAAAGATAGCGGATCAGTTGCGTGCTACTTTTATGGCGCAACCAGAGATCGATAAGGTTGCCGCACAAATTGGTCGCCCTGATGATGGTACGGATTCAACGGGTGTGTTTAACCAAGAATATGGTCTTTACTTAAAGAGCCCAGAAAATATGCCCAGTGGCTCATCTAAAAAGGACTTAATTGCGCATTTAGAAGCTGAGCTCAATAAGATTCCGGGCATTACTTATAGCTTCTCCCAATACATTCAAGATAACGTCAATGAAGCTTTGTCAGGGGTTAAGGGCGAGAACTCCGTAAAGATATACGGTACCGATTTGGATGTGTTGGATCAAAAAGCTCACGAGGTTATAGAGCAGCTTAAACAGGTTCGCGGTGTAGCTGATGAGGGTATTCTGAAAGAGCTTGGTCAGCCAACCCTGAATATTCAAATCGATCGCGATAAAGCAGCTCGTTACGGCATCAATGTGAATGATATTCAGACAGTAGTAGCCAATGCGATTGGTGGCGCTGCTGTAACCAGCTTGCTCGAGGATGAGAAAACCTTCGGCATTGCTGTGCGCCTCAACGAGGGAAGTCGCAACGATGTTGCAGACATTGGACATTTATTGGTTGAGGCGCCCGATGGCACCAAGGTTCCACTCTCAATGGTTGCCACTGTGCGTTTAACCGATGGCCCATTCTTTATTTATCGTGAAGCAGGCAAGCGATATATTGCGATTAAATTTAGCGTCCGCAATCGTGACTTGGGTAGTGCGGTAGAGGATGCGCAGTTCTTGGTAGAAAAGAACATCACTTTGCCACCAAACTATTCGATTAGCTGGGATGGGCAATTCAACCAAATGAAACAGGCGCAAAAGAAATTGATGTTGATTGTGCCATTAGCACTGTTAGGTATTTTCCTGTTGTTAGTGAGTGCATTCGGCAATTTCCGCGATGCCTTTATTGTGATGATTAATGTGCCATTTGCTGCTATTGGCGGTGTGATTGCATTGCATTTAGCGGGTGAGACCCTGAGTATCTCGGCATTCTTTGGTTTCCTCTCGCTCTTTGGCATTGCGATTCAGGATGGCGTGATTCTGATTTCATTCATCAATAAGACGGCTGCGACAGAGCACGGTCAGATGAAAGATGTGATGGTTGAGGGTGCCTCGTTACGGGTGCGCCCAGTATTAATGACTGCTGCACTTTCAGGCTTGGGCCTCTTACCAGCTGCGCTTTCACACTCGATTGGATCTGAGGCGCAACGTCCGCTTGCCTTGGTGATCGTAGGTGGCATGGTGACAACCACAGTATTGACCCTCTTAGTATTGCCAGTTATCTATGGTTGGTTCAGAGGTCGTGCATTAACTACGCCTATGAGCAATATTTAAGAAGTCATCAAGAGAATCAGAAAGCCTATTCCTATGAGCAATCGTCAACCGCACATCTTGGTCTCTAATGATGATAGCTACTTAGCGCCTGGCTTATTAGCCTTGGTTAATGCCGTTCGTCCATTGGGACGTATCACTGTGATAGCTCCAGAGCAAAACCATAGTGGGGCATCAAACTCTTTAACGCTCTCGAGACCGCTCTCGATTCATCGAGTAGCTGGTGGTGAACGTGATGGATTCTTTTTCATCAATGGCACTCCTACGGATTGCGTGCACGTTGCCATGACTGGTTTCTTAGATGAGAAGCCCGATCTCGTGATCTCCGGCATCAACCAAGGTGAGAATATGGGCGAAGATACGCTTTATTCAGGCACGGTCGCTGCTGCTATTGAGGGGGTCATGTTTGGAGTCCCCGGCATTGCCTTTTCACAAATTGATCGCGGCTGGAATCGTATTGAAGATGCTGCTAAGGCAGCGCACGATGTAGTTGCACAAATGCTGGTCTCCGCTTTAAGTAAAAATCACACTGATGGCGTAGCAACACTACTTAATGTCAATATTCCCAATCGCCCTTATGCAGACCTGTATCGCTGGCGTGTAACCCACTTGGGTAATCGTCATCATTCACAGCCAGTAGTAGTGCAAGATAGCCCTCGTGGTGAAAAAATTTATTGGATCGGTGCGGCAGGTGATGTCAAAGAGGGCTCGGAGGGAACGGATTTTCATGCGATTGCCGAAGGCTGTGTTTCGATTACACCAATGCAATTGGATTTAACGCACCACGCGCGTTTAGCGGCGATGCGTGCTAATGGCTGGGATCGCGGTTGAAGGCTCCCACTGAACGCTTTGCCGCATACCGGCAAGCCTTAGCGGCCAAAGTGCATGCTGGTGGCGTTAAGCACGGAAAAACATTAGAAGCTATTGCTACCGTTCCACGCCATGCATTTATGGATGCGGGTTTGCATGCGCAAGCCTACGAAGATACGGCATTACCGATTGGGCACGAGCAAACTATTTCCAAGCCTTCAGTAGTAGCACGCATGATTGAGTTGTTACACAAGCCTAAACACAAGCTTGGTAAAGTTTTAGAAATCGGGACTGGTTGTGGATACCAAGCAGCAGTTTTAAGTTTGTTAGCCGACGAGGTTTACTCCATTGAACGAATTCGTCCTTTACATGACATGGCCAGATCTAAGTTGCGTCCATTTCGGATTAATAACCTGCGCCTAATTTACGGTGATGGTATTTTGGGTTTACCTCAAGCGGCACCATTTGACGGAATTATTTTGGCGGCAGCAGGTCTGGGCATCCCAGATGCCCTGTTAGACCAGTTATCGATCGGTGGACGCCTCGTTGCGCCAGTTGCCAAAAATGACAAAGAGCAGCAGCTCGTTATGGTTGAGAGGATGAGCTCCCAACGCTACCAAAGAACCGTGCTGGACGAGGTCTTTTTTGTGCCCTTACAATCAGGGGTAGTATGAAATCTATTTCAAATTCCATGATGAATTCATCCAAAAGCCTTTTGATTGCAATCCTGTCTGCATCTTTGGTGCTGATTACTGGCTGCTCTACAACGCCCCGCGCAAAACCGGCAAATGTGGTCGACCGCAGTGGTGGTTCAAGTGAACCAGCTCCTCCTGGTTACTATCGTGTGAAAAAAGGTGATACCTTGGCGCGGATTGCGTTAGACCATGGTCAGGCTCCACGCGATGTCGCTCAGTGGAATAAAGCAATTAATCCCAGCTTCAACCCAAATGTGATTGAAGTGGGTGATTTGATTTTGGTTAAAGCGCCTAGTGGCTCTAAATCTACTGCCGTCGTTGTTGATAAAAAACCTGCGGTAGATAAGTCTGTTGCCTCAACTCCAGCAGCGACTACAGAGCCAGCAAAATCAGAAGTGGTTGCTGAGCCAGGTATTCGTTTGTCATGGCCCGTTAAAGGCAAGGTTACTGGTGAGTTCAGTGAGACCAATAAAGGGATTGATATTGCCGGTAAAGTGGGCGAGCCTGTGCTCGCAGCATCAGACGGTAAGGTGGTTTACGCAGGCAACAGTTTGCGTGGCTACGGTAATCTAGTGATTATTAAACATGACAATACTTATCTGACAGCATATGCCCACAACAGCAAACTCTTGGTGAAAGAGGGTGATACTGTTCGTAAAGGTCAAAAGATTGCCGAGATGGGCGATACCGATGCTACATCTGCAAAGCTGCATTTTGAGTTACGCGTGAACGGTAAACCAGTCAATCCAATACCGTATTTGCAGTGATATTGCAGTAAAACCGCATGGCCACCGTACTTGTATTTGATATCGAAACCATCCCAGATGTAGCGGGCTTGCGTCGTCTGGAGGATTTTCCAGATTCGATGAGCGATTCTGAGGTAGCTAGCAAGGCTATGGCAGATCGGTCTGCTAAAACAGGCAGTGAATTCCTTCCCTTATTCCTACAAAAGATTGTTGCCATCTCTTGCGTCATTCGTAGAACCACAAAAGAGGGTTTGCCACAAATCAAAGTCGGCACTTTGGGTACGCCGCAAGATGATGAGAAGGTCCTCATACAGACCTTCTTTGATCTAGTTGAAAAATACACGCCTCAATTGGTTTCTTGGAATGGCAGTGGTTTTGATCTGCCAGTGCTGCACTATCGCGCCTTAGCGAATCATGTACAAGCCCCACGCTATTGGGAGATGGGCGAGAGTCAAGATTCTGATAGCCGAGAGTTTAAGTGGAATAACTACATTAGTCGTTATCACATGCGTCATCTCGATATGATGGATTTATTGGCTAAATTTAATAGTCGTGCAAACGCACCTTTAGACGGTTTGGCTAAGCTGTGCGGTTTTCCGGGCAAGATGGGCATGGACGGTAGCCAAGTATGGCCTGCTTATCAAGATGGCAAGATCAATGACATCCGCCGTTACTGCGAGACTGATGTCGTTAATACTTATCTCATGTATTGTCGCTTTCAGTTG
This sequence comes from Polynucleobacter sp. MWH-UH35A, assembly GCF_018687075.1. Taxonomy (NCBI): domain Bacteria; kingdom Pseudomonadati; phylum Pseudomonadota; class Betaproteobacteria; order Burkholderiales; family Burkholderiaceae; genus Polynucleobacter; species Polynucleobacter sp. MWH-UH35A. The sequence continues at coordinate 660,749 of NZ_CP061285.1, forward strand.
TTGCGTGGTGGCTTTTCTCTTGAGGAGTATCAGGAAGAGATTGAGTTTGTAAAAGCCTATTTAGAAAAAGAAGCCAAAGAGCCTAACGGTGGTCAGTGGCAAGAATACCTCCAAGGTTTTTCAGCGGATGCGTAGAGGAGATAAGCCAGTCAATATTGAAGTGGCTGAGCCGATTAGAGTGGAGGCGCTAGATCTTGATGCACAAGGAATCGCCCGCCTAGCGCCAAGTGAAGAAGAGGTAACGCAAGACCAAGGCGGCAAAGTCATATTTATCAAGGGTGCATTACCAACAGAGTTGGTCAGATACACCATCACTAGCGATAAGGCGCGCTTTAGTAAAGCCAAGGTCCGTGAAATTCTTAAGCCCGCAGTATTCAGAACTGAGCCTAAATGCAAAGCTTTTGGCGTATGCGGCGGCTGCACTATGCAGCATTTAGAAATTCGTGCACAAGTGGCAATGAAGCAGCGAGTGCTTGAAGATGATTTGCAACATATTGCTAAAGTAAAGCCCGATGAAATTCTCCGCCCCATGGGAGGACCCACTTGGGAATATCGTCATCGCGCACGCTTAAGCGCTGTAAATCGGTCTATTAAAAAGGGCACAGTGCTCATTGGTTTTCATGAAGGTAAAAGCGGTTATGTAGCAGATATGCTGGCCTGTGAGATCTTGCCCAAGCATGTGTCGGATTTATTGCCAAAGATGCGCAAGCTCGTCATGGGTTTATCGATTGTTGATCGCATGCCGCAGATTGAAATTGCTGTTGGCGAACCAGAAGATCCTCATTCTGACGACCCTCAGAAAAATAAACCAGTTACCGCCTTGGTATTTCGCAATCTCAAGCCGCTAACAACACAAGACGAACAACTCCTGCGAGCTTTTGCTGATCAGCATCAAGTCTGGATCTGGCTGCAACCCAAGGGTATTGAGACCGTAGCGCCGTTTTACCCGCAGACCGGCAAGCTTTGCTATCGTCTGCCCGAGTTTGAAATTGAGATGCCATTTAAACCTGCGGATTTCACGCAAGTCAATCACATGATGAATCGTGCATTGGTGAGTAGGGCGATTCGGATGCTAGAGGTAAAGCCAACAGATCGCGTGCTGGATTTGTTCTGCGGCATTGGTAATTTCACATTACCACTTGCACGAAAAGCAAAACAAGTTTTAGGTATTGAGGGGCTTGAGAGTTTGACGGCCCGAGCTAAGGCCAATGCAGTACATAACGGTTTAGTCGACAAAGCGAGTTTCATGCGAAGCGATTTGTTTGAAGTCACAACCGAAACAATAGCTTCATGGGGCAAAGCAGAGCGTTGGTTGATGGACCCACCACGTGAAGGTGCGATGGAAATTTGTAAAGCGCTTGCAGAATTGCACTCACAAGGAAGTGACTTGCTCCCGCAACGCATTGTGTATGTCTCTTGCAATCCCAAAACCTTAGCAAGAGATGTCGATATCTTGTGCCATGAAGCAGGTTATCGACTCAGTAGTGCGGGGATTATTAATATGTTTCCCCATACCTCCCACGTTGAATCTATCGCCGTATTTGACCGCCCGAAGAGTCTCTAAACCTCTGATTTAGAAGCGGTTTCACCTAAAACAGTTCATAATTGCCCCATTTTTGTGCAATAGACCTTAGGGCCTGTCTTATAGAAGAGTAGATTGAACTTGTGCAGTGAAGCATTGCTGCCCAATTCGCAATTTTACTTTTGGGAGTGCGTCATGAAAGCCTCAGATAGTTTTGCCCTCTTACTCATTTTGATGGCACTGTCTTATGCTGTGAGTATGTTTGTAGCTGCTTAATTATTTGCAATACAGAGCTACAAATCATTCACAGGAAGCTTGTTAGTAGTAAATAAAAAGGCGCCCGCAGGCGCCTTAGTGAAGATCACACTTTGCAGTGTGACTAAGTTGGATTGATATCGCTTAGTCTCTATTGCCACCAACAATACCCAAGAGGGCAAGTAAGTTGGTGAAGACGTTGTACACATCCAAGTAGATAGCCAAAGTAGCCATGATGTAGTTGGTTTCGCCGCCGTTGATGACGCGTTGTACGTCAACCAAAATAAAGGCAGAGAAGATTGCAATAGCCAATACCATCACAGTCAACATCAAAGCAGGCAACTGCAACCAGATGTTTGCCAGGGAGGCAACAATCAAGAGCAGTACGCCAACCATCAAGAATTTACCTAGGCCAGAGAAGTCGCTCTTGCTGACAGTTGCGATGGTTGCCATCGTGGCGAAGATTGCTGCAGTACCACCAAAGGACAGCATAATGAGTGTTGCACCATTGCTATAGCTATTGAGGGTGAAGCCAACCAAGCGGGACATCATGATGCCCATGAAGAAGGTAAAGCCCAGGAGTAGAAGAACGCCTACGCCAGTATCTTTATTCTTTTCGATTGCCCAGAAGAAACCAAATGCAACAGCCATAAACACCATGAAGCCAATAAAAGGGCTGCCGGAGAAGAGGTCTAGGCCCATGGCAACGCCAAGCCAGGCGCCGATAACAGTTGGCACCATGGACAGCGCAAGCAGCGCATAGGTATTACGGAGTACGCGGTTGCGTACTTGTACGGTACTGATTGAGCCTGTTTGGCCAAAGCCGTAAGAGTTCAGATCACTCATATTGACTCCTTCTTTGTATAGTGATTACAAGAGCCCATGAAGGGCTGTTGAGGATAAGTATAGACAAAACACCCTAATTTCAAGCCCCTTGCCAAAAGACCTACAAATTAAAGGCTTATGCCCTGTAAATTCAAGGGCTTAGCCCTACAGACATAGGGGTAAATACGGTCAGGCAATGTATAATTCGGGGGTCGCTGGAGTGGGGTGGCAAGTAACCCCATCTGGCAAATACCTTTGAAATCACTATTGGAGTCTTGAATGGCAATTGAACGCACCCTATCTATTATCAAACCTGATGCTGTCGCTAAAAACGTCATCGGCAAAATCTATGACCGTTTCGAATCAGCTGGTTTGAAGATTGTTGCTTCCAGAATGGCACATTTGTCACAAAATGAAGCAGAGCAGTTCTACGGCGTTCATAAAGATCGTCCTTTCTTTAAAGACTTGGTGAGCTTCATGATTTCTGGTCCAGTCATGATTCAAGTTTTGCAAGGCGAAGGCGCTATTGCTAAGAACCGCAACTTGATGGGTGCTACTGATCCTAAGAAAGCAGAAAAAGGCACAATCCGTGCTGACTTTGCTGACAGCATCGATGCAAACGCTGTTCATGGTTCTGATGCTCCTGAAACTGCTGCTGTGGAAGTTGCATTCTTCTTCCCTGGCATGAATGTTTTCAATCGTTAATCAACACCTATCTTTTTATAAGTAGGCGCATTGACCTCCCCGCGCGTAAATCTCTTAGATTTTGACGCTGACCAAATGGCAGCGTATGTCGCGGGGTTGAATGAAAAGCCCTTTAGGGCAAAGCAGCTCATGCAGTGGATACATCAACGAGGTGTGTCGGACATTAATGACATGAGTGATTTAGCAAAAAGCTTTAGAGCGACTTTGCTAGATAAAGCCGAAGTACTTTCTCTCCCCGTTATCAAAGATGAACATGCCCTAGACGGCACCCGCAAGTGGTTGCTGGACGTGGGTGCAGGTAATGCGGTGGAATCTGTGTTTATTCCCGAAGATGATCGAGGCACTTTGTGTATCTCTTCTCAGGCGGGCTGTGCAGTCAATTGCCGTTTTTGCTCTACTGGGCATCAAGGCTTTTCACGCAACCTCACTTCTGGCGAGATCATCGGGCAACTTTGGTTTGCTGAGCACCTTTTGCGCAATGATCCAGACGCAATTCGTCGCATTGAAAAATTTCCTACGCCCGGCTGGGAACACGCGGGCCGAGTCATTTCGAATGTGGTGATGATGGGCATGGGCGAACCCTTACTCAATTACGATAATGTTGTGTCTGCGTTGCGCTTAATGCTCGATGACAGAGCTTATGGTTTGTCACGTCGTCGTGTGACTGTTTCTACATCCGGTGTAGTGCCGATGATTGATCGCTTGGCACAAGATTGTCCAGTGGCGTTAGCTGTTTCCTTGCACGCACCGAATGACGCATTACGTGATCAGCTGGTGCCGCTAAATCAAAAATATCCTTTGCGTGAATTGCTAGACGCTTGTGAGCGTTACTTGCCATTTGCGCCAAGAGACTTTTTAACCTTTGAATACTGCATGCTCGATGGCGTGAATGATTCTGATATTCAAGCGAAAGAATTGGTGCGCTTACTTAAAAATATCAAGTGCAAGATTAATCTCATTCCGTTCAATCCATTCCCAGAATCTGGTTTAAAACGCTCCTCAGCTCAGCGTGTAAATGCCTTTGCGAGCATCTTGTTGGATGCCAGTATGGTCGCAACAGTCCGTAAGACTCGCGGTGATGACATTGCCGCAGCCTGCGGACAGTTGGCGGGGGATGTAGTGGATCGCACCCGTGTACGTGAACGTGCTGTGCATAGCGCTGAGATTGACATCGAAGAAATTAAATCTGAAGACTACCCCATTGAGCGTCCGATTGAGTGGCTCAAAAAGTTAAATTAAAGATGAGATTCTGATTAATCCCATGAGTTCAGCTAATTCTTTGTCACCATTGCCCAATTTACCCTTAGGTCCTTCGCCAAAGCGGGCAACACGTCAAGCAACAGTTGCCTGGAAAAATAACATCATCACGGTTGGTGGCGATGCGCCTGTGCGCGTGCAGTCGATGACCAATACCGATACTGCGGATGCAGTGGGTACAGCGATTCAAGTAAAAGAATTGGCTCGTGCCGGTTCCGAGATGGTGCGTATTACCGTCAATACGCCAGAGGCTGCAGCAGCAGTTCCATACATTCGTGAGCAGTTAGATAAGATGGATGTATTGGTGCCATTGATTGGTGACTTTCATTACAACGGCCACACCTTATTAAATGATTACCCAGAGTGCGCTAAGGCACTCTCTAAGTACCGCATTAATCCAGGCAATGTGGGTAAGGGCGCAAAGCGTGACCCGCAATTTGCACAAATGATTGAGGCAGCCTGCAAATACGATAAGCCCATTCGGATTGGGGTGAACTGGGGAAGCCTAGACCAGGAACTTTTGGCTTCCATTATGGATAGCAATGCTGCTTTAGCAGTTCCAAAGACTGCGCAAGAGGTCATGATTGAAGCTTTGATTCAGTCAGCATTGCAATCTGCAGAAAAGGCTGTCGAATTGGGCATGAACCCCAATCAAATTTTGCTCTCTTGCAAAGTCAGCAATGTTCAAGATTTAGTTGCGGTGTATCGTGATCTCTCCCGTCGTTCTGACTATCCATTGCATTTGGGATTAACTGAAGCAGGCATGGGTAGTAAAGGGATTGTCTCTTCAACAGCAGCAATGGCCATCTTGTTGCAAGAGGGTATCGGCGACACGATTCGTGTTTCATTAACTCCTGATCCAGGTGCGCCTCGTGAAAACGAAGTGATTGTTGCTCAAGAAATTTTGCAAACTATGGGCTTACGTAACTTCACGCCTATGGTGATCGCATGCCCTGGTTGCGGCAGAACGACTAGTACGACATTCCAAGAGCTCGCTGCCAATATCCAGTCTTATTTGCGTCAACAGATGCCGGTTTGGAAGAAAACCCATCCGGGCGTAGAGAATATGAATGTAGCTGTAATGGGATGTATCGTGAACGGCCCAGGTGAGTCCAAGCATGCCAATATTGGTATTTCCTTGCCAGGAACCGGCGAAACCCCAGCGGCGCCAGTATTTGTGGATGGAGTTAAAGTAAAAACGCTGCGTGGTGAGAAAATTGCCGAAGAGTTTCAGGTAATTGTTGATGAGTACGTCAAACAGAACTATGCATCTCAAATTTAAGTAAACATCTGCAAAAAATAAAGCACAACAAAGTACAACAATAATAAAAATGACCGACCAAAGTAAAGATCCGAAAGCGCAAGCTAAAGCACAAAAGACGCAAAAAATTAATGGCGTGCGCGGCATGAATGATCTGCTGCCAGCAGATGCTGCGCAGTGGGCACATCTTGAGCATGTTTTGCGCGATCTTACTCGTTCTTATGGTTATGAGTTTTTGAGAACTCCAATTGTTGAGGCAACAGCCGTATTTCAACGTGGCATTGGTGAGGTTACCGACATTGTTGAAAAAGAAATGTATTCTTTTGAAGATCGCTTGAATGGCGAGCAACTCACTTTGCGTCCTGAAGGTACAGCGGCGTTAGTGCGCTCTGTCATTGAAAATAATTTGCTTTATGAGGGGCCCAAGCGTCTTTGGTATACCGGCCCCATGTTCCGACATGAGCGCCCACAACGTGGTCGCTATCGTCAGTTCCACCAGTTTGGCATTGAGGCCCTGGGGTTTGCTGGTCCTGATATCGATGCCGAAATCATTCTGATGGGTCAACGCCTCTGGGATGAACTCGGCTTGAAGGGTGTGCGCCTAGAAATCAATTCTTTAGGCCAGGCGCCAGAGCGCGCTGAGCATCGCGCAGCCTTGGTAACTTACTTTGAGAAGAATCAATCTCAACTAGATGAAGATTCACAGCGTCGCTTGTTGACCAATCCATTGCGTATCTTAGATTCTAAGAATCCGGAGATGCAGGCCTTGATTGAAGGGGCACCCAAATTATTGGATTTCTTGGGTGAAGAATCACTCAAGCATTTCAATGCAGTACAAGAATTACTCAAGGCCAATAATATCCCTTGCAAAATCAATCCGCGCTTAGTGCGTGGCCTGGATTACTACAACCTCACAGTGTTTGAGTGGGTAACCGATGAACTTGGTGCGCAAGGCACGATTGCTGGTGGCGGACGTTATGACCCATTGATCGAACGCATGGGTGGTAAAGCTGCACCAGCTTGTGGATGGGCAATGGGGATGGAGCGTGTCCTTGAGCTCATGAAAGTTTCTGGTTCCTTGCCCGAAGCGCAAGCTCAATGCGACATTTTTGTATTGCATCAAGGCGGTGAGACATTGACCGCTGCCATGATTATTGCTGAGCGCCTCCGCAGTGCAGGTATCGACACTATTCTTTTCTGTCCTCCAGATGGTCAATCGGCCAGCTTTAAGTCTCAAATGAAGAAAGCTGACAGTAGTGGGGCTGCCTTTGCGGTCATTATTGGTCCGGATGAATTGGCCAGAAATGAGGCGCAACTCAAGGACTTACGTGGCACAGGCGAGCAAAAGTCAGTTCCCCTGGAAGATGTCTTGGGTGCCGCAATTGATGCGCTAGTAGGCGCCTCCGAATAGAATAAGTCTGATATCTATAAATTACCTATTTATTACCTTTTAATTACCCATTAGTTAGCTTGGATTGACATGCCTTTAGATTTAGAAGAACAAGAACAATTAGACCAATTCAAGGCGTTTTGGCAAAAGTACCGAAACCTCATCACTGGCGTAGTAACGGTTGCATTGTTTGCTTATGCTGCATACAGCGGCTATCAGTGGTGGCGTAATAGTCAAGCACTTGAAGCCTCTAAGTTGTATGAAACCATGGTGGGCGCCATTGCTAAGGGCGACAAAGATCAGACTTTACGCGCAGCGGATGATTTGCAGAAAGATTTTGGACGCACGCCTTATGCAGCAATGTCCAGTTTGATTGCTGCACGGATTGCAGTGGATGCGGGAGATAGCGCCAAAGGATTAGATTATTTGCGTTGGGCGGCAAAGAATGCCTCAAATGACGGTTATCTCGCATTAGCGAAATTGCGTTTAGTGACTCAGCTCATTGAGCAGGGCGGTGAGAAAGATTTTGCGGAAGCCGATCAAATCCTGAAAGAGAAGCCGATTGCTGGCTTTGAATCTTTATGGCTTGAGCGTCGTGGCGATTGGTATTTGGCTCAAAAGAAAAATGCTGAAGCGAAAACAAGCTACCAAGATGCTTGGAAAAAATTAGATCAAGCAAAAGAATTTCCTGAGGAGGCACGTCGCCTCTTAAAAGTTAAATTAGATGCTGTTGGAGGAGTTGCTCAGTGATGACTAAAGTGATGACTAAAGCGATGACTAAAGGAATGAAGCGTTTGCCCATGCGCATAGGCGCTGCCTTGGTATTAAGTGCCACGGTCATTGCTTTGGTCGCCTGTTCAGGCGGCTCCAGGGTGCGCAAACCTGCAGAGTTAGTTACCGTAACGAATCAGTTTGATTTGCAACCGGTCTGGTCAACCAGCATTGGTTCATCTGAGTCATTTAACTTTCATCCGATTGTTGCAGGGGATGCGGTATACGTTGCCTCTCACCGCGGTAATCTAGCTAGGATTGATTTAGCAACTGGCAATAAAACGTGGGAAGTATCCGTACCTGAGCGCTTGTCAGTGGGCCCTGGATCCGATGGTCGAACCACTGTTGCAGTTTCAACGAAGGGCATGGTTTATGCCTATGACGATATGGGTAAGCCCATCTGGAATGTCAGCGTTGGCAGTGAAGTGTTAAGTGAGCCTGTGGTAGCTGCTGGCATAGTGGTTGTGCGCGCACTCGATAATCGCTTTGTAGGGTTAGATGCGCAAACAGGTGTTAAGAGATGGACTTATCAGCGTCAGCAGTCCGCTTTATCCTTGCGCGTCGGTTATGGCATGCTTGCGATCGGAAATGAAGTCATTGTTACGGGCTTCACAGGTGGTCGTTTTGGCATGATTGCCATTGCTAATGGCGGCTTGGTTTGGGAGACCCCGGTTTCCTTTCCGAAGGGATTCTCAGAAATTGAGCGCTTGAATGACGTCACTGCAAAGCCAAGTATGGAGGGTGACATTCTCTGCGCAGTTTCTTATCAGGGCCGTATCGGTTGTGGTCAAGCCCGCACTGGCAATCTTTTATGGTTTAAAGACTATTCAAGTTATACCGGCACTTCCCAAAGTAGCGATATGGTTTTTTCAGCGAACGATAAATCCCATGTGACTGCTTTTGCAACTAAAGATGGCACGCAAGTTTGGGAGAACACACAGCTGACTTATCGCGACGTAGGTGAGTCGCTCGCAGTTGGCAGAGTTTTGTTAATGGGCGATGCTCAAGGTTATATCCATGCTTTTTCACAGGCGAACGGCGAGATGGTTGCGCGTATTCGTCACGACAGTAGTCCAATCTCAGCTGCCCCCATTGCGGTAGGCGGTCTCATCTTGGTTCAATCTCAAGGTGGAAAAATAGCGGCGTACAGTCCAAAATGAATCCAGTCATCACCATTGTCGGCCGTCCTAATGTAGGGAAGTCGACGCTCTTTAATCGCTTAACCCGTTCACGCGATGCTTTGGTTGCTGACTTCTCTGGTTTAACGAGAGACCGACACTACGGCAAGGGTCGTATTGGTGAGCGAGCATTTATTTGTGTAGACACTGGTGGTTTTGAGCCAGTAGCAAAAACTGGCATCGTTGCTGAAATGGCAAAGCAAACCAAGCAAGCGGTTGCTGAGTCGGATATTGTGATTTTCTTGGTGGATGGTCGTCTTGGTATGGCCCCGCAAGATCGAGTCATTGCTGATTTCTTGCGTAAGACTGGTAGACCAGTCATTTTGGCGGTCAACAAAACAGAAGGTATGCAGGCGGGTGTTGTTACTGCGGACTTTCATGAGCTTGGTTTAGGTGAGCCTTTTCCAATCTCTTCTGCGCATGGAGATGGTGTTCGCGGTCTGATTGACGATGCATTAGATTCGCTTGGTATCGCAGAGCCAGAGGATGATGATTTAGCTAAAGATCCAAATCGCCCCATGAAGATTGCGGTAGTGGGTCGTCCAAACGTAGGTAAATCAACTTTGATCAATAAGTTGATCGGCGAAGAGCGTGTGATTGCCTTTGATATGCCGGGCACAACACGTGATGCGATTGAAGTGCCATTTGAGCGAAACGGTAAGCCTTATATCTTGGTGGATACCGCCGGTTTACGTCGTCGTGGCAAAGTATTTGAAGCGATTGAGAAATTCTCAGTGGTTAAAACATTACAAGCGATTGCCGACTGTAATGTGGTGATCTTGATGCTAGATGCGCAACAAGATATATCGGAGCAAGATGCCCATATCGCCGGGTTTATTGTTGAGGCTGGTCGTGCATTAGTGGTTGCAGTGAATAAGTGGGATGGCTTGGATTCCTATGTCAAAGAACGAGCGCGCTTAGAGATTGCTCAAAAGCTGCGCTTTCTAGATTTTGCAAACGTCCATCCTATCTCCGCAAAAAAGGGGACTGGTCTTAAGGAGCTCTTTAAGGATGTGGATTCCGCTTACGCTGCAGCAATGGCAAAGCTACCAACCCCTCGTTTGACCCGGATCTTGCAAGAGGCGATTGAACATCAACAGCCAAAACGCGTTGGCATGGGTCGTCCAAAGTTACGTTATGCCCATCAAGGGGGCATGAACCCCCCAATTGTGGTGATTCATGGCACCTCCCTGAGCGGGGTGACAGATAGCTACAAGCGATATTTAGAAGGTCGCTTTAGGGATGTCTTTAAATTACGCGGTACGCCCTTACGTATTCAGATGAATACGGCCAAAAACCCCTATGTTGATGACGATAAGGGCAAAAAAGGCAAAAAGCGGTAATTTCGGCTAAGCTGTCATTCTGCGTTCGAAATGGGCTTGATTTTTTCAAAAATCAGCCCACTTTAGAAGGCTCAATGTGTTCTTAATGAGAGTAATTTGTCGTTAATTAATATGCAGTGCAGATGTGCGGTAAAGATGTGTAGTGAAGATGTGTAGTAAGAGATATATAAAAAAGCAAGACTCCCAAAAAAGTATGTAAGCAAAAAATAATTAAGGAGCAGTATGAGTAATAGCAACCCTAACAAAATTCAACTACTTCAGGATCCATTCCTCAATGCTTTACGCAAAGAGCATGTACCTGTTTCGATCTATCTGGTCAATGGCATTAAGTTGCAAGGCAATATTGAATCGTTTGATCAATATGTCGTGCTCTTGCGCAATACTGTGACGCAGATGGTTTACAAGCATGCAATCTCCACGATCGTTCCTGCTCGTGCGATTGATTTCCGTTTGGAAGAATCTAGCCCTGTATAAAACTGGAGTAGATGCCGCTCGCGCTGTTCTGGTTGGAGTAGACACGGGGCGCGAAGATTTTGCAGACAGCATGGCAGAGCTCAGCCTTTTGGCTGATAGCGCTGGCTCTATACCCGCAGCCAGTGTAATTGCCCGCAAGGGCAGAGCTGATCCCGCACTGTTTATCGGCTCAGGTAAGGCAAATGAGCTCAAGCGTGCCATGGAAGAGCAGGGCGCTGAGCTCGCAATTTTCAATCACCCGCTTTCTCCAACGCAACAACGCAATCTAGAACGCCATATTGGATTTCATGTGATGGATCGCACCGGTTTGATTTTGGATATCTTTAGTCAAAGAGCGCAAAGCCATATCGGTAAGACGCAAGTTGAACTTGCGCAAGTGCGTTATCGCATGTCGCGTTTGGTTAGGGCTTGGAGTCACTTAGAGCGACAGCGTGGTGGTATTGGCGTTCGCGGTGGTCCTGGTGAAACTCAGATGGAGTTAGACCGCCGCATGTTGGCTACTAAAGCTAAGCGCTTAGAAAATGAGTTGGAAAAACTGCAGCGCCAACAACGCACCCAAAGAAGGGCGCGAAATCGCAAAGATGTATTCTCGGTTTCTTTAGTTGGCTATACCAACGCCGGTAAATCCACCTTATTTAATGCCCTAACAAAAGCAGGGACTTATGCGGCCGATCAATTATTTGCCACCCTGGATACCACCTCTCGAAAGGTTCATTTGGACGGGGTAGGTTCGATTGTGGTCTCAGATACAGTGGGATTTATTCGAGAATTGCCTCACCAGTTGGTGGAGGCATTTAGGGCCACCTTGGATGAAACCATCCATGCGGACCTCATTTTGCACGTGATTGATGCGTGCAGTCCGGTAGCTAGGGAGCAAAAGGCTGAAGTTGAGGCTGTTTTGGCGGAAATTGGGGCTGATGACATCCCTCGGATTGAGGTGATGAATAAGATCGACCAGATGCCTCAAACCTTTACCCGAGGGGCTGTTTTGGAGCGTGATGGGCAGGGCTTTCCAAGCCAGGTTTTCCTGTCGGCCAAGACCGGCTTGGGCCTTGATTTACTTCGCTCGGCCTTAGCTGAATGCTCCCAAATGACTGATAGAATAAGGGTCGAGCACAACCGTGCCAAGAAGCAATTGGCCCCGGATGAGTTTTTAGAACCTTTACCCGAACGACCAGAATCTGCTGAATTTAATCCGATTGCCAACCGAAGCTATTTTTCTAATGACGCGTAAATTTCTCGACCTTTTTTCGGTTAATGATCCAGGATGGGGCAATAGTCACAATGCCGGCGGATCCAAGGATGCCAAAGACGGGCAGGCGAGTGATCAAGCCCCTAAAGCAGATCCTGAAACGAATAAGCCAGTAGAAGTTCAGCCGAACCAGCCACAGAATCCCGTGAATAGGCCAGATGGTCCGCCAGATTTAGATGAGTTGTGGCGCGATTTCAATGACAGAATTGCTGGCATCTTTGGCGGCAAGAAAAAGCCAGGCGCTAATAGCGGTTCCTCTTATAAACCCAGCAGCACGGACATTCCTCCGCCATCACAACGCGGCAATGGAGGCGGTAGCAATGGTGGCGGTAATGGCGGTATCAATACGCCTAACTTTAATTTCAGCAATCCATTTGGCTCTAAGGCAAGCTTCCTTATCGCTGGGGCGATTGTTTTCTTTATGTGGGTATGCAGTGGCTTCTTCATTATTCAAGAAGGTCAGGCCGGCGTTATTCTCACTTTTGGTAAGTATGACTACACCGCCAAGCCAGGTATTAATTGGCATATGCCTTGGCCGATTCAGTCTGAAGAGACGGTCAATTTATCCGGCGTGCGATCTGTTGAAGTAGGGCGCCCCGTATTAATTAAAGCTACTAATCAAAAAGATTCATCCATGCTTACTGAGGATGAAAACATCATCGATGTGCGCTTTGCTGTGCAATATCGCTTGAAAGATCCTACAGATTATTTATTCAATAACCGTGATCCAGATGCGGCGGTAGTTCAAGCGGCCGAAACAGCGGTTCGTGAAATCGTTGCTCGCAGCAAAATGGATACTGTTTTGTATGAAGGTCGTGAAAAGATTGGCGTGGATTTAGCGAACTCGATTCAGAAGATTTTGGATAGTTACAAAACAGGTATTTATGTGACTAGCGTGACTGTGCAAAACGTGCAACCTCCTGAACAAGTTCAGGCAGCGTTTGATGATGCGGTTAAGGCAGGTCAAGATCAAGAGCGTTTGAAGAGTGAAGGTCAGGCTTATGCCAACGACATAATTCCACGTGCCAAAGGTACGGCTGCGCGCTTGATTCAAGAGGCTGAAGGCTATAAGGCTCGAGTAGTGGCTACCGCAGAGGGTGATGCCACCCGCTTTAAGCAGATCTTGGTTGAATATGCAAAAGCACCGCAAGTGACGCGTGATCGTATGTATATCGATAGCATCCGCGAGATGTATAACAACGTCACCAAGATCTTGGTGGATACAACCAAGAGCAATAGCTTGCTGTATCTTCCGCTCGATAAAATCGTAGCCCAGGTTAGCGCTGAGAGTGCTCAGGTTGCTAGTGGACAGGCTGCCTCAACCACAAGCACGCCAACAGGTAGCGTGACAGTTGGTGGTGCAACCGGTGGAAATGCAAATCCTTCAAGCTCGACCTCTAGTGCAACTCCTGTAACACCAGCGCCAGCATCAAATAGCGCTATCGATAAGCGTGACGGTCTTCGCAGTCGTGATCGGGAGTCCAGATAATGAATGCGAATCGTTTAATTGCTGCCGGTATCGGCTTTATTGCGCTGATCTACATTTTGTCTTCGAGCGTCTTTGTGGTTGATCAACGTAAATTTGCGGTGGTGTTTTCATTTGGACAAATTGTTCGTGTCATTGAGAAGCCGGGCATCCAAGTAAAGCTACCAGCACCTTTTGAAAGCGTGCGTTTCTTTGATCGCCGTATTTTGACCATTGATAACCCCGAAGCCGAGCGCTTCATCACTGCTGAGAAGAAAAACTTATTGGTAGATTCTTATGTGAAGTGGCGTATTGTCGATCCGCGTAAATTCTTTATTAGCTTTAAAGGGGATGAGCGCTTAGCCCAAGACCGTTTAACGCAATTGGTGCGTTCAGCGCTCAATGAAGAATTTACGAAGCGCACTGTTCGTGAGTTGATCTCCGATCAGCGTGAAGAAGTGATGCAGGGTATTCGCAAGAAGGTTGCTGATGATGCATCGGATATCGGCGTAGAGATTGTAGATGTGCGCTTAAAGCGCGTTGACCTCTTAGCAGAAATCAGTGATTCTGTGTATCGCCGGATGGAGGCAGAGCGTAAGCGTGTGGCTAACGAGTTGCGTTCTATGGGTGCAGCAGAGTCTGACAAGATACGGGCCAATGCGGAACGTCAGCGCGATACGATCTTGGCAGAAGCCTATCGTGATGCTCAAAAGATTAAAGGCGCTGGTGATGCTAGAGCTACCGCTCTTTATGCAGAGGCGTTTGGGCGCGATCCACAGTTCGCTCAGTTTTATCAAAGCTTGGAAGCCTATAGAAGCTCTTTCAAGGATAAGAAGGATGTCATGGTAGTTGAGCCAAATGGTGAGTTCTTCAAGTTCTTGCACAAAAAATAAGAAAGCAAATAGACCAAATCATGAATCGCTGGTTACTTCCTGAAGATATTGCAGATGTTTTGCCTGCTGAGGCACGCAAGGTTGAGTCTTTGCGCCGCGCCATCTTGGATTTGTATCAGTCCTATGGTTATGAGTTGGTTGCTCCTCCCATTCTTGAATTCTTAGATTCTTTGTTAACCGGCACAGGCTCTGATCTCAATCTGCAAACCTTTAAGTTGGTAGACCAACTATCTGGTCGGACATTGGGCTTGCGTGCCGACATAACTCCGCAAGTTGCACGGATTGATGCTCACCTTTTAAATCGTGCTGGCGTCACTCGTCTTTGTTATGCCGGCTCTGTAGCGCATGCTCGCACACCAGTAGGAAGCTCAGCACGTGAAGAGTTGCAGCTTGGTGCTGAGATTTATGGTTGCGCCACCTGGGAAGCCGATTTGGAGGCAATCACCTTATTGCTTAAAACGCTCTCTGTTGCGGGTCTGGAGAAGGTTTACCTGGATTTGTCACACGCTGGCATTTTGGCGGGGATCTTAGATGGTCAGAACTTAGACAAAGAAACAATTGAAGCCCTGTATGGTTTGTTGCAAAGCAAGGATCGCCCTCGTTTGAATAAGTGGGCGGCTTGTTTGCCGGCAAAAGTGGCTGAAGCGCTGCTCGCCTTAACTGAGTTGAATGGTCCTTGCGCAGATGTATTGGCGCAGGCTCGGAAAACATTACCCAAGCATGCGGCAATTGACAAGGCTTTAGCGGATCTCGAGCGTTTAGTCGCCGCTACTGCGAAGTTATCGACCCATTTAGAGCTCAGTATTGATCTGGCAGATTTGCGTGGCTATCAATATCACAGCGGTGTCATGTTTGCCGCTTACGTTGATCAACTGCCGCAACCTATCGCTAGAGGCGGACGTTATGACCATGTTGGTCAGGCCTTTGGACGCCCACGTCCTGCCACTGGGTTTTCATTGGACTTGCTAACTCTAGCCAACTTATCGCCCTTGAATGCGCGCAAGATGGTGATTTCAGCGCCTTGGATTGAGGATGCTGAATTGGACCGAGTGATTGCAACCCTCAGAATTCAGGGTGAGGTGGTGATACAGATTCCGGTAGGCGCAACAGTGGATGCTGCCGAATATCAATGCGATCGTGAGTTGGTTAAGCAGGCGAGCACTTGGGAAGTAAAGAAAAAGTAGCACAACACATTTGTCATTAAGCAGTTAACTTATTTTGTAATTATCTTTTTGGATTTCATTATGTCTTCAAAGCAGCAAGCAAAAGGTCGTAACGTAGTTGTCATTGGCACTCAATGGGGTGATGAAGGCAAAGGTAAGGTTGTAGATTGGTTGACTGATCATGCGCAAGCTGTGGTTCGTTTCCAGGGCGGTCATAATGCCGGCCACACTCTTATCATCGGCGACAAGAAGACGATTTTGCGTTTGATTCCTTCTGGAATCATGCATAAAAATGTGATTTGCTATATCGGCAATGGTGTGGTGCTCTCTCCTGAGGCGCTCTTTAAAGAAATCGGCGAGCTTGAATCTGCTGGTTTAGATGTGCAATCTCGTTTAAAAATCTCAGAAGCAACCACTCTGATTCTGCCGTATCACGTCGCGATTGATCATGCGCGTGAGAAAAAGCGTGGCGAGGCAAAGATTGGTACAACAGGTCGCGGAATTGGTCCAGCATATGAAGATAAAGTAGCCCGCCGTGCATTGCGCGTACAGGACTTGTTCTATCCAGAAAAATTTGCCGAGCAATTACGTGAGAATTTGGAATATCACAATTTCATGCTCACCAATTACTATGGTGCTGAGCCAGTGAATTATGAAAAGACTTTAGCGGAAGCGATGTCTTACGCAGAGCGTCTCAAACCCATGGTGGTAGATGTTTCTAGCGCTTTATACGCCGCAGAACAATCTGGTCAAAATCTCTTGTTCGAAGGTGCACAAGGTACATTGTTGGATATTGACCATGGAACATATCCCTATGTCACTTCCAGTAACTGTGTAGCAGGTAATGCTGCTGCTGGCTCTGGCGTGGGACCCGATTCATTGCAATACATCTTGGGTATTACTAAGGCCTATTGCACTCGCGTTGGTGCTGGCCCATTTCCAAGCGAACTTTATGATCATGACAATCCTGCTAAGCAAGACCCAATTGGCGTTCGTTTAGCGGAAGTCGGTAAAGAATTTGGTTCAGTCACCGGTCGTCCACGCCGTACTGGTTGGTTGGATGCCGCTGCATTGAAGCGTTCAATTCAGATCAATGGCTTATCTGGTCTTTGCATCACCAAGCTTGATGTTCTGGATGGTTTGGAAACCATTCGCTTATGCGTTGGTTACACGCTGGATGGTAAAAAACTAGATGTATTGCCACGCGGCGCAGAATCTGTAGCCCGTTGCGAACCGATTTATGAGGATTTCCCGGGCTGGAAGGGTACAACCTTCGGTATACGCGAGTGGGATAAGCTACCCCCAGAAGCGCAAAAGTTCCTGCGCCGTATTGAAGAGGTGGCGGGTAAGCCAATCGCAATGGTCTCTACAGGCCCAGAACGTGATGAAACCATCCTACTCCAACATCCTTTTCAGGATTGATGGAAAATAGTTGATTCAGTATTGAATGACCTAATTTATTAACTTTTGTTTAAGAAGATAACAACATGACTGCGCGCACTACCTGCAATAGCCTTCAAGTGGCAACTCCTTTATATCGCTTCATCGAAGACAAAGTCCTTCCTGGTACCGGCATTAAGAGTGCTGATTTTTGGAAGGGCTTTGATGAAATCGTTAAAGACCTCACTCCAAAAAATGATGCTTTACTAGCAAAGCGTAATCGCATTCAGTTGGATTTGGATAAATGGCACCAAGCTAACCCAGGCCCGATTAAAGATATGCCTGCCTATCGCAAGTTCTTAAAAGAGATTGGTTATTTGGTTGATGTGCCAGGGAAAATTACTGCTACTACTAAGAATGTTGATGATGAGCTAGCACTTCAAGCTGGCCCTCAATTAGTGGTTCCAGTGCTCAATGCACGTTATGCCTTAAATGCGGCTAATGCGCGTTGGGGTTCTTTGTATGACGCCCTCTACGGTACAGACGTCTTGTCTGAAGAGGATGGCGCTACTAAGACTGGTGCATACAACCCGATTCGTGGTGCAAAGGTAGTTGCTTATGCACGTAACTTCTTGGATCAGTCAGCTCCATTGGCTAAAGGCTCACATCGTGATTCAGTAGCTTATACAGTTGATGGCAATAAATTATCTGTGAAGTTAAAGGATGGCACTTCAACTGGTTTGGCTGATGAGAAGCAATTTGTTGGCTATCAGGGTGAGGCTGCAGCACCAAGCTCAATCCTCTTGCGCAACAACGGTATTCATATTGATATCGAAATTAATAAGAACAAAACGATTGGCGCAAGTGATCCTGCAGGCATCAATGATGTTGTGTTGGAGGCTGCGCTTTCCACCATTTTGGATTTGGAAGATTCTATTGCAGCAGTGGATGGCGATGACAAGGTTGTTGCCTATGAAAACTGGTTAGGCATCCTCAAGGGAACTCTAGTTGAGGAGGTGAAGAAGGGTGATAAGACGATTACTCGTGCGCTTAACCCAGATCGTAAGTACAAAGCCGGTATTGGCGCTGTTGATGCAAAAGACGGTATCGTCACCTTGCACGGTCGTTCACTCTTGTTCCTTCGTAACGTTGGTCATTTAATGACTAACCCAGCCATCATTACTGGTGAGGGCAAAGAGATTTATGAGGGTATTTTGGATGCGGTAGTGACAGTATTAATTGCCTTGTATGACATTAATCGCCCTGCAAGCCAAGCGATTGGCAACACACGCAAGGGCTCTGTCTATATCGTGAAGCCTAAAATGCATAGCCCAGAAGAGGTGGCTTTTGCGGGCGAGCTCTTTGGCCGCGTGGAAAAGCTACTCGGTTTGCCTGCAGATACTGTGAAGCTAGGCATCATGGATGAAGAGCGTCGTATGAGTGCGAACATTAAAGCAGCCATCGCTGCAGCTGGTGCTCGCGTAGCCTTTATTAATACCGGCTTCTTGGATCGTACTGGTGATGAAATGCACACTGCGATGTATGCGGGCCCTATGATGCGCAAAGGTGATATGAAAACCAGCAAATGGTTATCTGCTTATGAGCGTCGCAACGTGTTTGCTGGTTTGGATTGTGGCTTGCGTGGCCGCGCTCAAATCGGCAAGGGAATGTGGGCGATGCCTGACATGATGAAAGCCATGGTTGAGCAGAAGATTGTTCATCCTAAAGCAGGTGCAAATACTGCTTGGGTGCCATCTCCAACGGCTGCGACTTTGCATGCGCTTCATTATCACCAAGTAAACGTCGCTGAGCTCCAAAAGGAAATGGAAAAGCTCGATACCCAGGCAGAAGCTGAAGCATTGATCGATGACTTGTTGACCATTCCGGTGGTTGAAAAGGCTAATTGGTCTAAGGAAGAGATTCAGCAAGAGTTGGATAACAACTGCCAAGGTATCTTGGGTTATGTGGTTCGCTGGATTGATCAAGGCGTTGGTTGTTCTAAGGTACCTGACATCCATAACGTAGGTTTGATGGAAGACCGCGCAACTTTGCGTATCTCAAGTCAACATATTGCTAACTGGTTGCTCAATGGCATCGTGACTGCTGACCAAGTGAATGAGACTTTGCAGCGTATGGCTAAAGTGGTGGATGGTCAGAATGCTGGTGATCCTTTGTATCAGCCGATGATGCCAAATTTCCAGGATTCATATGCCTATAAAGCGGCTAGTGATCTGATCTTCAAAGGTCTTGAGCAGCCCAACGGCTACACTGAACCTTTATTACACGCTTGGCGCTTAGAGGTGAAAAAGGCGCACGCTAAGTAATTTAGTCATTGCCCTAACTAAAAATGGATTTGCCCGAAAAGCAAATCCATTTTTTATTGGCTAGCAACATATGTTCGGATTTTTAAACCTCTTCACTAAAACCCATTCCCGCTTTCCATTTCAATTCAATGACGGTGGCAGGGAGCAGGCTGGTTTTAAAGGTGGCGCAGGGGACTGTGTTGTGAGGGCCATCGCAATTGCTGCAAATCTACCCTATATGAAAGTGTATGAAGATTTAAGGCTGGCAAATGAGAGTTATGCCCAACTCAGAAATGATCGCTTGGCAAAGCGGCTCAATGCAAAAGGCTCTTCACCTAGGAATGGTAATCATCGTAATGTTTTTCATGATTACATCTTGGCACAAGGATTTGAATGGGTGCCGACCATGAAAATAGGTGCTGGCTGCCAGGTGCATTTATGCCCTGATGAGTTGCCTAAGGGGGTACTGATAGCCAAAGTCTCTAAACATCTCACCACGATTGTCGATGGCGTGATTCATGATACGCATGACCCCTCTAGAGGAGGCGCTCGATGCGTATATGGTTATTACCTTAAGAGGCGCTAGGATCTTTTCGGCGATGCTTCATATTCCAGGCAGTTTTGAAGGTATTGGTCATGCCGATCATGACGGATGTAGTCCATGCCATGGAAAATAAACCTGAAAAGGAGATGAAGAAGGCGAGACTTTTCCAGCCGTTCGGCAAGATATCCTCAATAAATCCGATGGTTGTGTAGCAGCTTCCTACGAAGAGCAGGGTTCTAATGCCATCCTGAATTAAGTGGAGTTCAAGAACGTAAACCGTCCATATGATAATTTCGATCATGTGCACTAAGGCAATAAAAAAGAAAGTGACATAGAAGTGAAAAAATACACGGTTATAGTGCTTTTTTGATAGCGATAGACTTGCAAGTTGCTCGAAGCGCAGCATAATGTAATTAATTGCGCTGCCATGAAATAAAAGAATCAGCAACAAGCCCAGCACACCATAAAGAGAGTCTCTCACCAAGGGTAGCAGCGGGATTCCATCGAAACTAGACTGACTGATGAGGTTTAGGGTGACTGACATATATTGGGGTGTATTTCTATGGGTTCTGGATAAGCAATTTTCTGAATCAGGGTTGATAATGTCACATTGATTACCCCAAGTAAAGTAGCCCTTGAACACCATCGCCCTTAATACTGAAACCAAGAAGCGTGAGCGCTTCTTTTTGTTTTCATTGGCGGGAATTCAGTTCACGCATATTCTTGATTTCATGATCATGATGCCTTTGGGCCCTGAATTTATTCGGGTGCTCAATATCAATACGCATCAATTTGGTTTATTGCTTTCTTCTTATACTTTTGCTGCAGCTGCCGCAGGCATCTTGGCAACCTACTATGTAGATCGATTTGAACGAAGAAAGCTGCTCTTAAGTTTGTATGCTTGCTTCATCATCGCAACGCTAGCCTGTGGTTTGGCGCCAAACTATGAATTGCTGTTTATAGCCCGAGCTTTTGCTGGTGCCTTCGGGGGTATCTTAGGTTCCTTAGTTCAAACCATCGTAGCGGATTCAATTCCATTTGAGAGAAGAGGCAAGGCCTTGGGAACGGTCATGGCTGCATTCTCGGTTTCAACGGTTGCTGGTGTCCCATTAGGACTGTTTCTAGCGAACCATATCCCATCTTTGGGTTGGCGTGCACCATTCTTCTTTATCGCCTTTGTTTCGGCCTTCATTCTTTATCTGGGTTACCGAAACATTCCTAGAATTGCGGGCCACTTAGGTCATGCCCATGAGGGGAGTCGCATTAGCCAAATTTGGAAAATCTTAGTTGCCCCTCAGAATATCAAAGCCTTCCTATTTATGGCATTGATCATGATTACTGGGTTCTCGGTAATCCCGTATATCGCCCTATATCTAACATCTAATGTCGGAATTAGTAATTCTTATATCTCCTTGATCTATCTTTGTGGCGGACTGGCTACTTTGATGAGCTCTCGCTTTATCGGGCATATGGCGGATAAGCACGGTAAGGTGCTTGTATTTAGGTTCTTGGCGATGATCAGCTTAATTCCTTTATTGGTTACAACGAATCTACCAGTTGTCCCCTTATGGGTTGTGCTGATTAACTCAACAGCATTCTTTATTTTGGTATCTGGAAGAATGATCCCTGCAATGGCTATGGTGAGTCAGATTGTGGAGAGCAAAGTACGTGGTACGTTTATGAGTCTGATTGGCTCCGTACAAATGCTCTCTTCTGGTATTGCTTCTGTCTTGGCGGGTTGGGTGGTGACCATTGGCCCGAATGGCATGATGCAGCACTACAACCTCGTTGGCTATGGTGCGGCGATTTGTGGATTGTTGACATTCTGGCTGGTAGGATATATTCATTCAGATGCAAAAAAACCATAAAAATAAAAGAACACAAGAACGCAAGAACACAAGAACGCAAAAACATAAAAACATAAGGAGGTCTCATGATCGAATTTAAAAGGCCCGATGGACAAGTTCTGAAGGGATACTTGGCTGAGCCCATCGATAAACCGAATGCCCCAGGGATTGTTGTTATTCAAGAGTGGTGGGGTCTGGATGATGAAGTCAAAGCCGTCGCGGAACGCTTTGCTAAAGCGGGGTATCGGGCATTAGTGCCGGATTTGTATCGCGGCAAATTGGCGCTCGAGGCAAATGAGGCCGAACATCTCATGGGCGATCTCAATTTTGGTGATGCAGCCGGTCAGGACATCCGAGGCGCTGTTCAATACTTAAAGGCAACTGGCAGCGCAAAAGTAGCCGTGACAGGTTTTTGTATGGGTGGTGCGCTAACTATTCTGGCTGCGTGCAATGTTCCTGAATTGGATGCTTCTATTGTTTGGTATGGTAATCCGCCCCTAGAGTATGTTGATGCAAAAGCAATTACGAAGCCTATGCTGGGGCACTGGGCTATGCATGATGAGTTTTTTCCAATTGCTGGTGTGGATCAGCTGGAAGAGAAGCTAAAGCAAGCCGGGGTGGCTTATGAATTCCACCGCTATGATACAAAACATGCTTTTGCAAATCCCAAGTCAGACACTCGAGGTTTGGCCCCATTAAAGTACAGCGCGGAAGCAGCGCAGCTTGCTTGGGAGAGAACCATTCAGTTTTTACAAAAACACATTAACAACTAAGCTATATGAATAATCGACGTGAGGATGCCTTCTTTAATTGGGTATACAAAAAAAGCAATGTCCAAATTCTTTTAATATTGATTCTGTTTTTTGTTACTTTGTTAGATGTATTGCCCCGCTTGCTGCAATTTATCCCAGTCTTTGCGCCGACACAAGATAGCACTCGATTGGGTCTAGCTCTTTTTGGGTCAATCATTACCTTAAGTGGACTGCTGATTGGTTTTTTATTAAATCAAGCACAGTCTAACTTTCGGGAAGTTCAGACCTTAGTATCACAAGAGGCTGGGCGCATTAATAATCTAGATCGTTTATTGACTCGTTTTGGCGACCCATCGATAGCGCCGATTCGGGCAGAGCTTTTTGAGTATATGAATTCCATTGTTGATGATGAATGGGCTTTGCTGCAAAAGGGCGAGGGAAGCACCAAGACGCATATGCTTTGGCGCGGCATCTCCAGAAAGCTGATGTCTATTGAGCCTCATAGCAATCGACAAACTGCGATGTATACCGACATCATTAAAAAATCCGAGGAAGTGGCTGAAAGCCGAGAAGCCCGTATTGAGCATGCCAATGTTCGCTTACCTGGACTGTTTTGGGTGGTTATTCTGATATGTATGCTCGCATTGTTGGGAATCAATACACTATTCCTACCATCAGATTCTTTTTTCTTGGGGTTAAAGATTTTGCCAGTGACCATGGGAGCATTGATTTCTTTATTGGTGATTACTGATCAACCGTTTAAAGGGCAGAATTCCGTCAAGCCAGATGCATTCTATAAAATCATCGAATCTATAAAAACCCGTAAAGAGTAATTCTTTTGTGAATCGCCATGCACTTATTCGCTGAAAATCTTGCTGTAGAAATTTCCACCTATTACCGTAACTTGGCTTTGGGTCATGGTGTCGTACCAAAGGTATTTACATTAGTGAATGGCGAGGGCGACCAATACCTCTTTTTTATTGATGATCTCCCCTTTAAATCTGAGGATGAGCAAAATCAATTTCTTACGTACATCGTGCAGGCTCATGAAGCAGTTTGCTACGCTCGAGGCACCTTGGTTATTGTTGAAAAGAATCAGCAATTTATTGAGTTTGCGGTAATCGATCGAGATGATGTTCAGGCGATTGTCTGCTCGGCTGAGCTGACTAGGGATATGGACGATAAGCCAATTGGCTTGAGTGAATTTGAAAAGACTCTGGCAAAGAAGAGTTCAATTATTTTTGGCTCTCTCTACGAGCCTATCAAGTTATCTGATGAAAAAATCGAGGATTTCGAGAGTCTCTGGCTAGAAATGAAATCTAAAATCTTGCACCGCTCAATGGGACTTTAATTTATTGCTCTGAAATTTACGTGAACTTGCCTCAAGCGCAAAGGATCCAATTAAAGCGGCAACCAAAACGATTGCGCTACCCTTGGCACTTTCGACCATGTTGATAAATAAAGTCGTAAATAAGCTGAGATTGATGATGATGGCTGCCCAGAGCGGCCATAATTTGGCCCCCGTTTTATTGCGCACGCGAATGTGCCCATAAGTAATAGCCGCATACACTAGCAAAAAGGCCAAGCTTGCCATTTTGCCTACGACATCGAGCGGAAATGCCAATACGAGGGCAATCACCAAAAGTGCGGAAATAGTTAATGCACGCAATTCTGTTTTTAAGACGGATTCACCAAGAACTTTTGAGATGGAGTTTTTATGCGCCATGTCAGCAGCAATATTCGAAGCGGCAAAAATGGTGGCATTGAGTGCCGCTGCGCATGCTAATAGGGCGGAGGTTCCAATCAATACAAAGCCTGCTCGTCCCGAGACAATTTGAGCGGCGTCGGCCAATACGTGGCCGTTGTACTGCAGCATTAGCGCAGGAGGGAGTAATAGTACTGCTGCAGTACTGACTAGGATGTAAGCAATGGTCACCAAAATCAGGGCTGAGAACATGGCTAGTGGCAGCTCTTTTTGTGGCTCTTGCATAGCATTAGAGGAATTGGTCACTACCCCAAAACCCTGGTAGTTGATATACAAAATGCCTGTGGCAATTGCAATGCCATTGATTGACCAGCTTGAAACTTGGAAGGCGGCAATATTGGCAGTATGAATGCCTTCTGCAGAGAAGAGTAAAAGGGCAACCGTTACAAAGCCGATAGCCAGAGTTTCCGCTTTACCGACAATATTGGTCCCCAGTAAGTTAATGCCAGCGCACAAAACGACAATGCCAGCACTAATAAGTTTCACTTCGAATGGGGATAGATCACCACCAAGCAAAGTGTTGGCATATTCAGAAAATCCGGCGGCATAGAGTGCTGCTGCAATCAGATAGGCGATGTATTGAAAGATATTAAGACCACCAGAAATTACTCCGGGTCCAAAACCCATGACCGTAAAGGTAGCGGCGCCTCCGCTACTAGGAAAGGTAGCGCCCAATTTGGCATAAGAGTAGACCGAGAACGAGGCGGCAATGGCGCCTAGTAAGAACGCCAAAGGAATGTGCGAACCAGCATGTGCACTTGCAGTGCCCAAAAGAGAAAACAGCCCCGCCCCCATCATCCCACCGATGCCTAGGGCAGTGGCTGAAAATAGGCTAATGCCTTTAGCCTTTTGATTCTCTTTTTTGAGTAAGGTGGGGTTTAAGGGGTTAGTCAAGGTAGGCAAACTGTTGGGTAGGTGCCCTATATTAAAGCTATTTAGGCTCTAGGGCGACGATATAGGGCTGACTTGAGAATGGCATAATTCTTGGGAATTAATCACTTAATGGGGATCCTGTGAAAAAAATGAATCGCACCTTAATTTCCAAATCTATTTCTGCATTGGTAGCGTGCTCCGTGCCACTTTTTGCCTCAGCAGAAATTATGGTCCTGAAAGCGGCAAACATTATCACCATGAATGACAAAAGTCCGCGCGCAGAAGCGATTGCTTTTGATACCAGTACAAAAAAGATTACTGCAGTTGGATCATTAAAGGATGTGCGTGCTTCAGCCCCTAATGCAACCTTTAAGGATTTGGGCAATACCGTTCTAATGCCGGGGTTCATTGATCCCCATAATCACCCCATGCTCTCGGGTATCACGACACAAGCTCCTGCTTATTGGGTTGCGCCCTATGTCGGTTACAAGTCTTGGTCAGATGTTCAAGCAAAAATTCTGAAGTCGGATAAAGAGGCAAAGCCAGGCGTGCCACTCATTTTTAATGGTGTGGATCGTTTGTTACAACAAGCACCACTTCCAACCAAAGATGTATTGGACAAACTTACTCCAAGTGGTCGCCCCGTGATAGTGATTGATAATTCTGGCCATGCGGTGTACTTTAATTCGGCAACCGTGAAATTTTTGGGATGGAAGGACGGTAAGCCACCGGCAAATCCAGTCGGAGGTAGTTACGGTCGCAACCCAGATGGAACATCCAATGGGGTGGCTAATGAAGCTGCGGCCCTGATGGCGGTAGTTGGTCCTTTATTTCCGACGGCTATTCCAAAGCCGTTGATGTCTGGTGCTGAGTGGTACGCCTTTATGGCCTCTAAAGGCATCACCTCAACCTCTGAGCATACTTATAACAGTGGCCTATACAAACCATATTTGGCGTTGGCTTCAATGCCAAATAGCCCATTAAGAATGCACGTTTATCACATGGCAATTGATGCGGATGCGGGCGATCAAGTTGCTTGGCCTGATCCGAGCATGGTACGCAAAAATGGCATTAAGCTTTGGGCCGATGGTAGCCCATGGTTGGGTAATGTGGCGCAGAGTTTTCCATATCTAGAAAATCAACGTACCAAAGACGCAGAAATCATTATTGGGCCGCTAGGTGAGAAGGGTATGAATTACACGCGCCTACAGTTAGATCAAATGTTGGATAAATATACGCCGATGGGCTATCAAATGTCATTCCACTGTAATGGGGATGTTGGTTTTGATGTGGTCTTGGATGCTTATGAGTATGCGTTGACCAAGTACAAACTCTTGGGCACTGATCACCGGTGGCGCGTTGAGCATTTGGGGGCGGCACGAGCAGATCAGTTCCAGCGGGCGAAAAGTCTAGGCGTCACAGTTTCCATGGCGCCGTTCCAATATATCTATTGGGGTGATTTGTTAGATGGCACGATGTTTAAATCAGAGTATGGCGCTGAATGGCAGCGTGTCAATGATGCATTTAAGGCTGATATCCACCCCTCTTTTCATAACGATGGTTCGGTTTCACCCCCAGATACACTCAGAAATATTCAGCATATGGTGACTCGTACCACCGAAGCTGGAAATGTCCATGGGGCTAATCAGGCGGTAACCATGGATCAGGCACTCAAAGCATCCACCATGAATGGTGCATATCAACTTAAACGCGATCACGAGATAGGTTCTCTCGAGGTTGGTAAGTATGCTGATATCGTCGAGCTCTCAGCAGACATCACTACCGTTAATCCGAATGAGATCTTGGAAAAAGTCAAAGTTCAAGGCACTTGGTTAGGGGGCAAGAAGATTGATACTGCTAAATTCTTAAAAGAAGTTGCAGCACTAAGTCCTGCAGAGCATAAGGATGCCGCTAAGGCAGCGCTGAAAGACGTCCACAGTCATTAATAAGCCTTTATAAAAAGCCGCCTTCGGGCGGTTTTTCTTTGGGCGAAGGAAAAACATTCAGCTATTGAAAAAAGAGCTTTAGCTCCCATATAGATCTTTGTAGGTGTATATGGTGCCCAGGAAGGGACTTCTGAACCTTGATTGAATGGGTCTTGCGGGTCGATGGTGTAAATTTGGTGTAATTCTTTATTGGCTAGCCGATGGGAAAGACATCCTCCAATAGCAGGCTTGGAAGGCTTTAATTGGTCAGTTTACTAGAAAACTGAATAAAAACAACGATTTACTGTGGGGTTTTTAGTAGGGTATTGCGTTATCTGTAATAATTTGTGTGATAATTGGGGCTCGGAATAAATCCGCATCAACTCTGGCGAAGCTGGAGCTTTTTGTTTTCTTAGAGGGGTTTTATGGCGGTTGCTGGAGGAAGTGCTACATGGGTTCAGATTGAGCAAAGGGTTGATCAAATTTGTGCTGATGTGTTTCAGACAGCATCTGAGGTTTTAAAAAGTGTAGAGCACCTTGGTTTTGTGAATCTTCTTTCGGAGCCAAAACCAAACGCTGAAGATAAGATGTTGCGTGTAAAGGTTGTTGAATCAGTATTTACGGCAATTATTGGTTATTTTGAGCAAAACGATAAGCATGACCTAGTCCAAAAAATGTTGAATGCTAAGCAACAAATTTTGCATTTAGAAATGCTTATTTATGCAGTAAAGTCAAAGGATATTGACGAAAGTAATAGACTTGTCGAGCTTCTAGAAAAGCAGAGGCATATATAAGGAGTTGCATATGAATATGACACTAAAAATCATTAAGCAAAAAGATCTTTCGGGGTCTATATCATCTAACGATGAGGCAATGCAATGCTTGAAAACTATTCAAAACAATTTTTCGCAAACTAAAAGCGAACTTCGTGAAATTGGTTTGCTTAATGGTGATGGGCAGTTAATACATAGCCATGCTGAGCTATCCCTTTGTGCATAAGATGTATTGTTGAGTTGGCGAATGAGAAGCCCCAGATATGGGGCTTTTTTATTTTTCTATTAGCCACTTCTAATTTGGTGTAATTTTGGTGTAATTGTGGTGTAAAGATTAAGAGAGAGTGAAAAGGCCCTTGTATTTAAAGGGATTGCTGTCAACGCAGCGCCAAAAATAATTTTTTGAAAAACCCTGAAAGCCTTATAGAATAAGGCTTAGCGGGCTATTTCGTGGTACCCAGGAAGGGACTCGAACCCCCACAACCTTACGATCGCCAGCACCTGAAGCTGGTGCGTCTACCAATTTCGCCACCTGGGCATGCCTCTATTATAGGGGGATAGGTGTTTTTGGGCATTTTCGACCCCATTTTGGCTTTTTCCATTCAGACTTAGTGGTTTGATACAGTAGCCTTATTCAGAACAAAAATAGATATCGGTAGATATATACAGGGCATGGATTGCCGAAGGAATTAAATGCGTAAAGCAAAAGACTTGATGCCACGCGAGGCTGACCGTTTAGGAACAGTTCAGGGGCATCGAGATGGATTTGGATTTGTTATTCCCGATGATGGTGGTGAAGACATCTTTCTCTCGGAAAGAGAAATGTCACGCGTGATGCACGGCGATAGAGTCAATGTCAGAGTATTGGGAACAGATCGACGTGGTCGTCCAGAAGGACAGATCGTCGAGGTAGTGCTGCATGCCAACAAAGTAGTGATCGGTCGCCTCTTAAATGAAAACGGGGTTCTGATTGTTGCGCCAGAAGATAAGCGCATTGGTCATGACATCTTGATTCCGCCAAAGGGTCAAGGACAAGCTAAGTTAGGCCAGGTCGTTAGTGTGGAGATCATTGATTACCCAGATAGCTATCGCCAAGCGGTTGGTCGCGTTGTGGAAGTCCTGGGCGAGATTGATGATCCAGGCATGGAAATCGAAATCGCTGTCCGTAAATATGGCGTGCCCCATGAATTTTCAGCAGCTGCCATGAAAGAGGCAGCAGCATTGCCTGATACAGTCCAGCAGTCTGATTTAGAGGGTCGTATTGACCTGCGTGACGTACCTTTGGTCACCATTGATGGTGCTGATGCGCGTGACTTTGATGATGCTGTGTATTGCGAGCCGGTAATGTATGGCCAGACTAAGGCTTGGCGTCTGATTGTGGCGATTGCTGACGTATCCCATTATGTAAAACCAGGTCAGCCATTAGATGACGAAGGTTTATTGCGCGCAACTTCGGTGTATTTCCCGAGACGCGTTATACCGATGCTTCCCGAGAAAATCTCTAACGGTCTTTGCTCTCTGAACCCTGGTGTAGACCGTTTATGTATGGTGTGTGATTCGGTTGTCGATAACAACGGTATAGTTTTAGCTTATCAGTTTTACCCAGCAGTAATGCACTCGGCGCAACGCTTTACTTATGACACGGTTTGGGAAATCCTTTCCAATAGCAAAGGTCCCGAGGCTGCGCGCTTTGCACAGTTCCGTCCTTTACTGGGTAATCTGTATTCGCTGTATAAGATTTTGCTCGCTGCTCGCGAGAAGCGCGGCGCAATTGAGTTTGAGACTACTGAGACACAAATTATTAGTAATGAGCTTGGCAAGATACTGCGCATTGAGCCACGCATTCGTAATGATGCTCACCGCTTAATTGAAGAGTGTATGTTGACTGCTAACGTTTGTGCAGCAGACTTTATTGAGAAAAATAAGCACCTCAGCCTCTATCGTGTCCATGGCGAGCCATCTGAAGAGAAGTTGATGACATTACGCCAAGTCCTGAGAACCTCAGGGCTCTCATTAGGCGGCGGCGATAAGCCCAAGCCACGTGATTACGCTAAATTAATGCGTGAAATTAAAGAGCGGCCTGATGCCAATATGTTGCAGTCAGTTGTATTGCGCTCGATGCAGCAAGCCATGTACCAGCCAGATAATGAAGGCCACTTTGGTTTAGCTTATCCAGCGTATTCTCATTTCACCAGCCCGATTCGCCGTTATCCTGACTTGCTAACCCATCGGGTGATCAAGTCGATTCTGCAGAAAAAGTCTTACGTGCCAGTCTTGCCGCCTAAGGTTCCACTAAACCTCACATTGCCGCGCAAGGGTAAAGGTCGTGAGAATGCAGTGAATGCTAAAAAATCTCAAAGTGATGCTAAGGCAGGAGTCGCTAAGGGCGCTAAGCCTCCTAAAGGTGCCAATGCTGCATTACCAATCTGGGGTCAATTGGGTGTTCACTGCTCATCTAATGAGCGTCGTGCTGATGAGGCATCACGAGATGTGGAAGCATGGCTGAAGTGTTACTACATGCGTGACCATTTGGGTCAAGAGTATGCGGGCACAGTCACTGGTGTCGCTAACTTCGGCTTATTTATTCAGCTTGAGAATCTTTTTGTTGAAGGGATGGTGCATGTCACCGAACTTGGTGGAGATTACTTCCAGTATGACGAAGCGCGCCAAGAGTTGCGTGGTGAACGTACCGGTATTCGGTATCGCTTAGGCGATCGTATGCATGTGTTGGTCAGTCGCGTTGATCTTGATGCACGTAAGATTGAATTCAGTTTGGTTAAATCTGTTGGTGCCGAGCCTGGAGGGTCATCTAATCGTCGTCAGTTGTTATTGGCAACGGATACCGGTAGACCAAATAAGAAGGCAGCATCAAAAAGAAGTCGTCCTGATAACAAGATTCCACAAAAGCCTAGCGGCATTAATGTGAATGCGGCTAAATCCGCAGGTACTTTAGGGGTTAACCAGTCTAAGAGCAAAGCTGCCCGTAAGAACAGTAAGTCCGCAAAGCCTGGTAGGTCTGTCGGTAAGCCCGCAGGAAGTAAACCTCCGGTTCGCAATACTAAGGCTCGCCGCAAATAAGGATGAAGTAGATAGATGAAGCAAATACTAGTTGGTTTTCATGCAGTACAAGCGCGCTTAAGGGTAGATCCAGACAGCCTAAAATCCGTGTACTTTGACCCCAGTCGGCGTGATAGACGGATGGGGGATTTTTTAAAGCAAGCCGAAGAGATTTTAGGTGAGCGTTTGCATGCGGCTGATGCTGAGCGCTTGCATAAGTTAACTGGCCATGATCGCCATCAAGGTGTAGTTGCTTTGGCTGAAAAAATGACGGTTGCTCGAACCATTTCTGAGGTGGTTGAGGATGTAGAGGGCGCTCAAGAGAAGCCACTATTTCTAGTATTAGATGGCGTAACGGATCCGCATAACTTTGGTGCCTGCCTTCGTGTGGCGGATGGCGCTGGTGTTGACGCTGTCGTAATTCCGAAAGATCGCTCTGCCTCGATTAATGCTACGGTAAGCAAGGTATCCAGTGGCGCTTCGGAAGTAATGCCAGTGATTACGGTGACTAATCTTGTTCGTAGCATGAAAGAAATGCAAGAAGCAGGTGTTTGGCTCATTGGCACCGATGATGAGGCGACCAAATCGATCTATGACATTGATCTCACAGGCTCTATTGGCATTGTGATGGGGGCCGAAGGCGAGGGTATGCGTCGTCTTACCAAGGAAAACTGTGATGAACTCGTCCGCATCCCAATGCAAGGCGTCGTTTCTAGTTTGAATGTCTCTGTTGCAAGTGGCGTATGCTTGTATGAGGCATTAAGACAGCGCTTGGCTAAAGTAACCAAGTAAGTTAACCAAGTAGCAACCTACTAAACCAAGGAGTTTCATATGAAATGCAATATTGGACACACTGACCGCGTTCTGCGAATGACAGTTGGTGTCACGCTAATGGGTTTAGCTGGTTTTGGTATCACTGGCCCTTGGGCTTGGATAGGGGTTATCCCACTCTTAACCGGAATGATCGGCAATTGCCCAGCCTATTCAATACTGGGTATTAATACTGGTAAAAAGTAGTTACTTAGCCAGTAATGCTTCCAACTTCTCGGTATCTACGCAGAAGTTTCGAATTCCCTCAGCCAATTTCTCCGTTGCCATCGCATCATTGTTCAGTTGCAGGCGGAAATTCGATTCGTCGAGCTTCAATTGTGTAATGCCTTCTGCTTGTAATGCCGCTTTGGCGTTAGCGGGATCGAGTTTTTTCTCAACAGGTGCATTGCCATTTTGAAGTTCAGCCAATAGTTCTGGGCTAATGGTTAATAGATCGCAACCGGCTAACTCTAATATCTGACTGGTATTGCGAAAACTAGCGCCCATGATCTCGGTAGGAATACCAAAGTGTTTGTAGTAATGAAATATTCTCTTCACTGATGTGACGCCTGGATCATTTGCGCCGCCATTATTAGCATCGCTCCAGTTGCTGCCTAGCTTTGCTTTATTCCAATCGGTAATACGACCGACAAACGGAGAGATCAGTTTGGCATTCGCCGCTCCGCAAGCTGCAGCTTGAATAAGCGAAAAGAGCAGAGTCATATTGCAATGGATGCCTTGTGCTTCTAATTCTTTTGCAGCGGCAATACCTTCCCATGTACCAGCTAATTTAATCAGAATACGTTGGCGATCAATGCCATGAGATTCATATAAGGCAATTAAATGTTTGGCCTTAGCCACTGTGCCCCTGGTGTCGAAAGAGAGTCTGGCATCTACTTCGGTCGAAACGCGACCTGGAACGATTTTTAAAATCTCTAGGCCGAAAGCAACCAAAATGTAATCAACTAAGTCTGTTGGGTGCATGCCTGGATGCGCTGCTTTTACAGATTGCACCAAAGCTTGGTAATTGCTTTGCTGAGCAGCCTTCAAAATCAGCGAGGGGTTAGTAGTTGCATCCTGGGGCCGAAACGCTTGCATGCGCTCAAAATCGCCTGTATCAGCTACGACCGTAGTGAGATTCTTTAGTTGGTCTAGCTGACTTTGTGCCGAGGTAGTAGTATTCATGGGCTTGCTCAATACTCGTAAGTTTTTTTTGAATATCATATGATAGATGGATTATTACTTCATTCCAACAAAGGCATAAGGGCGCTCAGCAGGTATATGAATCAAGATCAATTAAAGCAAATGGTGGGCGAGGCGGCTCGGGATGAAGTTCTCAAATTGCCTGCGGGGCAGATTTTGGGGGTAGGTACAGGCTCGACTGCCAACTGCTTCATTGATGCACTAGCTCCGCATAAGGATCATTTTGCTGGCACGGTATCGAGCTCCAATGCTACTACTGAGCGCTTACTCAAACATGGCTTTAAAGTGCTTGATCCCAACGATGTCCAAGGTCTTCCTGCATATGTCGATGGCGCAGATGAAATTGATCCTGCTGGCCACATGATTAAAGGTGGGGGTGGAGCACTCACGAGAGAAAAGATTATTGCTTCTATGGCAAAACAATTTATTTGTATTTGCGATTCATCTAAGCAGGTGCCTGTGCTGGGTAATTTTGCATTACCAGTTGAAATCATTCCGCTAGCTAAAGGTATTGTGAGTAGGGAGTTAGAGAAGTTTGGCGGCAAAGTGACACTGCGTTTAGCTAAAAGCACTCGCGCCGATCTCAATCAAACACCGAGCGAGCCATTTGTGACGGATAACGGTGGCTGGATCTTGGATGTTGCGGGATTGAAGATTGCCGACCCCTTGAAGATGGAGGCGCAAATTAATCAAATCGCTGGCGTTATTACCGTTGGTTTATTCGCCAAAGAAAAAGCCAATATATTGCTGGTGAGTAATGCTGCTGGCGTGGAACGCATAGCTCTCTAAACATAGCATGGATATTCAGATATTAAAAAACCCGACGGGGCATCCCCATCGGGTTTGTTTGCCATGGTATGCATGGCACAGGCTCTCGGAAGGTATTTAGTTCCTTAGCCTATAAGTACATAGATGTACTTATTGAGAGTGGCTTTCGCCAATGCAGTGGGGCACCATAACTGCCTCACCACGATCTCATCCTATGCCTGTGATTTAGGGATGTCAACACCCCAAATTCATCATTAATCAAAAGCTAATGAATATTTACTCTGCTGGAGGTACGTAACCTTGTGCCGTATCTGCGCCGCCTTCAAAGAAGTACTTTTCTACTTGCTTTAAGAGGTATTGGCGTGCGCGTGGGTCAGCCATATTGAGGCGGTTTTCATTAATCAGCATGGTTTGCTGCTTTAACCAGGCGGCCCAAGCTTCTTTGGAAACTTGATTCCAAATCTTTTTACCAAGTTCGCCTGGAAGTGGGGCGAAATCCAAGCCCTCAGCCTCTTTGTTAAGTTTGATGCATTGAACCATGCGTGCCATCTGTAATGCCTTTCTTGTATTTCTGAAGTTGCCGAGACTACTTATAGATCTTTAGTGAGAACCATGGACTTGCGGTCCCAGTTATAAATTTGTTTTCTTTCTACGGGCAAATCATCAACGGATGCCCGTTTAAAGCCACGCTTTAAGAACCAATGCTCAGTTCTGGTGGTGAGAACAAATAATTTTTTGATACCTTCTTGTTTGGCACGCATCTCTATCCGCTTGAGCAGGCGCTCGCCATCTCCCGATCCCTGTACATCTGGATCAACCGCGAGGCAGGCCAATTCGCCAACACCATTGGGAAATGGAAAAAGAGCGGCGCAACCGAAGAGTACTCGGTCATGCTCAATGACGGAGAAGCGTTGAATATCGCGCTCGATAACATCCTGGCCACGTGCCGCCAAAATACCTTCTTCCTCCAAAGGCATAGTCAGTTGCAGAATGCCGCCAACGTCATCTTGATTGGCTTCGCGCAGGTTCTCAATATCGGAAGAAGCAAGCATCATGCCAATACCATCATGGGTAAAGAGCTCTTCTAAAAGAGCGCCATCCTGGTTGCAGGGCAGGAAGTGAACGCGGCTCACGCCAGCACGAATTGCTCTACCAGCAGTATTTAGCAGGCCCTTCATGCCAAGGTCCATATCTTTATTTTGCGCTACATATTCTTGAAGCTGCGGCATGGAGAGTTCGGTGATGAAGTCTCCCTCAGCGTCTTTTAGGCCGTCATATGGACTTAAGAATATGAGCTTGTCTGCCTTCAGGGCGGCGGCAGTTGAGGCAGCCACATCTTCGTAGGCAAGATTGAATGCCTGTCCCGTTGGCGAAAAACCTAAAGGTGAAAGCAACACAATCTTATTGCTATCTAAAGATTGTCTAATAGAGCCAGAGTCAACTTTACGAACCAAGCCCGTATGAATGTAATCGGTACCCTCGACAACGCCAACAGGCATAGCAGTGATGAAGTTGCCAGAGATAACAGAGATACGAGATCCTGCCATTGGGGTGTTAGGTAAACCACGGCTAAATGCGGCTTCAATATCAAGGCGCAACTCACCAGCAGCTTCTTTCACGCACTCCAAGGCGGCGGCATCGGTAATCCGATAGCTGTGCATCGCACTCTTGCCGAACTTGCTTTTGATCTTACGGAGCATGAGCTGCTCTTCAATCTGTGGGCGTATGCCGTGAACCAACACAATCCGCATACCCATGGCATGGAGCATGGCGATATCTTCAATGAGGTTCTCAAGACCGGCTTCTTGGACAAGCTCGCCTGCGAATGCAATCACAAAGGTCTTCTCGCGGAAGCTATGAATATAAGGCGCAACATCGCGCAACCACCCCACAAAAGGGAAGTTGGAGGTCGTTTCTTCAGCCAAAGAGGCCTGGTTCGGTGCATTTGTCGGCATAGTGAGAAAATTATAGGGTGCAAGAGCCTATAAACCAACAAAAACCCAAAGCAATCCCCAAGCCTGTGTCTGCTTCCAACACCTCGCGCAAGCCAGACATTCGCTTTCCGGAGGAATTGCCGGTCTCTGGTCAGCGTCAACTGATCAAGGATGCCCTACAGAGCCACCAGGTAGTGATAGTTTGTGGTGAGACGGGTTCAGGGAAGACGACCCAGCTTCCGAAGATCTGCTTAGATCTGGGGCGAGGCACGATTAATGGTGGCAAGCTGATTGGCCACACCCAACCCCGCCGAATAGCGGCAACAGCTACTGCCAAAAGAATTGCCCAAGAGCTTGGTTCACCTATTGGTCAGGATGTTGGTTATCAAGTACGCTTTGCTGATAAGACTAGCAATACTGCTTCTATCAAGTTAATGACAGACGGTATTCTGCTCGCTGAGACGCAACGAGATCCTCAGCTGCGCGCTTATGACACGATCATTATTGATGAGGCCCATGAGCGTAGTCTGAATATTGATTTCTTATTGGGGTATCTGAGGCAACTCCTCCCTAAGCGACCCGATCTGAAGTTGATCATTACATCAGCAACGATTGATGCCCAGCGTTTTGCAGAACACTTTGCTATCAATGGCAAAGTGGCGCCAGTCATTGAGGTGAGTGGAAGACTATTTCCTGTAGAGCAGCGTTATGCACCATTAGAACCAGACGCGAATTCAGGCAATAAGTTAGATGGAAAAAAAGAATCCAAGGCTGCAAAAGAAATTCCAGATGCCGTAACAGAAGCGATAACGAACCTATGGCGAGAAGGTGCAGCCGGCGCTGGGGATGTTTTGGTGTTCTTGCCAGGTGAGCGTGAGATACGAGACTGTGCTGAGGCATTGCGCAAAGACCATCTACTACAACAACGCTTTCATCCGGAGATTCTGAGTTTATTTGCACGTCAGTCGGTTGCTGAGCAAGAGAGAGTGTTTAGTCTGGGTAATGGACGCAGAATCATTCTGACTACCAACGTTGCAGAGACCTCATTAACCGTTCCCAATATTCGATACGTGATTGATAGTGGTTTAGCAAGAGTAAAACGTTATTCCTACCGTAATAAGGTAGAGCAGCTCCAAATTGAGTCTATTTCTCAAGCAGCCGCCAATCAAAGGGCGGGTCGCTGCGGTCGTGTGTCGGATGGCATTTGTGTGCGCCTATACAGCGAGCAAGATTATCTAGCTCGTCCTCAATTTACTGACCCAGAAATATTACGTAGCTCACTAGCTGCTGTATTGCTACGTATGAGCTCATTGCGTTTGCCCAAGATTCAACACTTTCCATTTATTGATAAGCCACTAGGAAGGGCAATTGCTGATGGTGTGCAATTGCTTGATGAGTTGGGAGCAATTGAATTTGATGAATCTGAACCTGTCGACACTAAGGATGCCAGTAAAGACATTAATAACAACTTCAAATTGACTGCTATAGGTAAGCAGTTGGCGGATTTACCACTAGATCCTCGGATTGGCAGAATGTTGCTTGCTGCAAAAGAGCAGAGTGCTCTGAAGGAAGTAACCATTATTGCTTCTGCATTAGCCACTCAAGACCCTCGCGACCGACCTATGGATCAGGCGGGTGCCGCAGATCAAGCGCACCTCCAGTTTGCGGATGAGCGCTCCGATTTTCTGAGTTTTGTAAAGCTGTGGAATTGGTATCAAGACGCTTTGCAACATAAGCACAGCAATCGTCAACTGGAGACCCTTTGTAAGAGTAAATTTCTGTCACCGCGTCGCTTGCGCGAGTGGCGTGATGTACATGGTCAACTCCATACGATGCTGGGTGAGAAGGGGTGGAGGGAAAATGGTTTGGCGGCAACATATGAACAGGTTCACCTGTCGTTACTGACGGGTTTGCTTGGATATGTTGCCAAAAAAGAAGAGGATGAAAAATCCCAAGATCGCAATAGCAAGACAGGTGGTTATATTGGAGCGCGTGGTATTCGTCCATTTATCTGGCCCGGTTCTACTATCGGTAAAAAAGCAGGTGCCTGGATTCTGGCTGGTGAGTTGCAAGAAACGAATCGTATGTATGCCAGAACCATTGCGAAAATTGAGCCGCAGTGGGTTGAGCGGGTTGCTGCACATCGACTCATCAAGTCCTTAAGTGATCCCTTTTGGGATAACCGTCAGGGTGAGGTGATGGCATTTGAGCGAGGCACTTTATATGGTCTGCCCATATACCATGGTCGTCGCGTACGCTATGAGCCACATAACCCTGAAGAAGCGCGCGAGTTATTTATTCGCCAAGCACTTGTCCAAGAAGAAATGTTTGGGCGCATGGACACTCCCGCACTCCAGCGGGAAACAGAAACGGATGCGAAGAAAAAATACCCTAATGCGTTTGGTTTCTTCTGGCATAACCGTCGACTGATCAAAGAGATTGAAGCGCTAGAGCATCGATCACGCCGTCCTGATGTATTGGTGGACGATGATTTGCTATTTGCTTTTTATGACTCTCGCATTCCTAAGGGCGTTTGTAGTCGAGAAGGTCTTAAAGCATCGCTGACGAAAAACGGTAAAGAAGATAACAATCAAGGAAGCGATTTAGATAGTCAACTTCGCCTAGAGAAGGCGGACTTGATGCGTCATGAGGCGGCGGGCATTACCGTCGATCGCTATCCGAAAACCATGCTAGTGGGCGCTGCACAGCTGAGTCTTACGTACCACTTCGAGCCAGGCAGCCCAAAAGATGGTGTGACTCTGGTTGTTCCATTAACCCAACTCAATCAAGTCGATGGACGTCGCTGCGAATGGTTGGTGCCTGGCATGTGTGAAGAAAAGGTATTGCTGCTACTCAAATCCTTGCCGCAGAAATTAAGGCGCCACTGTGTGCCACTCCCGGATTGCGCTAAGTCTTTCCTTGAACGTAAGTTGGAAGAGAAGCAATTTGGTGTTGGCGACTTTTTAGATAGCTTGATTAGCGATATTCGTAAAGAACGTGGCTTGGAGATTAAGCGTACCGACTTTAGGCCGGAGTCACTACCTTTGCATTCCTCGATGAACTTCCGTTTGATTGATGAGCATGGGCGACAACTGGAGGTAGAGCGCAACCTGGCTCGCTTACGCTCAGAGTATGGCCAGACTGCCCGTAGTGCCTTCCAAGCGATTGCCCAAGAAGCGGCTCAGGTCGAGTTAGGTGTAGAGCCGCCAGTAGGTAGGTCTAATGTCAATGGCGGTGTCAGCCCTTCAAATGC
Organism: Polynucleobacter sp. MWH-UH35A; assembly: GCF_018687075.1. Taxonomy (NCBI): domain Bacteria; kingdom Pseudomonadati; phylum Pseudomonadota; class Betaproteobacteria; order Burkholderiales; family Burkholderiaceae; genus Polynucleobacter; species Polynucleobacter sp. MWH-UH35A. The sequence goes on from NZ_CP061285.1 coordinate 699,690, forward strand.
CACACGCAAGGTCGAGCAAGGCGGTTATCGCACTTGGGAGTTTGGAGAACTACCAGAAACTCTGGAGATTCAAAAAGGCAATAAGACCTTATTTGGCTATCCCGCCTTAGTGGATCGTATTGATTATTGTGACCTAGAAGTATTTGATGACTTAGCAGAGGCCCGCAAACAACATGCCTTAGGCTTGCGACGCTTGTTTGCTCTGAATAACAAGGACACACTCAAGGCATTACAAAAGCAGTTGCCAGGAATCCGCGAACTCGGCTTGTTATTTATTAATGTGGGATCAGTAGATGGATTGATAGAGCAGATTCTTCATATCGCTCTTGAACGTGCATTTATGACCGAGCCGCTTCCAGTAAATGCGGAGCAATTTACAGAGCGACTTCAAGCCGGTAAGCCACGGTTAGCACTGATTGCCCAGGAGATCTCACGCCATGCATTAAACGCATTACAGGCTTATGCGGATTTACAGAAAAAGGTTGCCAGTGCGAAAGCGGCATCACCAACGGCTTATGCCGATATTCAGACGCAGATGCAGGGATTAATTTTCCCAAAGTTTGTCGCAGAAATACCCTATGCCCAGTTAGTACATGTGCCGCGGTATTTAAAAGCCATTGCCATGCGGATAGATAAATTGCGCTCTAATCCGAGTCGCGATGCCCAGTGTCAAAAAGACTGGGAATCCGTTGCCCGGCCATGGCAAAAGCTAATGCAGGGTAATAAGGGTTCCGCTTCTTATGTAATGACTGAAGACCAGGCTTTGATCGACTTCCGCTGGCAGTTAGAAGAGTTGAGGGTGGCCTTGTATGCTCAAGAGCTTAAAACGCCAACCCCGATGTCTCTTAAGCGCCTTGAAAAGGTTTTGGCAAGTTTGCGCTAGGTCAAATCCGTTGAGCCAGAGAGGTCATTTAGACCCCTCGATTGCTTACAATGGAGGCATGTATACATTTATCAAAATTAGAGGTTTTCGCATACTTGCGGACTTCGCGCTATTGTCTCTACTTGTAGTCAATCAGCACGCTTTTGCTCAGGCGGCTAATCCAGCAATTCCGGCATCTTCTGCAAATCAACCTAAATTGGCAGTGATTCTGAATTCTGGCGAAGCATCAGTCAGTTTGATTGACATGACAACGCGTCAAGTAATGAAAACGGTTCCGGTTGGGAAGGAGCCGCATCACTTGATGATTACGCCGGATCAAAAAACGTTATTGATTGCAAACGCCGCTGGCAATGATGTTGTTTTGATGAATCCCACTACTGGTGAATTGACTGGCAAGATTCCTAACATCATCGATCCATACCAAATTGGTTATTCACCTAATCACAAGTGGTTTATAGCAAATGGCAATCGCTTGGATCGTGTTGATATATACGCAGCCAACGGTGCTGATCTGAAATTAGCTAAGACTGTGAAATTAGCCAAGACACCTAGTCATATTGCTTTTACATCCGATAGCAAGATTGCATTTATCACGCTGCAGGATTCGAGTGAGCTTGCTGCGATTGATCTCGAGACACAAAATGTATTGTGGGTAATGCCTACAGGTAAAGTTCCGGCTGGTTTATGGATGACGCCAGGCGACCAATACCTGCTGGTGGGTATCACTGGCGAAGACTATGTACAAGTGATTGACTGGAAAACCCGTAAAGAAGTGAAGCGCATTCCAACAGGTAAAGGTGCACACAACTTCCGTCCTTTGGGGGACAAGAAACATGTATTTGTAAGTAACCGTATTGCTTCCACCATCAGCCTGATTAATATGCAAACCTTAGAGAAGGTGGGTGATATTACCGGTCTTCCAGCAGGTCCTGACGATATGGAAATTACCCCTGACGGTAAAACGCTCTGGGTCACTTTCCGCTTTTCGAAGAAGGTAGGTGTGATTGATATTCCTTCGATGAAGTTGATCGCTGTGATTCCAGTAGGCAAGTCTCCACATGGCGTGTTCTTTACTCCAAGGGCTGGATGGGAGTAAACCTCATAATGAAGTGCATGAGTAATAAAACTTTCATGTGTACTGCAGCCGCGCTTTTGCTCGGCTGTTTTTCATTAGGCGCCTTGGCTCAATCTGCTGAGTGCAACAAGAAGGTTTACCTCACTTTTGATACAGGCAATATGTCAGTAGCAGAAAAGGTTGCTGAGATTCTGAAGCGACAAAACGTCAAAGCCACTTTTTTCTTGGCGAATGAGAAAACCTTTCGTGGCGACTTTTCTTTAGATGATTCTTGGAAGGCCTATTGGCAAGAACGTGTTAAAGAAGGTCATCATTTTGGCAGTCATACCTATGACCATACGTATTTTGTGAAAGACGGTCCGAAGGGTGAAGTATTTGAAAAGCCTCAATTTGGTCCTAAGGCGGGTATGACCATTCTCTATAACGAAGCAGCGATGTGTAAAGAGATTCGCCGAGTGGATCAGCGGTTTCAGGAGCTTACCGAGCACCCGTTACAAAAGATTTGGCGTGCCCCAGGCGGTAAAACATCACCGACTTTGATTCGGATGGGGGATATGTGCGGCTATCAGCACATTGGTTGGGCCCCTGCTGGTTTCTTGGGGGATGAGCTAAATTCTGATAAATATCCCAACAGCAGTCTTTTGGATAAAGCGAGTCGCAATCTAGCGGATGGAGATATCACCATGGCCCACCTGGGTATTTGGTCTAGAAAAGACCCTTGGGCGCCAGCTGTTTTAGAGCAGCTTATTGTGAACTTGAAGGGGCGAGGGTTTTGCTTTGGACTGCTGCCCAAAAATTCCGCAAATCCGTCAAAATAAGTCATGGATTTCAACACTATTAACTCCTTTGTTGCGAACATTTACGCCAGTGTTCAGGAGTTTCTATTCTCCAATGTTGTAGGTCCGGTTCTGTATCAATTTGATCTGATGTCTTGGGCTGAGGATGTATTTGATGGCATTGATTGGTTTTTGTTTGGTTGTATTCAAATTTTCTTAATCATCGTTGTCCTCAGAACCTGGGAGCGACTTGCCCCAGCGGAAAAGCAGGAGCGCTTTGCAAAATCGACCAGGGCAGATATTTTCTATACGCTATTTCATCGCTTGGGGATTTTTCACGGGCTGATCTTTGTTGCATTATCTGGATTTTTCTTTGAGATCGATTCCATCTTGCATGATTTTCGCTTTGGTCGACTCAATGTCGAGTCGTGGTGGCCAGGGGTGAGCTCAATTCCGATGATCAGTTTCCTGATCTACTTGGTGCTGTTGGATTTCGTGGACTATCTTTACCACCGTGCTTCGCATATATTTAATTGGTGGTGGCAGTTGCATGCCTTGCATCATAGTCAAACGGTTATGACTGCTTGGTCTGACAATCGCAACCACATTCTTGATGACATCATGCGCGCCACTTTCATGGCTTTCTTTGCCTTGCTGTTTGGTGTATCACCAGGTCAGTTCATTATGTTGATTGCTCTAAGTCAATTTATTCAGAGTTGGCAGCATGCCAATATCAAGGTCCATTTAGGTTCAGCTAAATATTTCCTGATTTCTCCTATGTTTCATCGCATGCATCATGCGGTTGGGTATGGTCATGAGGCTAAAGGCAAGCCTGGTGTTCTAGGGGGTTGTAATTTTGGTATTTTGTTTCCATGGTGGGACATGCTTTTTGGAACTGCCGTATTTCCTAAAGAGGCCTATCCTACGGGTGTAAGAGGTTTATCGGTTTCGGAAAATATCTTCGCTCAACAATGGCAAGGTCTAGTCCGTGCTATCAAAGAATTTAAGCCTAAGAAGACTAGCGGTCATTAGGCAATAGGAGTTGTATGGTCGGATTGCAGCAGGTATTTAAATCTTTTGGAATGGCTTTGGTTGGAACTATGCACCCGCGCATACTCTGGCTAAGCTTAAGACCATTTCTGATTGTCTCTGTTTTATGGGGATGCCTTATTTGGCTCTTCTGGACGCCAGCACTGGAGGCTTTAAGCGTCTTCCTAACAACCTCTATCTTCACTAGTTGGATACAGGAGGGGCTCGTGTGGGCTGGCTTTGATAATGCCAGAGCGTGGATTGCGCCACTATTTTTTGTCATGCTGATCATTCCTTTAATTACGATTAGCTTATTGGTTTTTATTGCCTTCTCGACAGTGCCTGCAATTGTGAAGATTGCTGCGAGGCAAGCCCATTTTCAAGATCTTGAATGCAAGCAGGGCGGCGGCTTCTTTGGGAGTCTGATGTATAGCCTATGGTCTGCATTAATTTGTTTAGCTTTAGTCATGTTGACCTTGCCCGTTTGGTGGGTGCCCCCATTGGTGGCGGTATTGCCGCCATTGTTATGGGGTTGGCTAACCATGAGGTTGATGTCATACGATGTTCTTGCAAAACATGCGAGTGCTGAAGAGCGTGATCTTCTGCTTGAAAAATATCGCTGGCCATTACTCTGTATGGGGATTGCATCCGGAATGTTGGGCGCGGTGCCCACTTTCTTTTGGGCAACTTCTGCCTTGGCTTTGGTGCTGTTCCCGATCGTGAGCTTTATCGCGCTCTGGATTTATTCTCTAATCTTTGTGTTTGCTGCTTTATGGTTTAGCTACTTCTTGTTGGATGCCCTCAAGCAGTTGCGAGAAGACGAGCTGGACAAAGCGCTTACTGTGCAATCGCGTGTGGTTGATATGGAACTTCCGCATCATCGTTAATGCGATAGCCAATGAAATGAGTGATGCAATGAAAAAAGTTGAAATTGATGAACCAAAAGATGCAGTAGCCGTGGCGCAGCGTCGCTTTGGTTTAATTGTTATTGGCGATGAAATCTTGTCAGGGCGTCGTCAAGACAAGCACATGAGCAAGTTGATTGAGCTTCTGAATGAGCGCGGTCTTAGTCTTGCTTGGGCTAAGTATGTTGCGGATGATCCTGAGCAAATTACTGCTACGCTGAAAGAAAGTTTTGCGAGCGGAGATGTCGTTTTTAGCACCGGTGGTATTGGCGCGACTCCAGATGATCACACACGTCAATGTGCAGCACTTGCACTTGGCACCAAAACCGAATTACATCCAACTGCACAAGAGCTCATCGCTGGGCGTATTCAGTCAATGGCAGAGGGCGATCCGATGAAGGCGGATTTAAACACTCCCGAGAATCAACATCGCTTCAAGATGGGGGAGTTCCCCATTGGCAGTGACATCATTCCCAATCCCTACAACCAGATACCTGGATTTCGAATTCGAGAGCATCACTTTGTTCCAGGTTTCCCGGTCATGGCTGCGCCGATGATGGCTTGGTGTTTGGATACTCACTACAAGGATCTCTTTCATCAAGAGAACTGGGCTGAGCAAAGTTTCATTGTGCCTAAGGGCATTGAATCAACCTTGACCCCCTTAATGGAGCGTATAGAGGCGAATTTTCCTGGGGTGAAGGTCTTTAGTCTGCCGTCGGTAGGGGATGCCTCAAAGGGCGGTGTATACGCCCAGCGCCACATTGAATTGGGCATTAAAGGCAACGCCAATCTTCTGGAAAGTGCTTGGATTGCCTTAAGAACGGGCACCCAAGAGCTGGGTTACGAAATCCACGATATCAGCTGATCCTATTTGCACTAAAAAGGTGCAAATAGGGGTATTTGAGCTTATATGAGGGGTATTTGGGCACTTAAACAGTGCAATAATGAGAGTTCCCATTTGTTTGCTTCAGTAAATTACATACATCCATTAGGCATGTTTGATGCCTGGAATAAACAAGGGTGTATGCCTTAAGTTTTGATTCCGAATTTAGTTAATAGAGGAGATTTGCATGACGAAGACCGTCGCTGATGTGATGAAGTTAGTTAAAGAGAAAGAATGTACTTTCGTTGATTTCCGCTTTGTGGATACAAAGGGTAAAGAACAGCACACGACAGTTCCTATCTCTGCTTTTGACGAAGACAAGTTTGAGAGTGGTCATGCATTTGACGGCTCCTCTATCGCTGGCTGGAAGGGTATTGAAGCATCTGACATGCTGCTCAAACCAGATCCAACAGCTGCTTACATCGACCCATTCTATGAAGAGCCAACTTTGGTGTTGACTTGCGACGTAATCGAGCCAGCTGATGGCAAGGGTTATGACCGTGACCCACGTTCTATTGCTAAGCGCGCTGAAGCGTACTTAAAGAGCACAGGTATTGGTGATGCTGCTTACTTTGGCCCAGAGCCAGAGTTCTTTATTTTTGACGGCGTTCGTTGGGGCGCTGACATGCAGGGTTGCTTCGTGAAGATTGATTCCGAAGAGGCTCCATGGTCTTCAGGTGCTGAGATCGAAGGTGGCAATACTGGTCACCGTCCAGGTAAAAAAGGCGGCTACTTCCCAGTTGCTCCTGTAGATACATTCCAAGATATGCGCTCTGAAATGTGCTTGATTCTTGAATCATTGGGCATTCCAGTTGAAGTGCATCACCATGAAGTTGCTGGCCAAGGCCAAAACGAATTGGGCACTAAGTTCAGCACATTGGTACAGCGCGCTGACTGGACTATCTGGCAGAAATACGTCATTCAAAACGTTGCTCATGCTTACGGCAAAACAGCAACATTCATGCCTAAGCCAGTAGTTGGCGATAACGGTTCTGGTATGCACGTTCACCAATCTATTTGGAAAAACGGCGAGAACTTGTTTGCTGGTAACGGCTACGCAGGTTTGTCAGAATTCGCATTGTTCTACATTGGCGGCATCATCAAGCACGCTAAGGCATTGAATGCGATTACTAACCCAGGTACAAACTCATACAAGCGTTTGGTTCCTGGCTTTGAGGCTCCTGTGAAGTTGGCCTACTCAGCACGTAACCGTTCTGCTTCTATCCGTATTCCGCACGTTCCAAGCCCTAAGGGTCGTCGTATCGAAACACGCTTCCCAGATCCATTGGCTAACCCATACCTCTGCTTCTCAGCATTGATGATGGCTGGTTTAGATGGTGTGCAGAACAAGATTCATCCGGGCGAAGCTGCTGACAAGAACTTGTATGACTTGCCACCAGAAGAAGATGCAAAGATCCCAACCGTTTGCGCAAGCTTGGAAGAGGCATTGGATGCGTTGAGGAAAGATCACGAGTTCTTGACTCGCGGTGGTGTATTCACTGAATCCATGATTGATGCATATATCAATTTGAAGATGGAAGATGTCACACGTTTCCGTATGACAACACATCCGATCGAATTTGATATGTACTACTCCCTGTAAGCGAAGGAGAGAACTTGAGCGCAGATCTGTTGCGCAATTCGTTCAAGGGAGCAGCTTCGGCTGCTCCTTTTTTTCCGACATTGCTTGATCAGATGCCTAATGCCATCGTGGTATTCGGGGCTGAGAACCAACAATTGGTGTATGTGAACCCAGCCGCCGAGTCGGCTTTGGATCTTTCACGTAAATCACTTGAAGGCCAGTCTGTGCATAATTTGTTTGGCAATAACGATGCATTGAATGTCATGATTAGTGAGGTTAAGCAAGGGCATGTTTTGGCGCAGCGCCAAGAGATGATTCTGCATTCCTTGCCCGGAAGTATTCATCAAGATTCTATGCCCGCACATGTTGTGATTGCATCTCTAGAAGATCCCGCCCTCATCATGATGGAGTGGTTTCCGATCGATCAGCAACTGCGCAGTGAGCGCGATGAGCGCGTGACGCAGCAAGTAGAAGCCAATAAGCAGTTAATGCGCAATTTGGCGCATGAGATTAAAAACCCTCTAGGCGGCATACGTGGGGCAGCCCAACTACTAGAGTTTGAATTGCCTGATAAAGGCTTGCGTGAATATACGCAAGTCATCATTAAAGAGTCCGATCGCCTCCAAACCTTGGTTGATCGTCTCTTGGCCCCGCATCGCAAAGCGCATGTGATGGAGTCATTTAATGTGCATGAGGCTTTAGAGCGCGTGCGTAGTTTGGTTCTAGCTGAGTTTCCAAAGGGACTCAAAATTATTCGCAATTACGACACCAGCCTTCCCGATGTATTGGGAGACCGTGAGCAGTTGATTCAGGCAACCCTAAACATTGTTCATAATGCAGCGCAAGCACTGAGCGAAGAAATTAAGAGTGGTATTGCTCAAATTGAGTTAAAGACCCGTGTGGCACGCTCTGTCACGATTGCTAAACATCGCTATAAATTGGCGATGGACTTGCATGTGATTGATAACGGCCCAGGCATCCCCAAAGAAATTATTGAACGCATCTTCTTTCCCCTGGTTTCAGGCAGGGAGGGCGGTAGCGGTTTGGGTCTTACCTTAGCGCAAACCTTTGTTCAACAACACCAGGGATCTATTGCTTGCAATAGTCGTCCTGGTTGCACCGATTTTCATATTCAAATTCCATACCGTAGGCAGGAGAAAGCATCATGAAACCAATTTGGATCGTCGACGATGATCAATCCATTCGTTGGGTCTTAGAAAAAGCCTTAGCGCGCGAGAATATCCCGCACAAGAGCTTCTCGAATCCGAACGATGTCTTGAATGCTTTAGAAAAAGAATCTCCACAGGTACTGATTTCAGACATTCGTATGCCGCGTGGTAATGGCTTGGATTTATTGCAGCACGTAAAAGCCAGTCATCCCAATTTGCCAGTCATCATCATGACTGCTTATTCTGATTTGGATTCAGCGGTCTCCTCTTTTCAGGGTGGTGCCTTTGAATATCTCACAAAACCATTTGATGTAGAAAAAGCGATTGAATTAATTCATCGTGCAGTAGAGCAGGGCATTCGCAATGACTCCGGTGCCAAAGAGCTGACAGCATGGCGGCAGGATGCAACCGAGATTATTGGGCAAGCACCTGCCATGCAGGAAATCTTTCGTGCGATTGGGCGCTTAGCGCAAACCAATGCCACTGTACTCATCACGGGTGAATCAGGTACAGGTAAAGAGTTGGTCGCCCATGCTTTGCATAAGCATAGCCCTTGCGCTAAAGGTCCATTTGTCTCATTGAGCACCTCTGCTGTGCCAAAAGACTTATTGGAATCTGAGTTGTTTGGTCACGAGCGTGGCGCTTTTCCTGGTGCGCAAACTTTACGTCGTGGTCGCTTTGAGCAGGCTGATGGTGGCACACTATTCTTAGGTGAAGTAGGTGATTTACCGTTTGATTTGCAAACCCGTTTGTTGCGAGTTTTGTCTGATGGTCATTTTTATCGCATTGGCGGACAAGATCCAATTAAGGCCAACGTTCGCATTATTGCCTCCACTCATCAAAATCTCGATGCACGAGTGGCTGCGGGACTCTTTCGTGAAGATTTATTACACCGTTTAAATGTCATTCGTTTGCGTATGCCTTCATTGCGCGAGCGTAGTGAGGATATCCCGATGTTGGCTCGGCACTTTATGCTCAGTTGCGCCAAGTCCTTAGGTGTAGATCCTAAAAAGCTGTCTGATGAAGTCTTAAAAGAAATTAGTGCAATGCCATTTCCAGGTAACGTGCGCCAATTGGAGAACTTGTGTCATTGGCTTACTGTGATGACGCCTGCAAACGTGATCGGCGTTAGCGATCTTCCTACAGACATCGTTGCACAAGCTAGTGAGCAACCTATCATTATTCCTGGAGAGTCCTCGCCGAGTAGTCCGGTTGCCACTAAGCCTGCCGCAGGTGATTGGGAGAGTGGTCTTGGTCGCTTGGCTGTCAAGATGTTGCAAGATGGTGACAAAGAGGTGTTTGACGCATTGACTGCGCGTTTTGAAAAAGCGGTGCTGCAAGCTGCTCTAGAGGTTACGCGCGGCAGAAGGGTGGAGGCCGCACAACGCCTTGGCATTGGCCGCAACACTATTACTCGCAAGTTGCAAGAATTAGGTATTGATGACTGATTCAGTAAGAATTGCGGCGTGGAATGTGAACTCCTTAAAAGTTCGCCTTCCACAAGTCCTTCGCTGGTTGCAGGATCAGGAAAAAAAGCAGCAGCCTATTGATGCGCTCTGTTTACAAGAACTCAAGCTCACAGATGATAAGTATCCCCATCAAGAGCTGGAGAATGCTGGTTACCTTAGCCTAGCAGCTGGTCAAAAAACTTATAACGGTGTAGCGATCATCTTGCGCAAAGCAGCGCTTGCGCCAATCGCATCTGATCCAGACACGGCATTCTTAAAGCCTGTCAGAAATATTCCCAACCATGAAGACGACCAGCAGCGTATTTTGGCAGCAACGGTTTGTTTTGCTGGTACACAACCGATGAGATTGGTTTCAGCCTACTTTCCGAATGGCCAAGCACCGGGCAGCGATAAATTTATCTATAAGCTGGGTTGGCTCAAAGCCTTGCAGAGGTGGTTGGGTGAAGAGTTGGAACAAAATAGTCGCCTGGCTTTGTTAGGCGACTTTAATATTGCCCCAGCAGATGAAGATGTCCATGATCCCAAAGCGTGGGAAGGGCAGAATTTGGTATCTCCACCAGAGCGTGAAGCATTTCAGGAGCTTATTAAGCTTGGGCTCCACGATTCATTTCGAATGTTTGAGCAAGCACCTAAATCCTTTAGCTGGTGGGACTACCGCATGATGGGTTTCAGAAGAAACGCTGGTATGCGGATCGATCATATCTTGCTCAGTGAAGCGCTCAAAGAAAAGTGCAGTGCAAGCTCAGTAGATAAAGAACCTAGAACCTGGGAGCAGCCATCCGATCATGCCCCGGTAGTAGCTACGGTCAAAAAAGCCTAAGGTGGGCTAAGTTAATCCGCCATGCCGTAATAAGGCATCAATACTGGGCTCTCTACCTCTAAATGCTTTGAAGGATTCAGCTGCAGGACGACTGCCGCCAACTTCCAAAATCTCTTGACGATAACGAATGCCGGTTTTTTCATCCAGAACGCTACCCGTGAGCTTTGCTGCCTCTTCAAAGGCAGAGTAAACGTCTGCCGATAAGACTTCTGCCCACTTATAGCTGTAGTAGCCTGCAGCATAACCGCCGGCAAAGATATGGCTAAAGGTGTTAATCCAGCGTGAGATTTTGGGTTGCGGGATGACATTGAATTGATCGGCAATTTCTCGCGAGAGCTCCAGCACTGCTTGGCCTTGGGCATTTTTGGCATCAAAGCCAGCATGAAGGCGCCAATCAGTTAATGACATCACAATTTGACGCAATGTCATATAGCCGTTTTGGAAGTTCTTCGCAGCTAAGATTTTTTCATAGAGTGCACGCGGTAATGGTTCGCCAGTTTCAGCATGGGCAGTCATTTTTTCTAAGACTTCCCATTCCCAGCAAAAGTTTTCCATAAATTGACTTGGCAACTCAACCGCATCCCACTCAACTCCATTAATGCCAGAAACTCCCAAAGCACTTACTTGCGTTAAGAGGTGATGCAAGCCATGACCACTCTCATGGAAAAGGGTGATCACATCATCATGCGTAATGGTGGGCTGACGTAATACGCCATTCACCTTTACTGGTGGCGCAAAGTTACAGACTAAGTAGGCAACCGGTATTTGAATCTCACCATTTGGCAATACTCTGCGACCACGGGCATCGTCCATCCAAGCGCCGCCACGCTTTCCTGGGCGGGCATACGGATCTAAATAAAAATATGCCACGATATTACCCTTGGCATTCTTGACGGAGAAGGATTGCACATCAGCATGCCAAGTAGGCAAGTTGGCCGCCTCAATCTTAACGCCAAACAAAGTCTGAATCACTTGGAAGAGGCCGTCCAATACTTTTGGTAGGGGGAAGTATTGCTTGAGCTCATTCTCGGAAAATGAATAACGTTCTTGCTTTAATCGCTCAGAAGCAAAGGCAATATCCCATGGTTCCAAGCCATCGGCAATCGATAGTTCGGTTTTGGCAAATTCAGAAAGTTCTTGCCAGTCCTTGAGTGCAAATGGTTTTGCTTTTTGGGCGAAATTCGTTAAGAAGGAATCCACTTCATCAACACTCTTGGCCATTTTGGGCGCCAAACTCAGTGCGGCATAGTTTTTGAATCCCAGCATCCGTGCTTCTTCATCCCGCAGCCTGAGTTGTTCAAGCATGTTTTGCGTGTTGTCCCAATCTATCTTGCCCTTGGCGTACTGTGGAGCCAGCTCAGATGCTCGGGTGACATAAGCTTCATACATTAGGCGACGCAGTTCACGATTCTCGGAATACTGCATGATTGGGTAATAGGATGGAAAGTGCAGAGTAAATGCCCAACCCTTGAGATTCTTCTGTTGCGCAGTATCTGCAGCGGCAGCAATGGCATCTTCGGGTAGGCCGACTAGTTCAGTTTTATCCGTCACCAAATGGGTAAAGCCATCAGTAGCATCCAATACATGATCTGAGAAGGCTTTGCTGAGTGTGGCTTGCTCATCCTGAATTTCAGAAAACCGAGGTTTATTAGCATCACTAAGCTCTGCGCCACCCAAGCGAAAATCCCGTAAGGAATTCTCAATCACTTTTTTCTGTGCAGCACTCAGTTTTGCAAAGTCAGGAGATTTGCTGAGTTCCTTAAATTTCTTGTAGAGGTCTAAGTTCTGACCTAGACTCGAAAAGAAGGCGGTGACCTTTGGCAGCATTTCTCCATAAGCGGCGCGCAACTCTGGCGTATCAGCAACACTATTAAGATGAGAAATCACACCCCAAGATCTTCCTAAAGATTCGGTGGCATCTTCTAATGGTTCTGCAAGCGCATCCCAATTAGAAGGAGTGTTTGGATTGACTGCCACATCTACTGCGTCTTGTGCGTGCTTAAGTAAATGCTCAATCGCTGGTGCGATATGTTCTGGTTTCACCTCTGAGTAGGCTGCAATGCCGCGCCCAAAAGTCAGCAGGGGATTGTTTTGTAATTCGGCGGGGAGAGTGCTAGTCGGGGTGGAGGGTGAGGATGTAGTCATCCCTCTAGCTTAATCGACCGGGAGTACTTTTGCCAAAAATCCCGATCAATTCCTCATGGCAATATCAGTTAATGCTTGGCTGCCTTTTCGGCTGCCTCCAGAGTGTTCATGAGAAGCATCGTGATTGTCATTGGGCCAACTCCGCCAGGAACTGGGGTAATCCAGCCAGCGACATACTTGGCGGCATCGAAATCTACATCACCACACAGCTTCCCATCGGGGAGTCGATTAATGCCGACATCAATGACTACAGCCCCGTTTTTGACCATATCACCAGAGATCATTTTGGGCTTTCCGGTAGCTACCACCAAGATATCCGCATCCTTAGTGTGGTGTGCTAAATCTCGAGTCTTGCTATTACATATAGTGACAGTGGCGCCCGCTTGCAATAACAACATGGCCATGGGCTTGCCGACAATATTCGAAGCGCCAACAATCACTGCACGTGCACCCCGAATTGGGTATTCAATACTCTCTAAAATTTTCATGCAACCATATGGAGTGCATGGTTTGAATTCTGGTTGGCCAACCATCAGCGCGCCAGCATTGGCAACATGAAAGCCATCCACATCTTTCTCTGGGGCAATCGCTTCAAGTACGGGTTCTGAGGCAATATGCTCTGGCAATGGCAGTTGCACCAAGATTCCATGAATAGCAGGATCTGCATTCAGGGTGGCAATGCGAGCAAGTAACTCTTCTTCACCTAAGTCAGCAGAGTAGCGCTCTAACACAGAATGAAAGCCAACATCTTCGCAAGCCTTGACCTTGTTGCGCACATATACCGCACTAGCAGGGTTGTCGCCAACCACAATCACTGCCAAACCCGGTCTAGCGCCTTTGGCGGTAACAATAGCGCCACGAGCAGCAATCTCAGTGCGCAGTTTTTTTGAAAGGGCGTTTCCGTCTAGTAATTGAGCTGGCATGGAAAACTTCAGTAATTGCTCAGTGATTAATTGGGCTGAGGATCAGATAAAGCCAGGCGGAGCAGGTCTGCGACGGTATTGACGTTGAGTTTTTCCATGATATTCGCACGATGGGCTTCCACAGTCTTAATAGATATACCAAGGTCATCTGCAATTTGTTTATTTAGGCGACCAGCCACAATGCGCTCTAGAACTTGACGCTCACGACCCGTCAACTTGCTAAGCAAGCTTTGGGTGATTTTGCGTTGATTGGCTTGTGAGTAGTCAACGCGTGCTTTCGCAAGCATGCGATCTACTAAGCCACAAAGATCATTTTCTTTAAAAGGTTTTTCGATGAAGTCCACTGCGCCTCGTTTCATAGTGGATACCGCCATAGAAACATCGCCGTGACCAGTAATGAAAGCAACTGGCATTGGCAAGTTTTCGCTGGTAAGGCGCTCTTGTAATTCAAGTCCTGACATGCCGGGCATACGCACGTCTAAAATGGCGCATGAGATAGTGGACTTATCGGTACTCTGTAAGGACTGTAAAAAGCGTTCAGCGCTAGCATGGCAACGAACAACATAGCCATTGCTTTCTAGTAGCCATGTAAGTGAGTCTCTAACAGCTTCATCATCATCAACCACATAAACAACTTCAGCTTGATTAGGTTTTGCAGTAGCGCTTAAGTTCATATCAGTTCTCGCGAGGTAATTCTTTAAGTTCGGTGTTAAACATGACTCTTGGTTTCGGGGGATTCCAAGGGTAGAAGTATTGTAAAGGTGCAGCCAGCCAGCCTAGTCTGTTCCGAGTCCTGGACGTTGGTGGCCCAAAGCCTGCCGTGGTGAGATTCAATAATAGAACGACAAATATTCAGCCCCATGCCCATTCCATCGGATTTTGTGCTGAAAAATGGCTCAAAAATGCGTTCCAGAGCATTTTCTGCGATGCCACCCCCAGCGTCGGTAACCTGAATGCGGAGCATCGCCGGGAAAATACTGGTATCTAAATCGGTCCTGATTCGAACCGGGGGCGCCGACCAGCGGGAGGAGAGGGGGTAAGCCTCGCGCACGCTATCAAGGGCATTTTTTAGAAGATTCACCACCACCTGCAGAATGAGGACCGGATCTAAGTTGACTACTGGCAGGTTTTCAGCGATTTCTGACTGAATACTCAAGCGGTGACGATGGGCCTCAATTTCTACTAAGCCAACCGCATCATTGATGATTTCGCCAATATTGGATTCTTTGCGCTGGGGCTCGCTGCGTTTTACAAAACCCCGAATGCGTTGAATGATGGTGCCTGCACGATGCGCTTGTTCAGAAGCCTTCTCAAGAGCGGGGAGAATTTCCTTAGATACGGTAGGATCTAAATTGCCATCTAAGCGTTTTGCTACACCCATGCAATAGTTTGAGATGGCGGATAAAGGTTGATTTAATTCATGCGCCAAGGAAGAGGCCATTTCACCCATCGTGGTGAGACGACTAGTGAACTGCATGCGCTCCTCTTGTTGGCGTGCTTGCTCTTCAGCTGCTTTACGGGCGGTGATATCGGTAGCAATCAGTAATTGGGCAAGATGTCCGTCAACCCAAGGGATGAAGCGGCGCCTTACCTCAAACCATTTATTGCTACCATCAGTCAATTGAATATCTTCAGACTCCGACTCTTGATAGAGGAATGAAGTCGGAATGCCATCGTGAATGTAATCTTGAAAGTCTTGTGCAATGTTATGCAGAGTGTCGATTTTCTTTTCTTGCTGTGCTAACTGAAAGTGGCCTTTAGAGTCATTGCCAAAATTTTCCCGATAGAAGCGGTTTGCAAAAAGGAGCTCGTCTGTCTCAAGTGATACAACGGAGACGGCAGCATCTAAACCTTCTAGAACGGTTGTGAAACGTTCTTGCGAAGCAGCCAATTCTTCACGAATCTTTTTAGGCTCAGAAATATCAATCAGTGAAGTGACCCAGCCAGTCTGTTTGCCTTTTTCGTTGATCAAGGGGGCAATAAAGGTACGTGTTTGGATTAGGGTGCCATCGCGTTTTAAGATTGCGCCCTCAATGCCGATCTTCATGCCGTCGCTGATGCCAGATTGCAAGGCTCGATTCATTTTCTCAATGAGCTCATCTCGCCTGCTGTCGGGCCAGAATGGAAACGGTGGGGTGAGACCCATTAACTCTTCGGAAGACCAGCCTGTCATTTCACAAAAAGCGCGATTCACATAGGTAATGCGCTTTTGCATATCGTGAGCACGTATGCCTACAGGAGTAGAGTTTTCCATGGCATTACGAAAGCTGGTCTCGGTACGCAAGCTAGCCTCCGCCTCTTGGCGAACCTGCATTTGTTTGAGCACGGACCAAAGGCTCCAAATAACGAATACACACAAGCCCAATACAACGCCAATCAACATCCTGAAGGTAAGGTTGGTGGGAGGAGGGTAGGTGTCAATTCGTAAAGTGATATTTGGGCTTAAAACACCGATATCTAAACTAGTCTGGTTGCTGAATGCTCTTTTGGGAGTGCCTTTATCCGAAGAGATAGCCAACACCTTTTCGTTGTCGGTGATGAGGGTAAAGCGGTAATAGGACTTGAGGTCTCCAGGGATGATGTCCAGTATGCCTTGGGTGGTGTAGAGCGCTGCCAAATAACCAACAATTTCTCCGCTAATGATGTTTGGCACCACTTGCCAAAAGACGATTTTTCTCTCCGCAGAAATCGGCTCATCACCAGGTAAGTTGAGAGAAATAAATGGGCTGAAAGCAGCTCGACTAGTGACTCTGCTGAGTTCAATTGTGGAAGCTAGGCTGGAGTTAATGAGTTGATCATTTTGGGTTTTGGTAATCCAGTCCGTCTTGTTGGTTTCAGTAGGAGCTACCCACTGACGCTGACTCAGGTTGTTGAGCCAAATGATTTTGATTACTTCATGATTGTTGCTAACTAGCTCATCTGCTTGCTCTCGCGCAATTTGCTTGAGTTTGGCCTGATCCTCACTTGCTGCTACTTCTCGGTTGATCGTTGTCAGTGCATCAAGATTGCTAGCAAAGCGCGTTTGAATCCGTTGCTTAGCAAACGAGAGCTCTCTGAATAGCGCGGCCTCTTGCTGATTCTTTTCTTGTAAATGCAGCGTCCCCAAAATAATGCCCATGACTGCTGTGAAGAGAACAATGGCGAGTAGAGGGGTGTAAACCAGCCTAAATCCGCGTATTTTGCGGAACCACTGAATCGGGCTAAGGATTAATCTGGAAAGGGCTGTTTTTTTCATGAACACCGATCATTTTGCCCTATAGCACCCCTATTGAATGGTTTTTTAGATTAGACATTCTTTCTATTTGCAGCGCAATAAAATACCACATTATGAGAAATATTATCATTATGTGGAAAATTGCTTGTTTACACCCATATACCTTCCTAGAATATTGCCTATAGAGTTAATGACAAATTAAGCACTATTCATTGGAGACAAAAGATGGCCGCAGTTCCAGACCAAGTATTAGGTAAACAGAATGCCCAGGATGTGGATCCGGGGGAGACTCAAGAATGGTTGCAAGCGCTTGATGGCGTGATTCGCAACGAGGGTCCTGAGAGAGCGGCCTATCTGATTGATCAGCAAATTTCTCATGCGAGGGTTAACGGAGTAGTGCAGCCTTTCCATGCAGAGACTCCTTATATCAATACCATCCCTGTTGAAAACCAGGCACGCTTACCCGGTGACCAAAATGTAGAGCATCGCATTCGTTCCTACACGCGTTGGAATGCAATGGCAATGGTTCTGCGTGCTAATAAAGACACCAACGTTGGTGGGCATATTTCTTCATTCCAGTCAGCAGCTACTTTGTATGACGTTGGCTTTAATCATTTCTGGCACGCCCCATCTCCTGAGCATGGCGGGGATCTGATATTTGTTCAAGGACACTCGGCGCCGGGTGTTTATGCGCGTGCATATATGTTGGGCCGTCTTGAAGAGGGTCAGCTTAATAACTTCCGTCAAGAAGTGGGCGGTAAAGGAATCTCTAGTTACCCACATCCATGGTTGATGCCAGATTTTTGGCAGTTCCCAACAGTGTCGATGGGTCTTGGCCCAATTATGGCCATTTATCAAGCGCGCTTTATGAAGTACCTGACTGATCGTGGATTTATTCAGGAGCAAGGTCGCAAAGTCTGGGCCTTCTTGGGTGATGGTGAAACCGACGAACCAGAATCGTTGGGCGCAATTGGCATGGCCGGTCGTGAAAAGCTCGACAACCTTATTTTTGTTATTAACTGCAACTTGCAGCGCTTAGATGGGCCAGTGCGCGGTAATGGAAAAATCATTCAGGAGCTTGAGAGTGAATTCCGTGGCGCAGGTTGGAATGTCATCAAAGTAGTGTGGGGCGGTCAGTGGGATGCTTTATTTGCCCGCGACAAAAAAGGCATCTTGATGCAGCGCCTTGGCGAAATTGTTGACGGTCAGTATCAAACCATGAAGTCTAAGAATGGCGCTTATGTTCGCGAGATCGTATTTAATACCCCAGAATTAAAAGCTTTAGTGAGCGACTGGAGTGATGATGAAATCTGGCAACTCAATCGCGGTGGTCATGATCCTCATAAAGTTTTTGCAGCATTTCATGCGGCGGTAAATCACAAAGAACAGCCAACAGTGATCTTGGCCCACACCATTAAAGGTTATGGCATGGGAGGCTCTGGAGAGGCTATGAATATTGCCCACCAAGCCAAGAAGATGAACGCCGATGACGTCCGTCGTTTCCGCGATCGCTTTGAGATTCCTGTAAAAGATGAGCAATTAGATGAAATGCCTTTGGTGAAATTTGCCGAAGGTAGTCCAGAGTTGGAGTACATGAAGGCGCGTCGTCAAGAATTAGGTGGCTACCTGCCACAACGTCGTATGAAGGCAGAAAGTCTGCCTGTGCCAGCACTCGATGTTTTTGCTCCTTTGCTAGAAGCTACTACAGAGGGTCGCGAGATCTCAACAACCATGGCATTCGTACGCATGCTCAATACGGTTGTGCGCGATAAAGTTTTGGGTAAGCGTGTAGTACCTATTGTTCCAGATGAATCTCGTACCTTTGGTATGGAAGGCATGTTCCGCCAACTCGGCATTTGGAATCAATTGGGTCAGTTGTATACACCAGAAGATCATGATCAATTGATGTTCTATAAAGAAGATAAGACTGGTCAAATCTTGCAAGAGGGTATTAACGAAGCTGGTGGTATGTGTGATTGGATCGCCGCTGCAACTTCTTACTCTACCCACGGCGTCCCAATGCTGCCTTTCTATATCTTCTACTCGATGTTTGGTTTCCAGCGTATTGGTGACTTGGCTTGGGCAGCAGGCGATATGCGTAGTCGTGGTTTCTTGCTGGGGGGTACTGCCGGCAGAACTACTTTGAATGGTGAGGGCTTGCAACATGAAGATGGTCATAGCCATCTCTGGAGCGGTGCAGTTCCAAACTGCATTAGCTATGACCCTACATTCGCATTTGAGTTGGCTGTAGTAATTCAAGATGGTATGCGTCGCATGTTGGAAGTTCAGGAAGACGTGTATTACTACGTTACGTTGATGAACGAGAACTATGCTCATCCAGCAATGCCTAGGGGCGCAGAAAAAGACATTATTAAAGGTATGTACAAGTTGAAGTCTGTTGGAGACGACAAGGCATCGCTACGTGTACAACTCTTAGGTTCTGGCACCATCTTCCGTGAGGTGATTGAAGCTGCCGAGATTCTCCATAAAGATTGGGGCATTGCTTCTGATTTATGGGGTTGCCCAAGTTTCACTGAGTTAGGCCGTGATTGGACTGCGGTTCACCGCGCTAATTTACTGAACCCAACTGCTGCGCCAGCCTTATCTCATGTGGAGAAGTGCTTGAAAGATACCTCCGGGCCAATCGTTGCTGCTACCGACTATGTTCGTTTGTTCGCAGAGCAGATTCGTCCAGCGATTCAGCACATGGGTCGTCGCTATGAAGTGTTAGGCACTGACGGCTTTGGTCGTTCTGATACCCGTGAAAAACTTCGTGACTTCTTTGAAGTAGATCGCCGTTGGGTAGTTCTCACCGCTTTGAGATCGTTGGTTGACTCTGGTCAGCTTGATCGCTCTAAGTTGGCTGAAGCGATTAAGAAATATGACATCGACACTACTAAACCAAACCCGATGATGGTTTGATAAGAGATAAATACTATGAGTCAACTAATTGAAATCAAAGTCCCGGATATCGGTGACTATAAAGATGTGCCGGTCATTGAAGTCTTAGTCAAGGCGGGTGACAAGGTCGAGAAAGAGCAATCCATTGTGGTGCTTGAATCTGATAAAGCCACTATGGATGTTCCCTCATCGCACTCCGGCATCGTTAAAGAAGTCAAAGTTAAAGTGGGTGACAACCTTTCTGAGGGATCACTGGTGATTACTTTAGAAGAGGGCGCGGGAGCGCCTGCAGCTTCAGCACCACCGCCTGCGGTCAGTGCATCTGCTGCAGCACCTGCAAGCACTGGCGGCTCACCTATTGAAATTAAGGTTCCCGATATTGGTGATTACAAAGATGTTCCAGTCATTGAAGTCTTAGTCAAGGCAGGTGACAAGGTCGAGAAAGAGCAATCGATTGTTGTTCTTGAGTCTGATAAAGCCACTATGGACGTTCCTTCATCACACTCCGGCATCGTCAAAGAAGTTAAGGTCAAGGTAGGTGATAACCTCTCCGAAGGATCGGTAGTTGTGATCTTGGAAGGTGGGGCATCAGGATCTGCAACGGCTCCTGCCACCGCACCTGCAGCATCTCCAGCCGCTTCAGCAAGCAAACCGGTTGAACCTCCAATTGCACGTGCACCAGCACCGCCTCCCATTAGCAGTACACCTGCTCCAGTGGATGCAGCAGTGAGCCATGCAAGCCCATCTGTGCGCAAGTTTGCGCGTGAGCTCGGTGTGACCATTGCGCAAGTCAAAGGGTCTGGACCAAAGGGTCGGATCACGCAGGAAGATGTTCAAGCATTTGTGAAGGCGGCCATGAGTAGCGGAGCTGCAAGCTCTGCGGCAGCATCTAGTGGCGGTAGCTTAGGCGGCCTCAATTTGATTCCTTGGCCGAAAGTGGATTTCACGAAGTTTGGTGAGATTGAGCGTCAGCCATTAAATCGAATTAAGAAACTCACTGCAGCCAATTTGGGTCGCAACTGGGTGATGATTCCTGCCGTGACTTACCACGAGGACGCTGACATTACTGACTTAGAGGCATTCCGTGTTCTCACGAATAAAGAGAACGAGAAGAAGGGCATCAAAATTACCATGCTCGCTTTCTTAATGAAAGCCGCTGTAGCAGCGCTGAAGAAATATCCTGAGTTCAACAGCTCTTTGGATGGCGATGATCTGATTCTGAAGAAATACTTCAATATTGGTTTTGCGGCAGATACACCAACAGGATTGGTTGTACCTGTGATTAAGGATGCAGATAAGAAAGGCATCTTTGAGTTAGCGAAAGAAACCTCTGATTTAGCGGCGCTCGCTCGGGATGGCAAGTTAAAGCCAGATCAAATGCAAGGCGCTAGCTTTACGATCTCATCTCTAGGCGGTATTGGTGGTACGTATTTCTCGCCGATTGTGAATGCGCCTGAGGTAGCTATTCTGGGTGTTAGCAAGGCTGCCATGAAACCAGTTTGGGATGGCAAGCAATTTGTCCCAAGACTGATTTGTCCATTATCTTTGTCTGCAGATCACCGCGTGATTGATGGTGCTTTGGCTACGCGTTTCAATGTGTACATAGCTCAGCTCTTGGCCGACTTCCGTCGCGCTAGTCTGTAAGGGGGGTCTATGGCTAAGCAAACGATTCTCGTTCCAGATATTGGAGACTATTCAGATGTGCCGGTGATTGAAGTGCTGGTTAAGGTTGGTGACGTGATTGAAAAAGAACAGCCGTTATTGGTTCTTGAATCCGACAAGGCCACAATGGAAGTGCCAGCAGATGCTGCAGGCACCGTTACTAGCATTGCAATCAAACTCGGGGATAAGGTCAGCAAAGGTTCTGTGATCGCTGAAATTGAAGCGAGTGCTCCGGCTCCAGCAGCAAAACCTGTCACATCAACTGCGCCAACACCAGCAGTGCCAACAATGACAGCGGCTCCTGCACCAGTGGCGGGGCAGTACAGCGGCAAGGTTGATCATGAGTGTGAAATGCTGCTGCTTGGTGCGGGTCCTGGTGGTTACAGTGCAGCGTTCCGTAGTGCTGATTTGGGCATGAATACCGTATTAGTAGAGCGCTATCCGACTTTAGGTGGTGTGTGCTTGAACGTGGGTTGTATTCCATCAAAAGCATTACTTCATACCACCGCAGTCATGGATGAAGTCAAAACCATGGCTAAGCACGGCATTACTTTTGGCGCCCCCAAGATTGAGATCGATCAATTGCGTGCTTACAAAGAATCTGTGATTGCCAAATTAACGGGCGGACTGGCTGGTATGGCAAAAGCCCGTAAGGTGAAAGTGGTGCGTGGTCTAGGTAAGTTTTTGGATGCAAACCATGTCGAGGTTGAGCTAACTGACGGTTCAGGTCAGGATCTCACCGGCAAAAAAGAAGTGGTGCGTTTTCAGAAGGCCATCATTGCTGCAGGTAGTCAACCCGTTAAATTACCTTTCTTGCCAGCAGATCCACGTATTGTGGATAGCACTGGCGCATTACTGCTCAAGAGTATTCCAAAGAGAATGCTCGTTATTGGTGGTGGCATTATTGGTTTGGAGATGGCAACGGTATACAGCACACTCGGTTCGCGCATCGACATCGCTGAGATGATGGATGGCCTTATGGCTGGTGCTGATCGTGATTTAGAAAAAGTTTGGGAGAAGTTCAATGCCGGACGATTTGAAAAAATCATGCTCAAGACCCGCGCTGCCAAGGCTGAAGTTAAACCCGATGGCATACAAGTAAGCTTTGAAGGTGAAAATGCTCCAGCAGAACCGCAAACCTACGACTTGGTATTGGTTGCGGTAGGTCGCGCACCGAATGGCAAAAAGATTGATGCTGATAAAGCGGGTGTTCAAGTCGATGATCGCGGTTTTATTCCGGTTGACAAACAAATGCGTACCAATGTGCCTAATATTTTCGCCATTGGCGACTTGGTTGGTCAGCCAATGCTGGCTCACAAGGCAGTGCATGAAGGTCACGTTGCTGCTGAAGTTGCTGCTGGTGAAAAATCCTACTTTGATGCGAAACAAATTCCATCAGTTGCCTACACAGATCCTGAGGTAGCTTGGGCTGGTTTGACAGAGGAGCAGTGTAAGGCGCAGGGAATCGCTTATGAGAAAGGTTTATTTCCATGGGCGGCCAGTGGACGTGCCATTGCCAATGGTCGTGATGAAGGTTTCACGAAGCTGATTTTTGATGCTACTACTCATCGCATTATCGGTGGCGGTATTGTTGGTACACACGCCGGTGATTTAATTGGTGAAGTGTGTTTGGCTATCGAGATGGGTGCCGATGCAGTGGATATTGGTAAAACAATACATCCCCATCCCACTCTCGGTGAATCGGTTGGTCTAGCTGCTGAAGCGGCGCATGGTCATTGCACCGACTTGCCACCAGTAAAAAAGAAATCTTAAGTAGTTAAGAAATATTGGCGGTGCAAAAGTAAAAGCCCCGAGTCATCGGGGCTTTTGCATTCAAGCGGGTTCGCTTAAGTTTCTTTTGAGATTATTTCTTCTTGCCGGATTTACTGGCGGTATCAGCAGCCTTTAATACGGTTTCAGTTGCGGTGTTGAGATTGGTTTGCGCAACTTCAACTGCATGCTTCACCGCCTTTTGACTAGTTTCAAACACATTGTTTGCAGAAGCGATAGCCTGTTTCATAGCTTGCACGGCTGCATCAGAGCCAGCTGGCGCATTCTTAGTCCACTCTTCCACCAATGAGTTGATTTTCTTTTGCCCTGCTTGAAATTCTTTTTCAGCAGACTGGGTGAAACTATTTTGAGTCTCGTGGGCCAATTCATATAAATGACGACTATAAGCCATAATTTTTTCTGCCATCGGCTGCACAGTTTCAGCTTGATGAGCAAGCAATTGCTGAATGTCTTTAACTTCCAGCGCTTTCTTGGCGCTATTCATGCTATCGCTCAAGCTTTGTTTGGCAATGTGCATGTTGAGCTCAACCAATTTTTCAATACTTTGCAAAGCTTGATTGGTTAAGCCACTCAAGGTTTCTAAGTTTGCTTTTTGTGCGGCTGCAATTTGTTCTGGGGTTAAGTTCATCTTTATCTCTTTCCGTTTGACTGGTCTTTTGCTTGTGTACTTTTCTCTAATGTACTCCCTTTGGCAGCATTATATGAGCTAAATATTGCGTTGCAGCATAAGTTGCGCGTGATGGATCTAAGAAGGTCAAACGTGAAAAGAGCCTAAAATTGAACTCTTAGTAAAATTCTCAATATTTTCAGTAAGTTATCCATGAAGCTTTCATTAGACAATGCCATTGCCCCGATATTTGTACTTATTTGGAGCACTGGCTTTGTCATTGCGCGTCTGGCCATGCCCTATGTAGAGCCGGCAACCTTCTTATTTTGGCGTTTTACGGGTGTTTTAGCCGCCATGGCAGCCCTCAGTTTGGTGTGGAGAATTACTTGGCCTAGTTGGTCTCAAATCAAGCACATCGCCGTTGCCGGCATGTTGCTCCAGTTTGGGTATTTGCTAGGCGTATGGTTTGCTGTCAGATTGGGAATGACGGCTGGGCTCGTGGCAATCATTGTGGGGCTTCAGCCAATCGTGACTGCTTGGTTCGCCGCCTGGATTTCAGAAAAGGTAACTCCTCGCCAATGGATTGGCCTGGGATTTGGATTTGCTGGCGTCGCCTTGGTCGTTGCTGAAAAAATCGGCTTTGCACATATTCCTTTTGCAAGTTACATACTCGCATTTGCTGGATTGCTCTCGATTACCTTTGGCACCTTGTATCAGAAGAAATATTGTCCCGTATTTGACCTACGCGCTGGCTCATCCATTCAGTTTGGTGTGTCAGCGGTACTCTGCTTTATCTGCATGTATTTATTCGAGTCGGGAGAGATGGTTTGGAATGCATCCGTTATTAGTGCTTTGCTGTGGGCTATCTTCCCGTTATCAATTGGGTCCATCAGCTTGCTATTTATGATGATTCGCAAGGGGGCTGCAACTAAAGTCACCAGCTTTCTCTATTTAGTGCCACCGACAACTGCAGCAATGGCTTGGTTGATGTTTGATGAGCCATTTACATTATTAATGGCGGTGGGCTTGTGCTTGACGATGACGGGCGTGGTGCTAGTAAATGCCCGTCAGGCCAATACAGTGGCGACGATTGCGGAGTAGGGTAAGCCGTTTAAAGTTTATTTAGTGGGATGAATTACCTAGTTTGGGGCGAATAAAACCGTCATGTCTTAGGAAATTAATTATCATTCCGTATGTTGAAAGTTTTGGAAGGTATTTTGGGATGCGTTTGAATCGATTTTGGCTTGCTGCCTTAGGGACACTTTTTGTAGTTAGCACCTTAGTTAATACACCCGCTATTGCCTCTACTAAAGATAAGCAGACCGCTAAAACTCCCGCCAAAGCAACTACTAAGACATCTACAAAATCTGCCAAGAAGCCCAAAACTGTTCGCGTTACAGTAACGCGTTCAGCAGAACCCATCATTCCTGCGAGACCATCTCTTGCTACTGCATTGGGATTGCGTGGTCAGCACGATGAGCTCAGTCTCAAATCTAGCGTAGCCATGGTTGTTAATCAAGATACCAAAGAAGTGTATTTTGAAAAGAACCCATCGGTGAGTTTACCGATTGCCTCTATTACCAAGTTAATGACAGCGATGGTGGTGTTGGACTCTAAGTTACCTTTAGATGAAACATTGGTCATTAATGCAGACGACGTGCATATCTATCGCACATCCCGTTTAGCTGGCGGCACAGTTTTAACCAGAGAAGAGGCATTGCTCTTGGCGCTCATGTCCTCTGAGAACCGGGCCGCATATACCTTGGGAAGAAATTATCCAGGCGGCATCCCTGCGTTTGTGGATGCGATGAATCGTAAGGCAAAAGAATTGGGCATGGACCACTCTCATTTTGCCGATCCTACCGGACTCATGAGTGAGAACGTTGCCTCTGCGGAAGATCTAACAAGGATGTTGAATGCTGCTTATCAATACAAAATGATTCGGGAGTTTTCAACCTGGCCAGATTTAACTATGGTGATTGCGAAACGTCCGCAGAAGTTTCTCAACACCAATCGCTTAGTACGCTCCGGTGATATGAATATCGGCCTCCAGAAAACTGGCTTTATTAATGCCGCTGGTAAATGTTTAGTAATGCAAGCTAGAGTGAACAACACACCATTGCTGTTGGTTTTCTTGGACTCTGTTGGAACGCAATCACGTTTTGCAGACGCTGTGCGTGTGCGCGATTGGTATGAGCGTATGCCTTCTGGTGCGCAGCCGATCCGTCGCTTGATGTAAGCTGAGCTAACTAGCTTGCTGAGCCAGGCTCGGCAGATTTGGGTTTAAAGCCCATGCCCTTGGATATCTGTAGGGCAGTTTCTTGAAGGGCGCGTAGCCAATCTGCCTGAATGCGATCGGTTGGCGCACTCAAAGATAAGCCAGCAACTAATTTTCCAGTGTCATCCAAAATGGCGGCAGCTAAGCAGCTTACGCCCAGCTCTAATTCTTCATCATCACGAGCACTGCCGACTTTACGCACGTTATTGAGCTCTGTTTCGAGTTTGCCAAGTTCGGTAATGCTATTGCGTGTATGACCTGATAAGCCAGTGCGAGTGACATAAGCGCGTACTTGGCTAGGATCATCACTCGCTAAAAATAGTTTGCCAACAGAGGTGAGGTGAAGTGGTGCGCGACCGCCAATGGCGCGAACTACCTGCATACCAGAGCGTTCGCTATAGGCGCGGTCAACATAGACGATTTCATCACCTTGGCGAACCGATAAATTCACAGTTTCACCGGTAAGTTTATGAAGGGTGCGCATTGGAAGTTGAGCGGCTTCACGAACAGAAAGGCGAGCCTTTACCAAGTTTCCCAATTCCAAAAGTTTTAGGCCCAGACGATAAGCGCCGCCATCCCCACGCTCTACCAATCGACAGGCAACCATGTCATTCAAAATGCGGTGGGCAGTAGAGGGGTGAAGACCTGTAATTTCAGCTAAGTTCTTCAGGCTACTAGACTCTTCTTGAACGGCAAGGGCATCGAGCAAATTCATCATGCGCTCCACTACCTGGATAGCAGTTTTTCCTACTTCACCAGTAGATTTTGGGGTTTTGATGGTTTTGCTGGTGCTCATAGCCCGTATTGTAGCGATTTCCAATGAGATTGCATATTATGAAATCCCATTTTATAAACCTACAACAGCAAATTGTATTGGTGCTGAATCTAGCTTAGTGCTGCCTTAGTGCTGCCTTAGTGCTGCCTTAGTGCTGCCTTAAGGCTGTCTTAAGGCTTTGGCACATTCATTCACGAGGTCTGGGCCACGATAGATGAGTCCGCTATAGAGTTGAACAAGGCTAGCGCCTGCCATGATCTTCTCACGCGCATCGATACCGCTGAGGATGCCGCCTACGCCAATAATAGGTAGCTGATTGCCTAGTCTTGCCTTTAAAGCTTTAATCACGACATTCGAAGCATGACGCACAGGTGCACCTGATAGGCCGCCAGTTTCTGTTCCATGCTCCATGCCTTGTACCGCATCTCGTGCAATGGTTGTATTGGTGGCAATGACCGCATCCATACCAAACTCCATCAGAAGGTCAGCAATGAGATTGATATCGTCATGATCTAAGTCCGGTGCAATCTTCAGAAACAAAGGTTTGCGTACACCATAGCGGTCGCTTAAACGCTTGCGTGCTGCATCCAAGCTGCCCAGCAATTCGCGGAGCATTTCTTCGCCTTGTAAGGCGCGTAGGTTTTGGGTGTTTGGAGAAGAGATGTTGACAGTAATGTAAGTAGCAATTTCATAGACTGCCTCCATCGCTAAAACATAGTCACGTGAAGCCTCTTCTATAGGTGTACTGGCGTTCTTGCCAATATTCAATCCAAGCACACCACCGCTTTGCCAAAACTTTGAACGACGCACTCTCGCTACGCAAGCATCTACGCCATCATTATTAAATCCCATGCGATTAATGATTGCTTGGGCTTCTGGAAGACGGAACATTCGTGGCTTAGGATTGCCAGGTTGGGGTTTTGGAGTAATGGTGCCGATTTCAAGAAATCCAAACCCGAGTGCGGCAAGTGCATCAATATGTTTGCCGTCTTTGTCCAGTCCTGCAGCTAATCCCACTGGATTTGGAAACTCAATGCCGCAAACTATTTGGGGATCTTTAATGGGCTTGGTAACTAAGCGCTCTAACAATCCCCAACGCTCTGCGCGATCCAAATTGCTGAGAGTGAGATTATGGGCATTTTCTGGATCCAGGCAAAAGAGCCAAGGGCGTAGGAGGGAGTAACGATCGATCATGGATGGATATTATGACTCAGACAGCGGTTGCCAATGATCATCAATCAAGCCTTCCATAGGTTGGTATTTCACCTTGTATGACATCTTGTCGCTTTCCTTGATGTAGTAGCCAAGGTAAAGGTAGGGCAAGCTTAATATGCGGGCTTGTTCTATCTGCCACAAGATGCTGTAACTTCCATAACTCGCAGTAGGCTCAGAGGTGTCGTAGAAGGTATATACCGACGATATACCCTGTTCCAGAATATCGATCATGCTGACCATGCGCAAACGACCTGGATGGGGATCATGCGGGCCATCCCGAAACTCAACAATACGGGAGTTCACACGACTTTGCAGTAAGAACTGCATGTATTGATCTTGATCGTCGCTATCCATATCGCCACCTGCATGACGTTCAGCCTGATAGCGTTGATAGAGTTGGTAGTGCTCTTCTTGGTAACCAAGATTGAGTACAAAGGCCTCTAGACCTGCATGTTTTTTATGGGCTCGACGTTGACTGCGTGAAGGCACAAATTGATTCACCAAAATGCGTGTGGCAATACAAGCCTTGCATTCATCACAATATGGTCGATAAGTATATAAGCCGCTTCGTCTAAATCCTGCATTCAATAAATCACTGTACACATCTGCATGAATGAGGTGTGAGGGTGTAGCTACTTGTGAGCGTGCAGTCTTGTTCGGCAAATAGCTGCAAGCATAGGGAGCAGTTGCATAAAACTGCAGAGTGGTTAAGGGAAGTTCTTTAAGCTGAGTCATATCCAGTGATGCAAAATAGATTTGTCAAAAGTCCAGGATTTGTCAATATTAGTTTGATTTATGGATGTTTGCAGTTGTTCTAAAAAAGCTTGCCTAGGTATTGGGGTTGCGCCTAATGATAGGAGGTGGCTTGTCTCTTGCTGACAGTCAATCATTGAAACCCCGAGTTGGAGGCACCAGGCGCTCAGTGCGGCTAATGCAATTTTGGAAGCATTCGCCTTGCGACTAAACATGGATTCTCCGAATACCATGCCGCCAAAATTGACGCAATACAGACCACCTGTTAACTGGCCATCCTCTCTCACCGCAATACTGTGAGCATATCCTTGCTCATGAAGTGCAGTGTAAGCATCCATAATTTCGTGGGTAATCCATGTGCCATCTTGATTCTTTCGAGTGCTGGTAGCGCAAGAGCGGATAACAGCGCCAAAATCGTCATCCACCACAATTTGCGACGGTGAGTTTTGAGTAAAGGAGCGGATGATTTTTCGCAAGGACTCACTGCATTTAAATTCATTGGGCTTTAATACCATCCGGGGGTCTGGTGACCACCAGAGGATGGGTTGATTATCGGAGTACCAAGGAAAGATACCTTGTTGATAAGCGCGAGCAAGTTGCCCTGGATAGATCCGTTCGCTAACAGCAATTAATCCAGGAACGCTGGGATCGGGATCCGCCTCGATGAGGGGGTTTGGAAAAGGATCCTGAGGTCCTAACCAAGAGATCTGACTCATGTTGACTCAAATGCGTTCAGATGGCAAAACATCGCGACTGCGAACATGAAATTCTTTCCCAGACTCCAAAAGGCCGGCAGCGCGATCTGCAAAGAACCATTCGAGAGTTTGCTTAACAGTGGGGAAGGCTAACTCACTCCATGGAATCTCATCTTCATGAAAAAGTGCAACCTCTAGACTTTCTTCGCCGGCAGAAAACTCTGGCGTTTGCATCGTAGCAAGGTAAAACAGGTGTACCTGCTCTGCATGAGGTACGTTTAATAATGAGTAAAGCGGGCCAATCTCTACTGTGGCACCTGCTTCTTCTAAAGTTTCACGTGCAGCGCCATGACTGGTGCTTTCGCCTAATTCCATAAATCCTGCCGGGAGCGTCCAAAATCCATAGCGTGGCTCGATTGCACGTCGACACAAGAGAATTTGATTCCCAAACACCGGGATGCTGCCCACAACGTTGCGGGGATTTTGATAATGAATGCTGCCACAGGCATCGCAGACATGACGCTCTCGAGAATCATCCGCTGGAATTTTGATTGTCAATACAGCGGCACAGTTAGGGCAAAACTTCATACTGACTTTCTAAAAATAGGCCTTGATGGCGCCTCGCAGGGCATTGCTAAGAATAATCTCTTCTGCCATTGCAACATCATCAATAGTCAGGTTTGCTTCGCGGGCATTCATAGTAGGGTCAGCCAGTAGGGCTGCACGCATGACTCCAGGTAGAAGTCCCGCCGAAAGCGGTGGGGTAAGCCACTCAGCACTACCTTGAGGTTTGATAAAAATGCTAGTTCTACCACCCTCAGTGACAAAGCATTGCTCATTTAAGAATACAGCGTCAAAACCCCCGAGCTTTACAGCTTCTTGCCAGGCCTGATCGTATAGGGCACGGTTGCTAATTTTGTGGCGCAACAAAGGATCCCCTGAAAACATCGTGGTGTTGCCCTCAAGAATGTCTTTGGCCCAAAATATTTTGACGGGATCCATTATTTGGTGAATGGCAGTAGTTGCAACAGAAAGCTCTCCATGAGGCGCAAGATCAAGTCTTAATCGATAGGACAAGTTTTTGTCTAGCGTTGCACAAGTGCTCGCAATGAAGTTCTTGGCAGCCTCGGGATTGAAAGTCATCCTCAAGGAGCGGGCAGAAGCTTGCATCCGATCTAGATGTTCCTGTAACCGCAGTGCCTCACCATGAGATATCGCAATCGTTTCAAACAAACCTGTTGCGCTTGGTAGATCCATGAGAAAAGCCGATTTAATGCGGCACTCTTGCCACTCTTGGGTGGCATCGGAATCATTGGTAATGCCAGCGCCGATACCTAAGGTGAAAGCAGATTCGTGTGACTGACTATTTTCGGCAATCTCAACGGTGCGAATCGGTACGCTAAAAGCAAAATCACCGTTGGGATCAAGCCAACCCAAGGCGCCACAGTAATAGCCGCGATCTTTAGGCTCTAGTTCCTGAATAATTTCCATGCTACGTTTTTTTGGCGCTCCCGTGACGGAGCCGCAGGGAAAGACTGCATTAAAAACATCAAACAGACCAACATCTGGTTTGATTTGGCCTTGTACGGTGGAAGTCATTTGCAATACATCACCATGTCTGGCGACTTGGAATAAGTTTGGAACAGAGACGGTTCCCGGCAAAGAGATGCGACTTAGATCATTGCGCAGTAAGTCCACAATCATGACATTCTCTGCTTGATTCTTTGGGTCATCAGATAGGGCGCTCGCTACTGTCGATAAAGCGCTAGCAGTACCCTTCATCGGCATCGCTTTTAATGTGTCTCCATCACGCGCTATAAACAACTCAGGAGACTGGGACAATAAAAAATTACCTTGATGCTCTATGTAAGCGCCAAATCTTCCAGGCTGTCGATCTCTTAAGCGCTTATATAGAGCGAGTGGTGCGCCATATATATTGCCCGTGATCCGATAGGTGTGATTAATTTGATAGGTATCACCGCTTCGAATGTATTCCTGAATTGCATCAATATCCGCAGCAAAACGATCCTCAGATGTAGATTCGTGAACATTAACTACACCAGCGCTTCGCTGTGACTCGTCAAATAAGGCAATTTTTTCTGCAATGAAATGATCAACTTCTTGCTTGGAGAGTTTTTTGAAGCTCGCGAAAGACCAAGCTTCAATTAATGGATGGGGATCTGTGGATAAATTGGCTCTTTGGGGAAGATGATGAATTTGCCTGCCGAGTTCATAAGCAAAAGCACCGACAACGAATTGGCCGCTCGAGAGTGCTGTGGAAATTTCAGCAAAGCACTTTTGTGTAGTTGCTAAATCAACAGCTTGATCACCACTTGGGGTGACGCACCAGTACTGGTGCGTATTTTCATAGAGACGACTAGTCGGTGAGGCTGCGGTGCTTTGCGCATCGTCAAGCAAAATCATCGCAGCTTACCTAGGAATGTCTACTTACTTCAGAATCGTAGCGGATTCGATGGTGACAGTCTTGCTTGGTACATCCGCCATCCTACCCATACGGGGTGCTGGTGCAACCATCGTTGGTATCTTGCGAATGGCATCAATGGTTTGTGTGCCAGAGATTACTTTGCCAAATACGGTGTAGCCATTACCCATGGCATTGGGATAGTCCAGGCCAGCATTATCTTTTACGTTGATAAAGAACTGTGATGTTGCGGAATCAGGATCAGACGTGCGAGCCATCGCAATCGTGTAGGCATTGTTTTTTAAACCGTTTTGCGCCTCGGAAACCACTGGAGCATTGGTTGGCTTTTGATTCAAATCTGCAGTAAAGCCACCGCCTTGGATCATAAAACCATCAATCACGCGATGAAAGATCGTGCCGTTATAAAAACCGCTCTTTACATAATTTAAGAAGTTGGCAGTTGTTTTGGGTGCCTTCACATCATCGAGCTCCACTACGAAATTACCCATAGTGGTCTTGAATTCAACTTTTGGCCCCGCAGAGGCGGCTTGGCTGGTAAAGCAAGAAATGGCAACAACTAGCGTGGCAAATAGCTTGCGCATGAGAACTCCTTAATAAAATAACTTGTTAGATTGTATTGCTCAATATTACGGGTAAACCGGCCTGGAGTTATCAATTTAGCCCATTGGGTACATTGCCGGCATAGGCATAAGAGGCCTCTGAAAACATGCCAGGTCTAGCAAGGTAATCCAAGGTCCAGTCAATGGTATCGACACCCCAAAAGCAATGCTGGTTCACGATAAGAGCGGGCACTCCAAATGCGCCATCTGCTCTAGCTTGATTGGTATTGGCAATCAACTTAGCCTTTACTTCTGGATCTTCAGGTTTGGGTGTGTCTGCAGACAAGCCTAGGTAAGTGCAAAATTCTGGCCAAGATAGATTGGGATCTTTGCCTTCAACCCAAACATAATCAAAAGCGCACCCAACCATCTGCCAATCGGCATTCTGTTCAACCAACAGTCGTTGTGCAGCAACAGTCATAAATGGGTGATGCTCAGGAAAGCGAAAAGGGATACCAAGCTTTTCTGCTTGCCAAACGCAAAACTGATAGGTGTGTGGGCGTTTCGCTGCCACTTCGCCAGGCCCCTTGTTATCAGAGGCTCTAAGCAGACCACCCAACAATATTGGCACTGGCCTAATATCCAGCTTCTTTTCTAGGCGCTGTCGTTGCTTGATGTAAAGATAAGCAAAGGGGGAGACGATATCGTAATAGAAAGTGGCTGCAGTCTTTGTACTCATATCACCTTATTTTTTATCTCGCGATTTATTTTTTTTGATGCTCTTTATCAAGCTTTCTTAAGAAAGCCATCTTCTCTTTAATCTGAGACTCTAGACCGCGTTCAACGGGTTCATACCAATGCGGCTCTTTCATACCCTCTGGTAAGTAGGATTCACCAGCAGCATACCCATGTGGTTCATCATGTGCATAGCGATATGCTTTGCCATGACCAAGCTCTTTCATCAGTTTGGTCGGCGCATTGCGTAGATGATTGGGAACGGGTTTGGATTGATCATTTGCCACATAAGCGCGCGCAGCATTAAAGGCCTTATAGCTGGCATTACTCTTAGAGGCTACCGCAAGATAAACCACCGCTTGTCCGAGTGCCAGCTCACCCTCGGGGGAGCCCAATCTTTCATAGGTCTGCGCTGCGTCATTGGCTAATTGCATCGCCCTGGGGTCTGCTAGACCTATATCTTCCCAGGCCATACGAATGATGCGTCTGGCCAGATAGCGTGGGTCTGCACCACCATCAAGCATGCGACAAAACCAATACAAAGCTGCATCGGGATTGGACCCACGCACTGATTTATGTAGAGCAGAGATTTGATCGTAGAAATGATCGCCACCTTTATCAAAGCGTCGTGCTTGTGCGCTCAAAGAATTTTCGATAAATGGTTGATTCACCACTGTCACTTCAGCATTAGGTGTCAGTACTGCATTGTGCACTTGCTCAACTAAATTCAGAAGTCGTCGTGCATCACCATCAGCATTGGAGATGAGGGTGTCAATCGCATCAGATTCAAATTGCACTTCAGGCATTGCATGCTGATGTGCACGCTCAAAGAGCAGTTTTAACTCTTCTGGGGTTAACGACTTCAGTACGTAGACCTGAGCGCGTGATAGCAGTGCTGAGTTCACCTCGAATGAGGGGTTCTCGGTGGTGGCGCCAATAAAGGTAAATAAGCCTGATTCCACATGGGGTAGCAGGGCATCTTGTTGGCTTTTATTAAAGCGGTGGATCTCGTCGACGAACAAGATTGTTTGTTTGCCATACTGATCCATGTTTTGCTGGGCTTGATCAATAGCTTCACGAATTTCTTTAACGCCAGCCAATACTGCAGAGATAGCTATGAACTCACGATCAAATGCTTTCGCCGAGAGACGTGCTAGCGTAGTTTTACCAACGCCTGGCGGACCCCACAAAATCATTGAGTGAGGCTTACCTGAGGCAAACGCAAGGTTTAGTGGTTTGCCGTTCGCCAGTAGATGAGTCTGCCCAATGACTTCCTCAATCGTTTTTGGACGCAAGGATTCCGCTAGGGGCGGAGGCGGTGCGTTATCAAAAAGATTGCCCATTACATCATGCTTGAATAAATAGAATGACTAAGGATGCCCATGTTAAGCATCCAGCAGCAATATACGTTAAGCGGTTGCGCATGGTCATGAATGCTGAGCGGGTTGCTTCATCTGAAAAATAGTATTGATAGGTATTCTGATCAATATTGCGCTGAATCACTAAGGTGGAAGCCAAAATAAGCAAGCCAACAGGTATATAGATATGCAGCGCTACCCAGGCAACTAAGGCTGGAATAACCCCCCAGATCCAAGCATTACGGTCTTCCCAGCGATCACCCGCAGGGGCTTTACCCAGTAAGTGTAAGTTCGCACCCCAATGTAAGGCACCCATAAAGGATGTAATGACAGCCCCGTAGCCTGCCAAAGACTCGGCACTTAAGTAGTTAACGGGCGTTGGTGCTAGTTGCACCAACAGGGCTAAGCCAATGAATGGAATGAGGCCAGCATAGCCAAGTTTGCGTACGAGAGGAGAGATGGGATTCACAATTAAGGGATTCACAATGAAGTCTTCACAGTTGATGAGGTATGAATCAAGTTATTTGTCGTAGCTATAAACGCCACGGCCAGTTTTGCGGCCGAGATATCCTGCTGCAACCATTTCGCGAAGAAGTGGGCAAGGACGGTATTTAGAGTCGCTAAAGTTTTCAAAATAGACTTCCATTACTGCTAAGCAAGTATCAAGACCAATCAGATCTGCTAAAGCGAGTGGCCCAATCGGTTGGTTACAGCCTAACTTCATACCGGCATCAATATCTTCTGGGCTAGCAAGCCCCTCTGACAAAACAAAAAATGCTTCGTTAATCATCGGCAACAAAATGCGATTAACTACAAAGCCTGGTGAGTTTTTAACGGTGATTGGCTCTTTGCCAACACGCTTAGCCATTTCAATGATGGCGGCATGGGTAGCATCGCTAGTTTGCAGACCGCGGATCACTTCCACCAAAGCCATCAGGGGCGGTGGGTTAAAGAAGTGCATGCCAATAAAGCGGGCAGGGTTGGAATCGAGTGCTGCAAGTTTGGTAATAGATAGCGAGGAAGTATTGGTAGCAATGATGGTGTCTTTGCTGACAATCTCATCCACCTGCTTCAGAATCTTTTCTTTAACTGCTTGATTCTCAGTGGCGGCTTCAATCACCAAACCTAATCCCTTGAAATCCTCATAAGATGTGCTGCCTTTGATGCGCTTAAGTGCCGCATCTTTTGCCTCAACCGTTAAGGTTTCTTTTTTGACGAGACGATCTAGGCTCTTGCTAATTTGTTCAAGCCCACGTTGTACAGCGGCCTCGCTAATGTCAACCATAACTACATCAAGGCCTGCAACCGCACAGACTTGAGCAATTCCGTTGCCCATAGTGCCTGCGCCAATGACGCCTACTGATTGAATACTCATCTTATTTCCTTTTTTGATACTGGGTTGAACCAAATAACTGCTCTCTAGCCTTGTCATCATGCAAGGGTTTACGTAATGCTGTTAATACTTCGCAACCGCGCTTTACTGCTGGTCGCTTACCAATCTTTTCAAACCATTTTTTGAAATGCGGATACTCATGGATATCAATGCCTTGATTTTTCCAGTTGCGAGTCCATGGATAAATTGCAATATCCGCTATCGAATAGGATTTGCCTGCGATATAAGGATTATCTTGCAGTTGCCTATCCAATACCCCATAAATACGTTTGGCTTCATTAGTGTAGCGATTGATGGCGTATTCGATTTTCTCAGGTGCGTAGAGGCGGAAGTGGTGGTTTTGCCCAAGCATAGGGCCAAGACCACCCATTTGGAACATGAGCCATTGCAG
The DNA here is from genome assembly GCF_018687075.1 of Polynucleobacter sp. MWH-UH35A. Taxonomy (NCBI): domain Bacteria; kingdom Pseudomonadati; phylum Pseudomonadota; class Betaproteobacteria; order Burkholderiales; family Burkholderiaceae; genus Polynucleobacter; species Polynucleobacter sp. MWH-UH35A. Next base: position 736,099 of record NZ_CP061285.1, read on the forward strand.
TACTTCGTACTTGCCACGGGTATCTTGGGGTAGGAACTTGCCAGTTTTGCCTGCCAAATACAGAAGAATTGCGCCGGACTCAAAAAGGCTAATGGGTTTGCCATCCGGACCATTGGGGTCGACGATTGCTGGAATCTTGTTATTCGGGCTAATTTTTAAAAAGGCTTTGGCGAATTGATCTCCTGCGCCAATATCAATCGGGTGTGCGAGCCACTCTTTCCCCAAACGATAGCCACATTCTTCCAACATGATATGAACCTTGTGACCATTTGGTGTGGGCCAGCTATATACATCGATTACGCTAGGTTTCTGGTTAGCCATATTGTCCTCTATAAAGTTTGTAAACGCTGTAGTGCTTGAGACAGGGTTTGTTCTTGCTTTGCAAAACAAAAACGAATCACGCCAGACTCGGTAGATTGCTCATAAAAAGCGGAGACTGGAATAGCGGCAACCCCAATTTCAGTTGTTAACCATTTACAAAAGTCAGCCTCATTAAATTTTGCCTGGGGAATATCTAATGCCGAGTAGTCAACACACTGAAAATAAGTGCCTGGAGTAGGTAGTAATTTAAATTTAGTCTTATCTAATCCTGCTTTGAAAAAATCTCGCTTTGCTTGATAAAAGGCGGGAAGATTTAAATAGTGTTCAGCGTTCGATAGATAACAAGCTAGGCCATATTGCATCGGCGTATTGACAGTGAAGACATTGAACTGATGAACTTTGCGAAACTCCTTAGTCAATGCAGGCGGGGCGGCTACATAGCCCACCTTCCAGCCCGTGACATGATAGGTCTTGCCAAAGCTTGAAATCAGAAAACTCCTAGCGGCCAGTTCTGGGTGAGAAGCAACGCTGTGATGCTTTGCGCCGTCATAAACCATGTGTTCATAGACTTCATCACTCAAGATTAATGCGGAAGTATCTCGCACTAAATCTGCGAGCTGATCTAAGTCCGCCTTACTCCAAATCATCCCGGTAGGGTTGTGTGGAGTATTGATAATGATCAATCGGGTATTGGAATTGATTGCTTTTTTTAAGTTGTCCCAAGGAATTTCATAGGAAGCCACTTGCCCAGATTCATCGCGAACCACTTCCAAAGAGATGGCAACCGTTTTGCCGCCGGCCAATTCAATGGAAGGGCGATAGCTGTCATAAGCCGGCTCGATGATGATGACTTCATCACCAGGGCTAACGCAAGCGAGTATTGCCGTCAGAATACCTTGCGTTCCGCCTGCAGTAACTGTGATCTCAGCGTCAGGATCATAGTGATGGTTGTAAATGCGTTCAATCTTCTTGCTAATGCCATTACGTAACTCTGTAATGCCAATCATCGGCGGGTATTGATTGCGATCTGCCAGCATGGCAGCGTTTACTTCCTCAATCAGTTTTCGATCGCATGGAAAATCTGGAAAACCTTGCCCAAGATTAATTGCGTGATGCTCTGCAGCAAGAGCAGACATTACTGTAAAGATGGTGGTCCCAACCTTAGGTAGTCGACTTGGAAATAAAGGTGTTTTTTGTGGGCTCATGCGGGGAGGGGTAATGATTAGTCTTTTAAAGCGGATATATCCGGTAGTCGCTAGAATGGTAAAAATACATAAACAAATTGTGCCATGCTGATCGTTCTTTCACCTGCTAAATCCTTGGATTACAAGACCCCTGTTAAGGTCAAAGCACCAACCTTGCCTGAGTTTGTCTCAGAATCCGCAAAGCTGATTGCCGATCTCAAGAAATTGGCTCCACAAGATATCGCTAAATTAATGGGTTTATCTGATCAATTGGCTGCCCTGAATGTGGGTCGCTATCGGGATTGGTCCAAGAAATTCACCGAAGAAAACAGTAAACCAGCCATTTATGCTTTTGATGGCGATGTCTACGATGGCTTTGATGTCAAAACCCTAGATGCGAAGTCCGTAAAGTTTGCTCAAGACCATATCCGGATTTTGTCAGGCCTTTATGGCGCCCTTAAGCCATTGGATTTAATGCAGCCCTACCGCTTGGAGATGGGCACTGCACTCAAAAATGCCAGAGGAAAGGACCTTTATGCCTTTTGGGGGAATCGTGTCACGGATTCCATCAAGAGCGTTTTGGAAAAACAAAAGAAGCCTGTGCTGCTCAATTTGGCTTCTGAGGAGTATTTCAAGGTGCTTCAGCCTAAAGAGTTGGATTGCCAAATTATTTCTCCCGTATTTCAGGATGCTAAGGATGGTAAGTACAAGATTATTTCTTTTTATGCCAAGCGAGCTCGTGGCTTAATGGCTCGGTATGTTGTGGAAAATCGCATTACCGATCCAGCCGACTTGAAAGGTTTTAATCTGGACGGGTATAAATACTATGCCGCAGAATCGAAAGTAGATAAGCCAGTATTTAGAAGGGCAGAAAGAAAATAATGGCCGTACATCGTACTAAATCATCACAACGCAACTCTCCTGAAGTAGAGAAGTTGGTGGCCGATGCCATTTCTTTGGCAGCTTCTGGCAGTCAAATTGAAGATCGATTTTGGGAAGAGCGATTAAATGTCCGCTTGATGCGTCTTCTAAAGAGCCAGAATCAAAATGTAATCGATGCCGCCCTAGATCAAACCTTTCGAATTAACACGGTTGCCTTTGAAGTGCTTGCTGATATTGCAGAAACCTTGGCAGAGTCATTAAAGCTAGAGCATGAAGGGCAGGAGTGGGATGTGTTGTTATTGGCAATGCCGATTGTTGCTCACACGCGCTATCAAATTCCATCGGGCCCACTACCTGCCAATATTATTGAATCCACCGCACAAGCTTTGCATGCTGCAATCGCAGCAACGGATACCCGCTTAGCAATTGTTCCTTGGCTCTACAGCATTGATCAAATGCCCCATTCACATTGCCAAACTCGCATATTGACCGAAGCTTTAGCGACTGCCGCTATCTCTGGAAAAGAAGTCAAGCTTGAGTTGCGCGATATGTCAGAAACCATTGCTGTCTTAGCAGATCCACGTTTTATTATTGCGGCTTTAAGCGCACCAAGTGGTTCGCCGATTTTCCGCTGGCAGGCTGAGCCACCGGCGCGCCAAGAGCGTGGCGTAAGTTTGATTGGTTGGCAAAATGCAATGCAAGAGCCAATAGCTTCTTTAATGCCTGGGTGTGAGTTTGAGTTGTTATTGCCAGAAGCCTATTTCACAAATTGTCGCTTGGCGGATAAGCATGTGCGACCTTTGAGTATTCGTGCAGCGGTTAATTTCTTGGAAAGTGCTCTCGGAATATTGCCTGCAGGCTTATCGTGCGTAGTTGGTGCTTTTGGTGAAGAGCAGGCTGATGAGTATCGAATTTCGTTTAGTGCCAAAGGTTCCTCCGAGGTAATGTATGGGGTGATCTGGCCGTTATATGATCGTGAAAGTGTAGCCAGCGATGCCTTGAATGATCTTGCGGATGATGAGAGTCCAATCAAGAAGATTTGTGATGCCTTGCATGATGCTGGAGTGGATGATGTGTTCCGTCATGCCATGTTGTTTGATCCCGAGCTCTGTGATGACTGCGGTGCACCGTTATTCCCCGATCGCTCTGGTGAGGCTGTGCATGCTGAGATGCCGGATGATGCGCCATCACAGCAGCCCTTATTTCATTAGAGAAGAGATGAGATAAAAACGAAACAAAAAGAAATGAAACGAAACCAGACGAACAAGAAAAGCTAAGCAATAAAAAAGCCGCAATGAAGCGGCTTTTTTATTTGATGCAATCTCAGAAATTAATTCTGCACAAAAGGTTCCGCACCAGCAAACAAGTGGGGCAACTTACCAGCTTTCATTTCTGCTGTTTGGCAGAAATCGGCAAGACGCACACCTGCTTTAATGTTAAATAACATTGCTTTGTTGCCTAACACCACTAGGTCAAAACCAGAGTTGGTGTTCTTGTAACGCAAGCTGCCAGGTAGGGAGGTTTGGCGCTCTAAATCATATGATTTAGCTTCCCAAGTTAAGCGAACTTTTTCAGTGCTACCAGTAGTTTTGAACTGCTTGCTTTCCTGGCAAGTCCAAGTAATCACTTCTTCATTAGCGCTGGCGCTTGCAGTACCCAGAAGGCTTGCAAGTGCTACGCTAATGGCGAGAAGATTCTTTTTCATGTGCAAAATTTCCTAAGAGGATTAAGAGAGCAAGTGCTTAACGCCAGCTTGTTCTTCGAGCAATTCATTCAATGTGTGTGTCATGCGCTCACGGGAGAATGCATCGATTTCTAAACCTTCGATCATCTTGTATTCGCCGTTTTCGCAAACCACTGGGAAGCCATAAATTACTTCAGCAGGAATACCGTATTCACCTTTGGAAGGAATACCCATTGTTACCCACTTGCCGTTGGTACCCAGAACCCAATCATGAATGTGATCGATTGCCGCATTTGCTGCAGAGGCTGCAGAAGAAAGGCCACGAGCTTCAATGATGGCTGCGCCACGCTTACCAACAGTAGGAATAAATACGTCTTTGTTCCATGCTGCATCGTTAATGGCATCTTTAACAGACTTGCCGTCGATTGTTGCAAAGCGATAGTCTGGGTACATTGTTGGGCTGTGATTGCCCCATACAACCAATTTCTCAATATCAGCAACTGGCTTGTTCAACTTGTTAGCCAATTGTGAGAGCGCGCGGTTGTGATCAAGGCGTAACATTGCTGTGAAGTTCTTCGCAGGAATATCTGGGGCAGATTTCATGGCAATGTAAGCATTGGTATTTGCTGGGTTACCAACAACCAATACTTTTACAGTTTTCTTAGCAACGGCATTCAAGGCTTTGCCTTGTGCTGTGAAAATTTGTGCGTTAGCTGAGAGCAAATCTTTGCGCTCCATGCCAGGGCCACGTGGGCGTGCGCCAACTAAAAGTGCAACATCGATGTCTTTAAAAGCGGTCATTGGGTCAGAGTGCGCTGTCATTCCTGCCAAGAGTGGGAAAGCACAGTCTTCCAACTCCATCATGACGCCAGTTAAAGCTTTTTGAGCCTTTTCATCAGGAATCTCAAGTAATTGCAGGATTACGGGCTGATCTTTGCCCAAAAGGTCGCCATTGGCGATACGGAATAAAAGGGAATATCCGATTTGACCGGCTGCACCGGTTACGGCGACACGCATTGGGGCTTTTGCCATTACTAATAACTCCAGAAGAAGGTTAAGAGGGTTGATGAACGAAAACTTTTCTATTATCCATTCAAGTGTAGGGACTTTAGCTTTACACTGTCAATGATGTCTTATATAAGACTAGAATTACCAAGAATTTTATCCAATTGACGCGGCCTGGAGTTAATTTGTCTGATGTGACTTTGCCTATTGCCTCATTTAGCCCTCTGTATGAACAGATTAAGGCGATGATTTTGGCTAGTTTGCAAGCTTCGGAGTGGCTTCCGGGGGAGGTTATTCCCAGTGAAATGGAGCTTGCTGCCCGTTATGCGGTTAGTCAAGGCACTGTTCGCAAGGCGATTGATGAGCTTGCTGCCCAAAACTTGTTGGTCCGCCGCCAAGGGAAGGGCACTTTTGTGGCCACCCACCAAGAGGACGACTGGCAGTACCGTTTTCTGCGTTTGGCGCCAGATTCTGGTGAAAAATTTCACCTTACCAATCAATTTTTGACCTGCGAAGCTACAAAAGCGACTGCTTATGTAGCAGATTTGCTTAAATTAAAGGCAGGCGACCCCATCATTCACATTGACCGAGTTCAGAGCTTTGCAGGCAAACCCATTGTTTTTGAAGAGATTTTGCTACCTGGCACCCGTTTTAAAGGTTTGGATCTTGAGGCGCTGAATGCTTGGCATGGTCCGATGTATGCCTTTTATGAGGGGCAGTACGCCACACATATGGTTCGAGCTGAAGAAAAAATTAAAGCTGTAGCTGCTGACGAGGTCTTGGCCAAGCATTTGCATCTTGTGGTCGGTGCTCCGCTACTTTCTGTAGAGCGGGTGGCTTTTACCTACGGGAATAAACCAGTAGAAATTCGTCATGCTAGATACGACACTACAGAGCAGCATTACGAAAACAAATTGAACTAAGTTTCCAAGAGAGCCACATCAGTAAAAACCAGTAATTTGACCCTTTAAACGCCAAAAAATCCCCAACACCCCTAAGGTTTCCAATAGAATATGTTGCGATACAACAAAACCACACTGAACCTCCACCTAAAGATAGAGATTGCCCATGGTTGATTCACAGCAAAACGTTAAAAAAGACAGACCGGTTTATCGAAATATTGGTCTAGCCCAGTTAATTAAATACCGCCTTCCTTGGGCTGGTAAGGTGTCCATTCTTCACCGCATCAGTGGAGCAGCTTTGTTCCTCATGTTGCCATTTATTTTGTATCTCTTTGATCAGAGTCTTGCCTCTGAGTTGAGCTACCAAAAATTCCAGGCTTTTACAGGCAATATCTTGGTGAAAATTATTTGCCTTGGCTTGATTTGGTCTTTCTTGCACCACTTCTGTGCTGGTATCCGCTACCTCCTGCTTGATTTAGAAATCGGCGTCGAGAAGTCTGAAGCGAATCGTTCGGCCATAGTCGTATTGTTCGTTGGCATCGCTCTGACTGCAGTGGTGGGTCTCAAATTATTCGGCTTGTACTAAGCGCACAACATCTAAGGAAATTTCATGCCTATTTATCAAATTGGACCAAAGCGCTTAGTTGTAGGTGCGCACTACGGACTTAAAGAATGGATCATCCAACGCGTTACTGCGATAGTGATGGTGGTGTTCACGATTGTTTTGTTGGTTGACTACTGCATCACCGGCAGCGCCACCTATGAGGGTTGGTCTGGCTTGTTTAGCGGTCAAGTAATGAAGCTGTTGACACTGTTGGCCTTTATCAGCTTGTTCTACCACGCTTGGATTGGCGTGCGTGACATCTGGATGGATTACATCAAACCCGTCAGCATTCGTCTGACACTCCAAGTGTTGACCGTTTTGTATCTTGTAGCCTGTGCGGCCTATGCCGTTCAAATTTTGTGGAAAGTGTAATTCGATGACTGCAATTAAAAAATCATTGCCACGCCGCCGTTTTGATGCGGTGATCGTTGGAGCAGGTGGTTCTGGTATGCGCGCATCATTGCAGTTGGCTGAAGCCGGCTTGAATGTTGCTGTACTAACGAAAGTTTTCCCAACACGTTCACATACTGTTGCTGCACAAGGTGGTATCGGTGCTTCATTGGGCAATATGAGTGAAGACAATTGGCACTATCACTTCTATGACACCATCAAAGGATCTGACTGGTTAGGTGACCAAGACGTGATCGAATTTATGTGTCGTGAGGCTCCAAAAGTCGTTTATGAGTTAGAGCACTTTGGTATGCCGTTTGACCGTAATCCAGATGGCACGATTTATCAGCGCCCATTCGGTGGTCACACTGCAAACTATGGCGAGAAGCCAGTACAGCGTGCTTGCGCTGCTGCTGACCGTACTGGTCACGCAATGTTGCACACTTTGTATCAGCGTAACGTGCGTGCGAAAACCAACTTCTTTGTTGAATGGTTGGCGCTGGATTTGATTCGTGATGACGCTGGCGATGTTGTTGGTGTTACTGCTCTTGAAATGGAAACCGGTCAGGTTTACATCTTGGAAGCCAAGATTGTGATGTTGGCAACCGGTGGTGCGGGCCGTATTTGGGATGCATCGACTAACGCATTTATTAATACCGGCGACGGTATGGGCTTAGCGGCTCGCGCAGGTATCCCATTGGAAGACATGGAATTCTGGCAATTCCACCCAACTGGCGTTGCTGGTGCGGGTGTATTGTTGACAGAAGGCTGCCGCGGTGAAGGCGGCATCTTGCGCAATAAAGATGGTGAGCGTTTCATGGAACGTTATGCGCCAACTTTGAAAGATTTGGCTCCGCGCGATTTCGTATCTCGCTCCATGGACCAAGAAATTAAAGAAGGGCGCGGTTGTGGTCCAAACGGTGACTATGTTGTGCTCGATTTGACACACATTGGTGCCGATACCATCATGAAGCGTTTGCCTTCTGTTTATGAGATCGGTATTAACTTTGCTAACGTGGACGTTACTAAAGAGCCTATCCCAGTTGTACCAACTATTCACTATCAGATGGGCGGCATTCCGACCAACATTAATGGCCAAGTAGTTGTTCCAGGCAATGGCAAACACAATGAAGTTATCAATGGCTTGTATGCTATTGGTGAGTGCTCCTGCGTTTCTGTACACGGTGCTAACCGTTTGGGTACAAACTCATTGCTCGACCTTTTGGTATTCGGTCGTGCTGCTGGTAACCACATTGTTGGCCTGGATCTCAAGAATCGCGAATTCAAGCCATTGCCTGCGAATGCTGGTGAGCAAACCTTAGAGCGTATTGCGAAGTTGGATAACTCTACTTCTGGTGAATATGCGCAAGACGTAGCTAACGACATTCGTAAGTGCATGCAGAAATACGCTGGCGTGTTCCGCAATCAAGAATTGATGGACGAAGGTGTTCGTCAAATGGCGAAGTTGACAGAACGTGCTAAGAACTTATGGGTAAAAGACAAATCCGAAATTTTCAATACAGCACGTATTGAAGCTTTGGAAGTGGCTAACTTGGTTGAGACTGCAAATGCAACGATGACTTCTGCGGCAGCTCGCAAAGAAAGTCGTGGTGCTCACTCGCATGATGATCACCCACATCGTGATGATGACAACTGGATGAAACATACTCTTTGGTATAGCGAAGGCAATCGTTTGGATTACAAACCTGTCCAATTGAAACCATTGACTGTTGATTCAGTTCCTCCAAAAGAACGTACTTTCTAAGCAAGAGAGATAGAAGATGAGTGATATCCGTATATTCGAAATTTACCGCTACGATCCAGATGTCGATGCAGCTCCACGTATGCAGCGCTATGAGTTGGAGCTCACTGGCGAGCGTATGTTGTTGGACGCCTTAATTTCTTTGAAGAAGCAAGACGAAACCATTTCTTATCGTCGCTCATGCCGTGAGGGTGTGTGTGGTTCAGATGCGATGAACATCAATGGTAAGAACGGTTTAGCCTGTTTGACCAATATGTTGACTTTGCCTAAGGTCATCACATTGCGTCCATTACCTGGTTTGCCGGTAGTGCGTGATTTGATCGTCGACATGACATTGTTCTTTAAGCAATATTTATCCATCAAGCCTTATTTGGTAAACGACAATCCCGCTCCTGAAAAAGAGCGTCTGCAAAGTCCCGAAGAGCGCGAAGAACTGAATGGTTTGTATGAGTGCATCTTATGCGCCTCATGCTCAACTTCATGCCCATCTTTCTGGTGGAATCCAGATAAGTTCGTTGGTCCAGCTGGCTTGTTGCAGGCATATCGCTTTATTGCTGATAGCCGTGATGAAGATACAAATCAACGCTTGGACAACTTAGAGGATCCATACCGCTTATTCCGTTGTCACACAATCATGAACTGCGTGGATGTATGTCCTAAGCACTTGAATCCAACGAAAGCAATCGGCAAGATCAAGGAGTTGATGGTTCGTAGGGCAGTATGACCCTAGGTAATGCGGAGTTATATCGTTTAAAGAGCGATGCTCGCAGGGGCTTGCTAGAGAACGATTTAATTCTGCAGCGTTTCTTTGAGCGTTATGGTGCTCAGTTAAGCGTAGAAGATGGAAAGGTATTAAGCCAGTTATTAGCTTTAGATGACAACGACCTAATGGATTTATTGATAGGTCGCAAAGATTCTCTAGCCAGTCTGGAGAAAGAGATGCAGGCAGACTCTTTCAAGATGGTCCTAAAAAGGCTGAGAGAGAAGTAATCATCTTTTTGGTGCAGTAGCAGCATGAGTGCATGAGTGAATAGTGTATTAATCATAATTTTGAATGACTAAGGATTAGAAATGATTGAATCGGACATCAAGGCAAAACTCTCGTTTTCGGATGGAACACCAGATATTGATCTGCCAATTTACAAAGGGACAGTCGGCCCTGACGTAATTGACATTCGTAAGCTTTATGGTCAGACCGGCAAGTTCACCTACGATTCAGGCTTTCTTTCTACTGCGTCATGTAATAGCAAAATTACCTATATCGATGGCGATAAAGGCGAGCTGCTCTATCGCGGCTACCCAATCGAAGATTTAGCAAACAATTGTGATTTCTTAGAAGTTTGTTACCTCTTGATCAATGGTGAGCTGCCAAATGCCACCCAGAAAAAGGATTTTGATGCAATGGTCATGCACCACACCATGGTTCATGAGCAAATGCAATTCTTCTTGCGTGGCTTCCGTCGCGATGCTCATCCAATGTCAGTATTGACTGGTTTGGTTGGTGCAATGGCAGCCTTCTACCATGATGAGATCAATTACAGCGATCCGCATGCTCGTGAAGTAGCGCAAATTCGTTTGATTGCAAAGATGCCTACTTTGGTAGCGATGGCCTATAAATATTCAGTAGGACAACCATTTATCTATCCAGATAATTCCTTGTCTTACACCGCTAACTTTATGCGCATGATGTTTGCTACGCCATGTGAAGAGTACAAAGTAAACCCAGTATTGGTTCGTGCTTTAGATCGCATCTTCACATTGCATGCAGACCATGAGCAAAACGCATCTACTTCTACAGTGCGTTTGTGCGGCTCTTCTGGCACAAATCCTTTTGCTGCTATCTCTGCAGGTATTGCTTGTCTTTGGGGCCCAGCGCACGGTGGTGCAAATGAAGCCTGCTTGCAGATGCTCAATGAGATTCAAGCACAAGGTGGCGTAGAAAAGATTCATGAATTCATCGCTCAAGTTAAAGACAAGAACTCTAGTGTTCGCTTGATGGGCTTTGGACATCGCGTTTACAAGAACTTTGACCCACGCGCTAAATTGATGCGTGAAACTTGCTACGAAGTATTGAATGAACTAGGTCTTCAAGATGATCCATTGTTTAAGTTGGCAATGACGCTTGAGAAGATTGCTTTGGAAGACGACTATTTCGTCAGCCGTAAGCTTTATCCAAACGTAGACTTCTACTCTGGTATCGTGCAGCGTGCTTTAGGTATCCCGACAGAGATGTTTACCTGTATCTTTGCTTTAGCAAGAACTGTAGGCTGGATTGCTCAGTGGGAAGAAATGATTACTGATCCTGAGTACAAGATTGGACGTCCACGTCAGTTGTATGTTGGCGAAACAACACGCAAGGTTCCAAACATCACAGTTCGTAAATAAGGTTTTTAAGGTCACTCATGTCTCGTACGCTTTATGACAAATTGTGGGATGACCACGTTGTTTACTCTGAAGAGGATGGCACAGCCACGATTTATATTGATCGTCAGTTGCTTCATGAGGTAACCAGTCCTCAGGCATTTGAAGGTTTGAATTTGGCTGGTCGTCCTGTTTGGCGCATCTCCGCTAATTTAGCGGTCTCTGATCACAATGTGCCTACAACAGACCGATCTGAAGGTATTACTGATCCGATCTCCAAGCTACAAGTAGATACGCTGGATCAAAACTGCGATGCTTTTGGTATTACGCAATACAAGATGAATGATGCCCGTCAAGGGATTGTGCATGTCATCGGACCAGAGCAGGGCGCTACTTTGCCTGGTATGACAGTTGTATGCGGTGATTCTCATACGAGTACGCACGGTGCGTTTGGGGCTTTGGCATTTGGAATCGGCACATCCGAAGTTGAACATGTATTAGCTACCCAAACTTTGCTCATGAAAAAGAGCAAGAATATGCTGGTTAAGGTAGATGGTCGTTTACAGCCTGGTTCAACTGCGAAAGATATTGTGCTTGCTGTGATCGGCAAGATTGGGACTGCAGGCGGCACTGGTTACACCATTGAGTTTGCTGGCGAAGCGATTCGCAACCTTTCTATGGAAGGTCGCATGACACTTTGCAATATGGCCATTGAAGCAGGCGCTCGTGCCGGTTTAGTGGCTGTGGATGAAACCACGATTGAATACATTCAAGGTCGTCCATATGCGCCTAAGGGCCCTGCGATGTTGCAAGCATTGCAATACTGGAGAACTTTGCATTCAGATGCTGATGCTAAGTTTGATGCAGTAGTTGAATTGCGCGCAGAAGAAATTGCGCCACAGGTTACTTGGGGAACTTCTCCAGAAATGGTGCTTGCGATTAGTGAGCGTGTTCCTGATCCAGAGAGAGAACGTGATCCAAATAAGCGGGCTGCGATGGAGAGAGCATTGGAATATATGAATCTCAATCCAAATACCCCAATGAGCAGTATTGCAGTGGATAAGGTATTTATTGGTTCCTGTACAAATAGTCGCATTGAGGATATTCGTGCTGCAGCAAAAGTAGTCGATCGAATTGGCAAGAAGGTGGCATCTAACATTAAGTTGGCCTTGGTAGTTCCAGGCTCGGGTTTGGTAAAGGCGCAAGCAGAGCGAGAAGGTTTAGATCGCATATTCAAAGCCGCTGGCTTTGAATGGCGTGAGCCTGGATGCTCTATGTGTCTAGCAATGAATGCCGATCGCCTAGAGCCAGGAGAGCGCTGCGCTTCTACTTCTAACCGTAACTTTGAAGGTCGCCAAGGTAATGGCGGCCGCACACATTTGGTTAGTCCTGCAATGGCTGCTGCTGCTGCGATCGAAGGCCACTTCGTTGACGTACGCAAGATTTCATAAGGAAATAAATTAATGAAATTTTCTTCACTCTCTTTAATTTCTAGGCTGGCAATTGTTGGTGTCGCTGGGATGATTATTTCTGCATGTAGCAGCACCATGGAAGGCATGGGTAAAGATTTGCAGAACATGGGAGCTTCCATGGGCGGATCAAGCAATACACAGCAAAATAATCAATCCCAAACCAAGGGTAAGGATGTTGTTGTTACCCCAGTGAAGTAAATCAACAGCGTTAATTGAGTCAAAGTAAAAGAGTTAAATAGAATCATGGAAAAATTTACGGTATACAAAGGTTTAGTTGCTCCGCTTAATCGCGAGAACGTGGATACCGATGCCATTATTCCGAAACAGTTTTTGAAATCCATCAAGAAAACTGGCTTTGGCCAAAATTTATTTGATGAGTGGCGTTACTTAGATCATGGTGAGCCTGGTCAAGATTGCAGTACACGCCCGCTCAATCCAGATTTTGTCCTCAATCAACCACGCTACAAAGGTGCCGGAATTCTCCTGGCTCGCAAGAATTTTGGATGTGGCAGCTCACGCGAGCATGCTCCATGGGCATTGGATCAATTCGGCTTTAGGGCTGTGATTGCCCCCAGTTTTGCAGACATTTTCTATAACAACTGCTTCAAAAACGGTGTATTACCTATCGTTTTGACTGAAATGCAGGTGGATCACCTGTTTAACGAAACCCATGCATTTAATGGCTATCAGTTGACGATCGATCTCGAGGCCCAGCAGGTGATTACTTCTGATGGAACTGCCTATAGCTTTGATGTAGCTCCTTTTAGGAAGTATTGCCTCATCAATGGCTTAGACGATATTGGCTTAACCCTGCGCCATGCAGATAAAATCAAGGCTTATGAAGCTGAGCGCATTCTCAGAATGCCTTGGCTTGCGACACAATTGCCGTAATTTCGTTGATTTAAAGGCCTTTCATGAAAATTGCAGTTCTCCCGGGCGATGGTATCGGCCCGGAAATCGTTGCTCAAGCCGTTCGAGTGCTCCAAGCGCTTGGCCCAAAGTTTGATTTAGAAGAAGCTCCAGTAGGTGGTGCTGCCTATGACGTTGCTGGACATCCCTTACCACCAGCCACTTTAGAGCTCGCTAAAAAAGCAGATGCTATTTTGTTTGGTGCAGTCGGTGATTGGAAATACGATACGTTGGCGCGTGAACTGCGCCCTGAGCAAGCGATTCTGGGTTTGCGTAAGCATCTTGAGTTGTTTGCTAATTTCAGGCCTGCAATTTGTTATCCAGAACTGACTGCTGCATCCAGTCTGAAGCCAGAAATTATCGGTGGCTTAGATATTTTGATCGTGCGCGAGCTCAATGGCGATATCTACTTTGGTCAGCCGCGCGGCATTCGTACTTCAGAGTTGCCGCTATTCAAAGGTGCACGTGAAGGCTTTGACACTATGCACTACAGCGAGCCAGAAGTGGAGCGTATTGGTCGCGTAGCATTTGAAGCAGCGCGTAAGCGTGGTAAAAAAGTATGTAGCGTAGATAAAGCAAACGTTTTGGAAACTTCGCAGCTATGGCGTGAAGTGATGATCCGGGTTTCAAAAGATTATCCAGATGTTGAGTTATCCCATATGTATGTCGATAACGCTGCAATGCAATTGGTTAAGGCGCCTAAAGCGTTTGACGTTGTAGTGACCGGCAATCTCTTTGGTGATATCTTGTCTGATGAGGCTGCGATGTTGACTGGCTCGATTGGTATGTTGCCATCTGCATCCTTGGATAAGAACAACAAGGGCTTGTACGAGCCTAGTCACGGTTCAGCTCCAGATATTGCTGGCAAGGGTATCGCCAATCCATTGGCAACGATTTTGTCTGCAGCAATGATGCTACGTTATTCCTTGGGTATGCCTGCAGAAGCAGATCGCATCGAAAAAGCGGTACAAAAAGTATTGGCGCAAGGATTACGTACGGCTGATATTCATACTGAAGGCACTAAGAAAGTATCTACCATTGAAATGGGTGATGCTGTAGTTGCAGCACTTGCATAGTATTAAAAATAAACAAAATAAGAAACAACATAATCACATTTACTAGATAGTTAAACATCATGGCAAATTCAAAAACACCTTTGGTTGGTTTAGTTGGCTGGCGCGGAATGGTTGGCAGTGTTCTTATGGAGCGCATGCTTGCTGAGAAAGATTTCGATTTAATTGAGCCAGTATTTTTTAGTACCAGCCAAGCCGGTGGCGAAGTGCCGCTCCTCAATGGTCAAAAAGTCACTAAGGGCGAAAGCACTCTGCAAGACGCCAATGACATCAAAGCATTGTCTCGTTGCGACATCATTCTTACTTGCCAAGGTGGTGACTACACTAATGACATCTTCCCTAAGCTGCGTGCTGCAGGCTGGAATGGTCACTGGATTGATGCTGCTAGCGCATTGCGCATGAAAGATGACGCAGTATTGGTTTTAGACCCCGTTAATCGCCCGGTGATTGATAAAGCCTTGGCTGCTGGCGGCAAGAACTGGATCGGTGCTAATTGCACTGTGAGTTTGATGATGATGGCTATGGGTGGCTTGGTAAAGGCTGACATGGTTGAGTGGATCAGCGCGATGACTTACCAAGCTGCTTCTGGAGCGGGTGCACAGAATATGCGTGAGTTACTCCTGCAAATGGGTGCATTACGCGATAGCGTAGCTACTGAACTAGCTGACCCATCTTCATGGATTTTGGATATTGATCGCAAAGTTACTGAGACATTGCGCTCTGCTGATTTTCCGAAAAAGAATTTCCGTAATACTGCATTAGCGGGCAGCTTAATTCCTTGGATCGATGTGCCTGTTGAGAACGGTCAAACTAAGGAAGAGTGGAAGGGTGGCGCTGAGTTCAATAAGATCTTAGGACGTCCAGCATTCCGCACACCTGGTAGCATACCAATTGATGGTTTGTGTGTACGCGTGGGTGCGATGCGTTGCCACTCACAAGGTTTGACTGTAAAGCTCAAAAAAGATATTCCGCTCAAGGAGATCGAAGCAATTTTGGCTGCTGACAATCAGTGGGTCAAAGTCGTTCCAAATGATCGCGAAACAACTGAGCGTGACTTATCTCCTGCAGCCATCAGCGGCACATTGACTGTGCCTATTGGTCGTTTGCACAAGATGGCAATGGGCCCAGAGTACTTGGGGGCATTTACGGTTGGCGACCAACTCCTATGGGGTGCTGCTGAGCCATTGCGTCGTATGCTGCGCATCTTGCTAGAGAAATAATTTCGCCCTTATGTTTCGTATTGGCCAGTTGGGCTTAAAGCTACTTTGCATTGTTCTGCTTAGCTGGTCTTCATTTGCTAGCGCCATTTCTCTGGGTGCTCCACAGTTGCAATCTCGTCCCGGCGAGCCACTGCGGGTTGAGATTCCAATTCGGGTTGGTGCAGATGAGCAGGGTATCTTAACTAGTCTCAATGTGGCGATGCCGAATAAGGCCGCTTATGAGCGCCTAGGAATTTCTCAAAAGATTCTTGAGCTCAACCCACAGGCAATGGTTTACCGCAATCGCCAAGAGCAACTGATGGTATTGGTGGAGACTGTGAATTCAGTTCCGATGACGGATGATCCATTCCTGGATGTACTAGTAAACCTCAACTGGTCTAGCGGCAGCCTCACTAAAACATTTACATTGTTACTTGGCGACGTACAGAAGGTGACAGTGAAGCCCGGTCAAACATTGTCAGAAATTGCAGCCATCATTGCGCCTCAACTTGATGGCGCCACATTAGATCAAACCATGATGGCTTTGTATAAAGCCAATCCAGATGCCTTTGCGAGTGGCAGCATCAATCGTTTGGCTGCTGGTGCCGAATTGGCTAAGCCAAGCCAGGCCTTGCTACGTTCAATTAGTCCTGCAGAAGCAAATCAGTTTGTGGCTGATGCCAATGAGCAGTGGCGCGCAGAGCATGCTGAAAAAGAGGCGGGTTCTGGTAGCGGAAAGTCGGGCAATGCCAAAGCAGTGGAAGTTGCTCCAAAAGATCGTCTGAAGATTGGTTCAAGCACCGATGGTAATGAGCAAGAGCGTCGCTATACCGAAGAGTTAGTCGCTCAGGAGAAGATGCTTGAGCAAACCAAAGCACGTGTTGCCGAGTTAGAAAAGAATATTGCTGATCTACAAAAGCTTCTGGATAAGTCCAAAGAGAAGAAGGCAGTAGACAGTAACTTTGGTTTGGGTGGCTTTGGCCCAGCTATTTTGGCTATTGGGTTAATTGCGCTAACAGGCCTCCTCTTGTGGGGCTTAGCTCGTAATGCGCGTCGTTCAGAGACGCCAAGCTTTTCAGTGCAAACCCATCACACAGATAAAGAAGAGACGCATCAAGAAGAGAAGCCTGCAGCTGGAGTGCATTTTGAAATGCCAGCTCGCGCTAAGGCATTGTTCGAGGGAATTGATCTCGATTTATCGAAGCCCCCTAAAGAATCGCCTCCAGTGTTAAATGTGCCTGTTGCTAATCCTTTGGCGGATACTTTGCGTGTCAAGTTAAATCTCGCACGCGCCTACATTACGATTGAAGACTTTTCTGCTGCTAAAAAGTCGCTTGAAGAAGTTCTTCGTATGAGTAATTCGGTAGATCCAGCAATTACGATTGAGGCACAAGGATTGTTGGCGGAAATCGCGCATCGCAATACCTAAATGATGCGCATAGCCCTAGGCCTTCAATACGATGGCAGTCCATATTCTGGCTGGCAAACGCAGGTCAGTCACAATACAGTACAAGACGAATTAGAAAAGGCGATTTCTACATTTGTTGGTGAGCAAGCCTGCACAACGCAACCCATACAAACCATCACCGCTGGCAGAACGGATGCCGGTGTTCATGCCCTAGGCCAGGTTGTGCATTTTGATACCAATGTCGAGCGGGAGGATTTTTCCTGGGTTAGAGGGGTGAACTCCTTTCTGCCGCCATCGATTGTGGTGAATTGGGCAAAGTCAGTGAGCGATGAGTTCAGTGCGCGTTTTTCTGCTTATGAGCGTGAATATATTTACGCATTACAGGCAGGTCCATGTCGCTCGCCGATGTCTCATTTACGTGCTGGGTACTTAATGCTGCCACCAAATCAGTGGCTTGATGTAGATGCAATGAAAAAATCTGCAGAGTGTTTGATTGGCGAACATGACTTTAGTTCATTTCGATCATCTGAGTGTCAGAGCAAGACACCGATTAAAACAATTTACTCTATAGAGATTATTTCAGACCAGCCATGGTTGTATTTTCGGATTCGTGGCAATGCCTTCTTGCATCACATGATCCGTAATCTTGTCGGTTGCTTTTTGCAAATTGGCCAGGGTAGGCAAAAAGCCGAATGGATGGCCGAAGTCTTAGCTGCCAAGAATAGGAAAATTGCTGCCCCTACCTTTATGGCAGATGGCTTGTATTTGGCAAAAATTACCTACCCAGAAGCATTTGCCATCCCGCAGCCATGGCTAGAAAACTCTTGGCTGCCAGCTCAGGTCATCGGTAAGAGAGAGAAATAGCTGGCTCTTGGCCTTATCATTCATTTATGGGCTTACTGACATACTCACCAGGCCGAACTAGGGTCAAAATCTGCGGTTTAAAGACAGCAGCGGATGTGGATTCTGCCGTTTCTGCAGGGGTGGATGCAATTGGCTTTGTCTTTTACCCGCCAAGCGTACGCGCTGTAAGCCCCAATATCGCCGCCCAGCTCATTTCAAGACTCCCGGCAGGGGTGGATGCGGTTGGATTGGTTGTAAACGCCACCGATGAGCAATTTGCCGCTATTCGGGCTGCTGCCTCAATCACCTTATGGCAGTTTCATGGGGATGAGACCCCAGAGCGCTGTGCCCAGCTTGCTGCAGGCGAGCCTTGGATGAAGGCTGCCCGCGTAGGTGCTGGCTTCGCTTTTGAGGATTTTTCCCTACAATACGGGGATGCAAACGCTTTTCTCCTAGATGCCCTCGTCGAGGGATATGGTGGTGGAGGCGTTCCTTTTGATTGGCAAGGAATTCCACAGACATGGGTAAGCGAAAACGCGCCTCGGGTCGTTTTGAGTGGTGGATTGAACACGCACAACGTGGGCGAGGCGATTGCACGCCTACATCCTTGCGCAGTTGACGTCAGTAGTGGCGTAGAAAGCAGCAGGGGTGTTAAGGATCCTGCGCTTATGACTGAGTTTGTCAAAGCAGTGCGCGCAGCAGATGCCAAAGCATCATCCCAATAATATGCTGTAGATAAATCAAAAGAGGTAGCTATGTACGACAAGCCAGATGCACGAGGACACTTTGGTCCGTATGGTGGCGTGTTTGTTTCTGAGACATTGATGTATGCATTAGATGAGCTGAAAGAAGCTTATGCAAAATATCAAAACGATCCAGAATTCATTGAAGAGTTTCATTACGAGCTCAAACACTTTGTAGGTAGACCATCACCGGTTTATCACGCAAAGCGTTGGAGTGAAATGCTCGGTGGTGCGCAGATCTATCTCAAGCGAGAAGATTTAAATCACACTGGCGCACACAAGATTAATAACGTGATTGGTCAAGCCATGCTGGCTAAGCGTATGGGCAAGCCGCGCATCATTGCCGAGACAGGCGCAGGTCAGCACGGCGTTGCCACGGCTACCATTTGTGCACGCTTTGGTTTGGACTGTACGGTTTATCAGGGCTCGGTTGACGTCGCACGTCAAGCGCAAAACGTGTTCCGTATGAAGTTGCTTGGTGCCAAAGTGGTTCCTGTGGAATCTGGCACTAAGACTTTGAAAGACGCACTCAATGAAGCGATGCGTGATTGGGTCACTAATGTTGATAACACCTTTTACATCATCGGTACTGTTGCTGGTCCCCATCCTTATCCAATGATGGTGCGAGATTTCCAAAGTGTCATTGGCGAAGAGTGCAAAGTACAAATGCCTGAGATGACCGGTCGTCAGCCTGACTATGTTTTAGCTTGTGTTGGTGGGGGATCTAATGCAATGGGTATTTTCTACCCATATATTGATCTTCCGGAAGTCAAATTAGTGGGGGTTGAAGCAGCCGGCCATGGTTTGGGTAGTGGTTTGCATTCGGCAGCGCTGTGCGTTGGCAAGCCAGGTGTATTGCACGGCAACCGCACTTATCTTTTGCAAGATGAAAATGGTCAGATTTCCGAAACACATTCTGTTTCCGCTGGTATGGATTATCCAGGAGTAGGTCCTGAGCATGCTTGGTTAAAAGATTCTGGTCGCGCTGACTATGTTGCCATTACTGACGAAGAGGCGCTGCAGGCATTCCATGATTGCTGCCGTATTGAGGGCATTATTCCTGCGCTTGAGTCTTCTCACGCTATTGCCTACGCCTGCAAGCTGGCCAAGACATTACCTAAAGACAAAACCATCTTGGTCAACCTTTCTGGTCGCGGCGATAAAGACATGCATACCGTTGCTCAAGCAACTGGCTCTGAAGGCTAAGTAAAAAAATAAAACGAAAAGAAGAATCAGAAAATAAAAATAGAAAACGAATTAGCTATGTCAAAAATTACTGCACTCTTTAAAGAGTTAAAGGCAACCGGTAAGAAAGGATTAATTCCTTTTATTACCGCAGGCGATCCAGATCCCAGGCTAACAGTTGAGTTAATGCATGCATTAGTGCGTGGTGGTTCAAGTGTGATTGAATTGGGTGTACCGTTTTCTGATCCGATGGCGGATGGTCCTGTGATTCAAAGATCATCTGAGCGCGCGCTAACGCATGGCGTCACATTGCACAGTTGTTTAGAAATGGTGAAAGCGTTTCGCAAGGATGATGCCAATACACCGGTTGTGCTGATGGGGTATGCAAATCCAGTAGAGCAAATGGGAGCAGAGCGTTTTGCAAATGAAGCCAAAGCTGCCGGTGTTGATGGTGTGCTCGTGGTCGATTATCCGCCAGAGGAGTGTGTCGATTTTGCTGCTCGTATGCGCGTTGCCGGAATTGACCCTATCTTTCTGCTAGCACCTACTTCTTCGCATGAGCGTATTAAAGAGGCTGCCAAAATAGCTTCTGGTTATATCTATTATGTTTCTATGCGCGGTGTTACTGGCGCATCTCACCTCAATACCCAGGATGTGGCCAGCATCATCCCTAAAATACGTGAAGAAACCGATATTCCGATTGCTGTAGGTTTCGGAATTAGCGATGCCGCTAGCGCCAAGGCGGTATCGGCCAGCGCTGATGCTGTGGTCATTGGTAGCAGAATTATTCGTCTTTTGGAGGATGCACCCCCTGGGCAGGCAGTACAATCACTAGAAACCTTCATTCGTGAGATTCGTGACGCATTGGATAGTTAAAAACTAATGAGCTGGATAGATAAATTACTCCCACCCCAAATTCAACATACTGATCCTGCCAATCGCAAGTCAGTGCCCGAGGGATTGTGGGTTAAGTGCCCAGGTTGCGAAACGGTTCTCTACAGCACTGATATTGAAGCCAATTTATCGGTTTGCCCAAAATGTAGTCATCACATGCGCATCGGCGCACGTCTGCGTTTGGAAAGTTTGTTAGATCCAAAGGGGCGCTATGAAATTGGCGCTGACATTTACCCAACGGACCCACTCAAATTTAAGGACTCGAAAAAATACCCAGATCGCATCAAAGAAGCAAATGATGCTGCTGGTGAATCTGAGGCTCTCATTGTGATGGGTGGCAAGATTGAGGCTATTCCTGTAGTGGCTGCTTGTTTTGAATTTCAGTACATGGGTGGCTCGATGGGTTCTGTAGTGGGTGAGCGTTTTGCTCGCGGCGTTCAAGAAGCTATCAATAAGAAGTGTGCATTTATTTGCGTTACTGCTACCGGTGGTGCGCGTATGCAAGAGAGTTTGCTATCTCTGTTTCAGATGGCTAAGACTAATTCGATGTTGACCTTGTTATCCAAAAAAGGTTTGCCCTACATCAGCGTCTTAACTGATCCAACCATGGGCGGCATCTCTGCGAGTTTTGCCTTTATGGGTGACGTTGTGATGGCTGAACCAAAAGCATTAATTGGTTTTGCTGGCCCACGCGTGATTGAGCAAACTGTGCGTGAAAAATTGCCTGAAGGGTTTCAGAGGTCGGAATTCTTGATGCAAAAGGGTGGCATTGACATGATTGTTGATCGTCGCCAAATGCGTGGCGAAATTGCCCGCCTGCTTGCTTTGTTGCAAAAGCTTCCTGAGCCTGCGATAGCGGGTAGCGCAGCTGTTTAAGCGCTTGAACTCAGCACACCAAGCCCCCATATTATTTTCTAGCCTAGAGGCTTGGCTTAGCCACCTTGAAACTGCTCACCCTGTCGGTATTGACATGGGGCTTGAGCGTATTAATCGCGTCAAGGCTGCTTTAGATCTTCATTTTGAATGTCCGGTGATCACTGTTGCTGGTACCAATGGCAAGGGATCTACCTGTGCATTCTTGGAAAGCATTCTTTTGGCTTCTGGCTATCGTGTTGGTTGTCATACTTCTCCACACCTTTTGAAGTTTAATGAGCGCGCTCGTATTAACGGCGAGGATGTTAATGACAATATCTTGCTAGAGCATTTCGCAGCTGTCGAAAAAGCTCGCGTTAGTCTGGTGGATGCACCAACGTTGACGTATTTTGAATTCACCACCTTGGCCATCATGCATCTTTTTTCCAAGGCGAATTTAGATGCGGTGATATTGGAAGTGGGCATGGGTGGCCGTTTGGATGCGGTCAATATCGTGGATGCCGATTGCGCTATCGTGACTAGCATTGATATCGACCATGCGGATTTTTTAGGTGGCACACGCGAAGCGATTGGTCTGGAGAAGGCTGGTATTTTCCGTCCAGGGCAGATTGCGGTATGCGGTGATCCTGTGCCACCAAAATCACTCGTTGACTATGCTGAAAAGCTGGGTTGTGACCTTTGGTTACAGGGGCGCGATTACAACTTCCAGGGGGATAAACAACAATGGGGTTGGGCAGGGCGCAATAAGCGCTTTAGTGGGCTTGGCTACCCAGCACTCCGTGGTGCTAATCAGATTCTGAATGCCTCTGCAGTTGTGGCTGCCCTAATGGCCTTACATCAGCGTTTGCCGGTCAGTGCGCAGGATATTCGCAATGGCTTTGCGCTTGTTGAGTTGCCAGGGCGATTCCAGGTCTTGCCAGGCCAGCCTACTGTTGTATTGGATGTTGCCCACAACCCTCATGCAGCCGCAACTTTGGCCCAGGGGCTCGATAAGATGGGTTACCACCCCTACACCTATGCCATTTTTGGGGCTATGGCTGACAAAGACATTGAGGGGGTGATCAAACCCCTCCTAAATATTGTGGATTTCTGGTTTTGTGCCAATTTGCCAACCCCGAGGGCTGCCAGCGCAGAGGCCTTGGCTGAGAAGCTCGAATCCATGGGTGTAAAGCCTAAAAATGGGGCAGACGGCGGCATCGAAATCTTCGAAAACCCTGCTTTAGCGTATCAAAAAGCGCTATCTTTAGCGGGTGAGGGTGATAGAATTGTTACCTTCGGATCCTTCTATACCGTTGCAGGCGTAATGACTTACCGAAACAACCAGGCCCACTGATCCATGATTCGTTTACCAAGCTTTTTTAAGCGAAAAACCCAGTCTGATGACCTTGAAATAGATTCAAGGGGAAGTCGCACCACTAGGCGTGCTGCGCCACGTAGCTTCCAGCGCGCAGCAGAAGCGGAAGAGTTAGCCCTTACAGAGGATCCAGAACAACAAAGAGCGCGTCATCGCTTGATAGGCGCAGCTGTATTGGTTCTCATTGCGGTAGTTGGTCTGCCTCGTATTTTGGATAGCAAGCCAAAGTCTTCGCCAAACGACATTGCTGTCAATATTGTGACCAGTTTGCCAATTCCTGGGGCCGAAACTAAGGTTGAAGAAAAGCCAAAAGTAGAGGCGCCTGTTGAGTCTGTTAAAGAAGCGTCTACCGCAGCAGTTGCCCCTACGTCTGAAGTTAAGCCAGAGGCAAAGTCAGTAGCACCTGCAGTAAATAAATCTGCAACATTGGGATTGGCTGCTGGTGAGGAAGTAGTTGCCCCTAGCACCCCTAAGGCGGACTCCAAATCTAAGGCGGATGATGTTGCCAAATCTGCTGCGCCAAATGGCGCAACTAAATACATTATTCAAATTGGCGCTTTTGCGTCTGAAGCGAATGTCAAGGCCTTGTCCGCTAGACTCAAAAACCAAAATATTCCCAGTTATACCCTGAATAAGGCTGGTGCTGATGGGGCTAAGATTTTCTTGGTGCGTGCGGGACCCTTCACCGACAAAGATGCTGCTGAAGCAGCCGAAAAGAAAATTAAGGCGATGGGTCTCACGCCTAGACTCGTTGAATCCGGTAAGCAGTAATGGAATACTTATCCACCCTCAAGCTAACATCGGTGGATTACTTCACCCTAGTTGTACTTTTGATATCTGCTTTGGTGGGCATCTCACGCGGTTTGTTTAAAGAAGTGCTTGCTCTAGCTTCATGGTTTGCAGCCGCATGGGTTGCCTATCACTACAGTAATTACCTTTCTACGGAGTGGCTATCTACGTTTCATCTAGATGAGTTACTCAGCCTCGGCGCAAGCTTCCTCATCCTCTTTGTTCTGACCTTGATTGTTTGTGGTTTATTTGGTGGGGTAGTGCAAAAAATTATTTTGTCTGTTGGGCTTAGCTTAACTGACCGTTTTTTAGGTTTAATCTTTGGCGTGATTCGTGGTGGCTTGATCGTAGTGGTGTTGGCAACACTAGCTGCGCTCACACCTATTCCGCAAAGTATGGCCTGGAAGAATGCTATCACCAGACCAGCAATTGATATGGCGACCGGTTTAATTAAAGGCTGGCTACCAAGTGACTGGGCGAAGCAATTGGGTGATGCAATGCCCAAAGTTACCCCTACCATTACTCCTAAAATAACAATAGGAATCTAGAGATATGTGCGGCGTCGTTGGAACTATTTCCCACTCACCAGTAAATCAACTTCTCTATGATGCCTTGTTGCTTTTGCAACATCGCGGTCAAGATGCTGCGGGTATTGCAACGATGAACGGTAATTCGTTCACAATGCACAAAGCCAATGGCTTAGTAAGAGACGTCTTCAGAACTCGCAATATGCGCAGCTTAGTGGGTAATGCTGGCATTGGTCAGGTACGTTATCCAACTGCGGGTTCTGCAAGCAGCGAAGAAGAGGCGCAGCCTTTTTATGTTAGCGCTCCTTACGGCATTATCTTGGCGCATAATGGTAATCTAACAAACGCACCAAGCTTACGCGTAGAGATGGCCTATCGAGACCGTCGCCATATCAACACTAGCTCTGATACTGAAGTACTGCTGAATGTCTTGGCAGATGAGCTTCAAAAAGAAACTAATAGCGCAGCTCTTGATGAGGGCGCAATGTTTAATGCCGTTACTGGCGTCACAAATCGCGTTAAAGGCTCTTATGCGGTGGTTTCCTTAATTGCCGGTTATGGTCTATTGGCCTTCCGTGATCAGTATGGCATTCGTCCTCTATGTATTGGTCGTATTGATACACCTCAAGGTCCTGAGTGGATGATTGCATCTGAGTCTGTGGCGTTAGAGGGCTTAGGCTTTACATTCGTGCGCGATGTAAACCCAGGTGAGGCTATCTATATTGATCTCGATGGCAATTTCTATTCACGTCAATGTGTACCTAATGCGGTTCTGACTCCTTGTATTTTTGAATACGTCTACATGGCTCGTCCAGACTCCACTATTGATGGTGTGACTGTCTATAACGTACGTATGCGTATGGGGGATTACTTAGCAGAAAAGATCCGCAGAGAGACTAATGTTGCTGAGATTGATGTGGTGATGCCGATTCCGGATTCTAGTCGCCCAGCAGCAATGCAAGTTGCTAAGAACTTAGGGGTGGATTACCGCGAAGGCTTCTTTAAGAATCGTTATATCGGTCGCACCTTCATCATGCCAGGACAGGCTGTGCGTAAGAAGTCTGTACGTCAAAAACTCAATGCCATGCGTATTGAGTTCAAAGATAAGACGGTATTAATTGTGGATGATTCGATTGTGCGTGGCACCACCTCCTTTGAGATTGTGCAGATGGCACGTGAATCTGGCGCCAAGAAAGTGATCTTTGCATCAGCTGCCCCGCCAGTACGCTTCCCGAACGTTTACGGCATTGATATGCCTACACGTAGTGAGTTGGTTGCCTATGGTCGCACTGATGAAGAAATTAATAAGATGATTGGCGCTGACCAGCTGATCTATCAAAGTATTGAAGATATGAAGCAGGCTGTTAGAGATGTGAATCCGGCTATCAAAAACTTCGAAGCTTCCTGTTTTGATGGTAATTACATCACAGGCGATATCACTGAGTCTTATCTAGATGCTTTGGAGGCCGCCAGAAATACCTCAGCAGCTAAGGCGGATCGTCAAAAGGACTCTAGTGACTTTGCGCGCTCCCAGCTCCATCTGCATTTGGCTACCGAAGACTAAAAAGCGACAGGAATTTGCCTCACCCGAGGCAAATCTGCAATTCGGTGTCAAAATAGCAGCATGAAGAGTAAAACTACACGCCAAAAACCCGATTTTTCAAAGCTAGCGCTCGAGACCTTAGCGGTGCGTGCTGGCACACGTCGTACCTCTGAATATCAAGAGCATTCAGAAGCAATGTTCCTGACATCTAGTTTTTGCTTTGATAGTGCTGAGTTGGCCGCTGATGGTTTTGCACATGCTGATCAAGGATTTATCTATTCTCGTTTTACCAATCCCACAGTGAGCATGTTTCAAGATCGCTTGGCTGCTTTAGAGGGTGGCGAAGCTTGCATCGCAACAGCATCAGGCATGTCAGCCATTTTGACAATGGCGATGGCGCACTTGCAAGCGGGTGATCATGTTATTTGTTCACGCTCCGTATTTGGTGCAACCATTCAATTATTTACCAATATTTTGGGTCGCTTTGGTATCACCACCACCTATGTAGATTTGGCTGATACCAAATCGTGGCAGGCTGCTGTTCAACCTAACACCAAATTATTTTATTTAGAGACGCCTTCAAATCCCTTAACTGAAATTGCTGATATCAAAGCAATTTCAAAGGTGGCGAAGAAGGCGGGCGCGTTATTTGCCGTTGATAACTGCTTTTGCACGCCTGCATTGCAAAAGCCATTGGCGCTTGGCGCTGATGTTGTGATTCATTCAGCAACTAAGTATCTTGATGGTCAAGGCAGGGTAGTGGGTGGCGCCATTGTAGGTAGTAATGATTTCATCATGGGCAAGGTGTTTCCGTATGTACGTACTGCAGGCCCAACACTCTCGGCGTTTAATGCTTGGGTATTCCTGAAGGGATTAGAGACACTAGAGCTGCGCATGAAGCAGCAGAGTCAGAATGCGCTTGCCTTAGCGCAATGGCTAGAAAAACAGCCAGGAGTAGAGCGTGTTTATCACCCGGGCCTCAAATCTCATCCTCAGCATGCTTTAGCGAAGCGTCAGCAAAAAGAGGGTGGTGCGATTCTGTCTTTCACCTTGAAGGGTGGTAAGAAGGCTGCATTCAAGTTGATCAATCAAACTAAACTTTGCTCGATCACTGCAAACTTGGGTGATACCCGCACGACCATTACGCATCCAGCGACAACCACCCATTGCCGTGTCACGCCTGAGGCACGCAAAGCGGCTGGTATTACAGATGGCTTGGTGCGCATTGCAGTGGGATTGGAAAACATCAACGATTTAAAGAATGACCTCGTTGGCGGACTCAAAAAATAATCAAGTTCATCAGGATCGGCCTATGAGTTTTGCTGATGCTACCCAGTTTTGGAACGAGCGCTTTGATAAAGAAGAGTTCATCTTTGGTAAAGAGCCAAATGAATATCTGGTTGAGAAAGCAAATCAGTACTTAAGGCCCGGAAATAAGGTGCTATGCATTGCTGATGGAGAAGGACGCAATGGTGTCTGGCTCGCCAAGCAAGGTATGCAGGTTGTTGGATTTGATGCATCTGATGTTGCTTTAGCTAAAGCAAAGCAATTTGCTAAAGATAATCAAGTTGAGGTGGAGTACTCATTCTCCGATACCGACAGCTTCGCATGGCAGGACAATGCTTACGATGCAGTCATTGGCATCTTCATTCAGTTTGCCGATCCAGCAATGCGGGCTAGAATCTTTGAGCAGACTTACAAAGCCCTAAAGCCAGGCGGTCTCTTTATTCTGCAGGGCTATACCCCAAAGCAGCTCGATTACAAGACTGGTGGTCCAAGTCTGATTGAACATCTCTACACAGAAGAATTAATACGAGATCTTGCTCATGAGTTTCAGATTCTAGAACTCGTTAGTTACGAAAAAGAGCTTTCTGAAGGCCCAAGACATACTGGTATGTCAGCGATTCTGGGTTTAGTCGCTAAAAAGTGAATTTTCTTTTATGAAGACTATTGAAATTAAAAGTGCTTGGCAGGGGAATAGCGATTGCAATGCATGCTCAATTCGCAGCTCAGCGCTATTTGCAGAGTTGAATGAGGAAGATTTTTCTAAAATTCATTCACCTATTGATGATCTTAGGTTTGAGGCAAATGCGGGTATATATACGCAGGGAAACTCTGCAGAGCATTTGTATACATTACGCGAAGGCTATATCAAGCTATTGCATGTAAATTCAGATGGCTCGAGCAGAATCGTACGCCTAGTGATGCCTGGTGATCTTTTTGGTATGGAGGCTTTGCTAGAGGAAAACTATGCTCATTCAGCCAGCGCTTTATCAAATGTACATTTATGTCGCATTCCAAAAGCAATTATTTCGAGTCTAGGTGAAGAATCGCCACGTTTGCATCGCCAGATAGTGAAAAAATGGGGTGAAGCTTTAGCCCAGTCTGAATCTTGGTTCTCTGAAATCAATACTGGACGCATTGAAGTGCGCTTAGCCCGTTTTTTTCTCAGAGTCGCAAAGGCTTCTGGAGAGATGGCAGTTGCGCCTCTCTTTAAGCGTGAGGATATGGGCTTAATGATGGATGTGAAGTTTGAGACTATTAGTCGAGCTCTCGCTTCTATGGCTGAACAGGGCCTTATTTCTAATATCAGCAGATTAAGTATTCAGATTCCTAATTTAGAAAAATTAAAAAGTTTTTCCCAGGCGGGATCTTAAATACAAAAATCTCAGAGAGAGGTAATAAAAAAGACTGCCGCAGCAGTCTTTTTTATTGATCGAAATGAATCGATGCATTTGATTAGACTCTAGCCTTGACTTAAGCTTTCTTAGCGTAAGCAGAGCACCAGCCTTTGCCAGCAACTTGTTTACCAGCAAACAAGGAGCAACCACCAGCAGCGGCACCCACTTTACCTTGGAACAATGCGCAGTTATCGCACTCTTGACCAGCAGCATATTTAGCGTACTTGGCTTTATCTACTTTAGAAGCATCTGCTTTGTAACCGAGTGCAGCAGCTTGTGGATCAGTTTCTGCAACCATGGCTTGAGCTTGAACCTTGCCGTTCAAAGCCAAAGTACAGGCACCAGCAGCAGACAAAATCATAAATTGACGACGACTATTTTTCATAAAGACTCCAGGGTTTGGGTGAATATAAAACTTAAAAAACTAGCTATATTGCATATTAAATGGGATAACACCACCAACAATAGGGGTTTCTCAGTATTAAGTTTAACCAAGCTTGGCCCCACACTACATAAATATGCATAAATGCGTATAAAAGCATTTAAACCAGCGTTTCACATCAAAATAATACACAGAGGGGTTTTATGAAAAAGTTTCTTTCTTTTGGTCTGATGTTGTTTTCAGGTCTCGCCGCAGCTCAATCTCCTGCGCCTAGCAATCCAGAATTGCTGCAGATTATCGATAAGTCTACAAACTTTATTGTTAAAACCTCCAAGGGTCCGATTGAAATTACCCGCGTCATGACCCCTTGTGCCAAGAACAAGGGTTGGTTGCAGCCTTTAATTCCTATTAAAGGTGTTGTGCCAGTTGATGAAATTGATGTGTTAAATGCCCTCAATGACAAAGACTCATTGGTTGTGGATATGCGGGTAGTGGACGATCGCGTAAAAGGAACTATTCCAGGTTCTATTGGTATTCCTTATACCGAGGTGGCAATGCGCATGGATGAATTGGGTTGCAAAAAACCCGCTGCTGGTTCAACCAAGTGGGATTGCTCAAAGGCTAAGAAGGTGTATGCGTTCTGTAACGGCCCAGTTTGCCCGCAAAGCCCAATGGCAATGGCCGCTATGACTCGTGATGGATTCCCAGCAACCAAGATTTATTACTACCGTGGTGGCATGTTGGATTGGGATGCTCTCGGACTAACAACCGTTAAGGGTGAGTTCTAATTACTCCACCTGTTTTAATGCAAAAAGGGAGCGCTAAGCTCCCTTTTTCTTTCAATAAAACCCTGCAGTATTTATTTATTGGCACTTTTATCAAGCACGGGCTTTAAGCGTTTCATATTGTCAATGAGCGGCTGAAATGGGCCGTACTTATGTTGTTCTGCGGATGCGCCATCCACATATGGGGGGAATGCTGCATCTACTGGTTTATTCCAGCGCGCTGGGAAGTCTTTATCCAGATTGGCTTTAATAGGCCGTGGTTTACTCAATATGTAGCCTGCAACGTCATAAGCCTCATCATTGGTGAGTAATGTTTGGCTGTGCATGGAACCAAGAGGCATATTGGTTTTAATAAAGGCAGCTGCAGTTAATAGACGATTCATGCCAGCACCATTATTAAAAGTGTCTTTTCCCCATAGTGGTGGGAATGTATAGCCTTTGGCCTCACCGGGTTTGCCGTTGCGTAAACCAGCGCCATCTTGGCCATGGCAGGCAACGCATTTTTCTGCGTATACTTTTTCGCCAGCGGAAACGCTTGACATGCGATCAGGTGGGTTGAATTTTGGCAACCCTTGGCCTTCAACTGAACTACCAACTGGAACGCCTTTAGATAAAAAATGAATGTAGGTTACAAAAGCCTTCATTTCTTTGGCGTCAAAAGGGAGTGGCTTGCCATTCATGCTGCGCTCCATACAGC
Organism: Polynucleobacter sp. MWH-UH35A; assembly: GCF_018687075.1. Classification (NCBI taxonomy): domain Bacteria; kingdom Pseudomonadati; phylum Pseudomonadota; class Betaproteobacteria; order Burkholderiales; family Burkholderiaceae; genus Polynucleobacter; species Polynucleobacter sp. MWH-UH35A. The sequence goes on from NZ_CP061285.1 coordinate 766,551, forward strand.
CATTCACCCGTTCTTCTATGGTGCTGACATCATCTTCACGACCACGGTATTGTGGAAAGGTAGCTTGTGCACCTACCCAGGGAATAGCAAATTTCTTAGTAGCACCTTCTTGATGACAGTTTGTACAGGCCAAATTATTTCCTGCATAGCGCATCTTTTTGTCAGCCACTTCGGGTCCGATGACAGCATAGGTTTTTTCTGCTAACTGCTTACCGTAGCGAGCCAATCGGCCGTAGTGATCGTTTGGTAAGTTATCGACGTCATACTTGATGCTGGGATCCTCAACTTGAGCCAAGGCGAGTATCGGAGTTAACAGGATGACTAGTAAAAGCTTGTGGAAATTCATATAAAACCTAGAAATAATGATGTGACTCAGATTCTAGGGTTTCAGCAATCTTGCTTCATGATCTATGTCAAAGAAACTGCCCATTGCATGACATGGATCAAATTTCGATTTCCGCTTTAACCAAAAGCCTTGACTTTTCTCAAGCAATCAATAATATATAAAAATATATATTATTAATGCCTAAAGTGAGATCAACTGAGATGGATAACAAAGTAGAGCAGATCAAACCAGCGCCTTATATGAATCCGCTTTTAGCGGGTGTTCTTCTTGGCGTGGTTTTACTAGCCACTTTTGTAATAACGGGTCATGGATTAGGAGCGACTGGCTTTACAACTAGATTGGCTGCCTGGTTGGGCATGTATATCGCTCCGGCCGCCACAAATGCCAATGATTATCTTGGTGGAATGGTTGAAGATGGAAAGCCATTGAATTCCTGGATTACATGGCAAGTGATTGGCGTTGCCTTGGGTGCACTTGCTTCTGCTTTCTTTGCTCACAGAATCAAATTTAAGTTAGATGGCGCAAAGTTTTTAGGTGGATCAAAGCGTCCTTGGACCGCACTTTTTGGCGGCTTGCTGGCAGGATTTGGGGCAAGGATCGCTGCGGGATGCACTAGTGGACTAGGTCTTTCTGGTGCGGCGGTATTGAGTCTTGCTGGGTTTACTTTTCTCGGTGCATTCTTCGCTGTTGGCTTATTGGTAAGTCGCTTCTTAAAAGAGGAGAAATAAGATGAGTGAAATTATTTCAGGACTTCTTCTAGGTGCTGGCTTTGGCTTTGTTTTGGAGCGTGCGGGCTTTGGCAATCCAAACAAGTTAACCGGTCAATTTCGTTTGACTGATTGGTCTGTATTCAAGGTGATGTTTACCGCCATTGTGTTTGCTGCTGTTGGGCTTATGGTGCTGGAGAAGGTTGGGATGGTTGATGCTAGCAGCCTGTTCATCCCTCCTGCATTTTTAGGGGCTGCTGCGCTTGGCGGGGCATTTGTGGGCGCTGGATTTGCTATAGGCGGCTATTGTCCTGGTACCTCTGTTGTTGGGTTTATGTCAGGTCGTATTGATGCAGCAATTTTTTTGCTTGGTCTATTGGTGGGCACCATTGTATTTGCAGTGATCTACCCAAGTGTTGAGGTTTTAACAACCTTAGGCGAGTTCTCAAAGGCGGACTCCTTAACTGATGCATTCAATATATCGCCTTTATCTATCAATATTGGCATGGTCCTTGCGGCTATCGGTATTTTTATTCTCGGCTCTTGGATGGAAAAGAAATCTAAGGGCGCAGTTTGTTCACAGCATTAATTTTCAATAAGGAAAAACATGTCAAAGAAATCTACTGTTGCAGCATTGGCAATGGCCTTGGCTGGCTTAACAGCGGCACCGCTAGCTATTTCGGCGGATGCCCCTGCGAATCCTACGGGCTCTGAGCAAAAGAATCCTTGCGGCCCTGCTAAGAAGAAAGCTGCCAATCCTTGTGGCCCAGCAAATCCTTGTGGCCCTAAAAAGCGCAAGGCTGCCGAGTAATTCCTAAATGCTCACTCAATCTCATCTTTCGTTAGCTGCTCAGGAGCTGGCAAATATTCAGATGTGGTATGCCGAAACTGGCCGCACTTTGAATGAAGCTGTTTTATGTGGCGCAAAAGATTTTGTTGAGTGGCAGCACTATCCAAATAATGACTTAATTGATGGAGATAGCGGTTATGAGTTTTACTACCATGCTCATTCTGCAGATGAAACCCCAAGTGGCGAACATGGCCATTTTCATGTAATCAAACGTGACAAAAATAGTTTTCATCACTTGATTGGGATTGCATTAAATCAAAAAGGTTTCCCAGTGCGGCTATTTACTACTAATCAGTGGGTTACTGGCGAGGAAATGGTTGATTCTATGGTGGCAATTAAATCCATTAAGGGATTTGAGATGGTGGTGAAAGGTCGCATGACACCAGTAAGTAAGTGGATTAGCGCTTTGATCAAATTATTTGCGCCCGAGATTGAGAAACTCATTTTGGAGCGGGATCAAAAGATTGTGCAATTGGTTGCAAAGCAGGGTGATCGAGCATCTGCACTGAATTCAAGGATGCATCATGTATTAACGGAGTGCAAAATCGATTTAATGGAACGTCTTTCAGAGCATTTGTCAGTTGTAAATTCATAGAGGGATAAAAATGAAAAAGATTCAATGGGCTTTAGCCTTGGTTTTAACAAGCTTAGTCAGCTTGGTCCAAGCCCTAACATTGCCGGGGCCGGTAGTCAGTGCAGATTGGCTATCCAATAACCTGTCAGACGTTCAGGTGATTGAGGTGAGAACAGATTTGGCCAGCTACGTTAGGAATCCTGAGTTCGATGTAGATAAAAAAACTGGAAAGAAATTTTTGGTTGAGGTTGGCGGTCACATTTCAAATTCTAGTCTTCTGGACTTTAAGAAGGTGCGTGTAGAGCGCATGGTTGACGGTAAAAAGATTAAATTTCTGATTCCTGAAAAGGCGGACTTTGAGAAGCTAGTTCAAACCTTAGGTATTAATTCAGATAAGCCAATCATTCTTGTTCCTATTGGTCAAGATATGTCGGATATTGATGAGGCCTTGAGAACCTATTGGTCGTTCAAGGTGTATGGCGAGGATCAGGTTGCTGTATTGGATGGCGGTATTGCTGGTTGGCTAAATGAGGGTCGTGAGTTTACTACCGCTAATACGCAAAAACCCGCTGGCAACTGGGCGGCTAAAGCATATCGTAAGGAACTAATCGCTAGCTCAGATGATGTTGCTGCAGCATCTAAGGGTGGCAAGCCACAGTTATTAGATGCGCGCCAACCCGCTCAGTATTTAGGCCTTGCTAAGCGCCCAGACGTACTTACATTTGGCCATATTTCTGGCTCTAAAGAGTTGGCCCCAGAATTATTGGCAAAACCAGTGAATGGTGCACTCTATTTCTGGCTGAAAAATACCTATGACGCATTAATGTCGGCGAATGGTTTAAGTATTAAGGCTCCCACAATTGCCTATTGCAATACTGGTCACTTGGCTGCTGGTGGATGGTTTGTTATGTCTGAATTGGTGGGCAATAAATCAACCAAGTTATATGACGGATCCTTATATCTTTGGACTCTTGAAGGTCGTCCACTGGTAGGTGTTCCTCTGAATTAACGGAATTTTCTATGCCTGTCATCAAAGCGAATATCGATTTGGAAAGGATGCAGTCTTCAGCAGATGATGCTTGTCGTTTGATGAAGGTGTTGTCAAATCGTGATCGGATGATGTTGTTGTGTCAAATTAGCCAAGGGGAAATGTGTGTAGGTGAGTTAGAGGAATGTCTTGATATTCAACAGCCCACCTTATCGCAGCAACTCACTGTTTTAAGGAATGAAGCCTTGGTGAAGACTAGAAGAGAAGGTAAGCAAATTTATTACTCACATTCCAACCATATTGCTTTAGAAGTGATGAATGTGCTTTATCAAAATTACTGTAGTAATTAACCAAAAAGGAGTATTAATATGAAATGTAACGTTGGTGGTATTGATCGTATGTTACGGATGGTCGTAGGCTTAGTATTGATTGGTCTGGCTGCTACTGGTAACGTTGGGGTTTGGGGTTGGATTGGTGTTGTGCCTCTGGCAACAGGCCTATTTAGATTCTGTCCAGCGTACCCGCTTTTGGGTATTAATACTTGCGGCAAAGATTCATCTTGTGGCGGTAGCGGTTGCTGTAAATAAGTTTTAGTGATGAATAAAAAGGGCGGCTGATGCTGCCCTTTTTGCATTAAGCGTGGATGAATAGCCCAATTAACAGAAGAAGTGAATATAAGTGGATAGCTAATAAATTACGCACAATCATTTTTTTGATTTCCCATTTTTCATTGCTTCTTCGGGCTATCTCTTTTGAGCAATAAGAAAATATTGGCAAGACTAGAAAGGTAATCCCAGTTACCTTGGGTATCTGACCCATGAAAATTCCAGCGATCTGAAAAGCATAAGCGGTAATGAAGGTGCCTGTGTACCAAAGGCTCAACGTGCGGCTGTTGACATTACTTGCTAGCGTCCTCTTGTTTGCGAGCCGGTCTGCATTAATGTCTGGAATTTGGTTTACCAGGAGAATATTTGAAACCATCAAGCCATATGCCAACCCGAGGGGAATCGCCTCGTAAGCCATTCTATGGACTTGAACGCAAGCAAATCCGATAACCACCAGTGCCCACGCCACAGATATTGCGAGCTCGCCTAAGACTCCCCTTGACATCAACTCAAGCGGAGGTGCCGAGTAGGCCCATGCTATTCCTAACCCGATCAATCCTAAGGGTATTAAAAGCCAGGTTGTCTGCGTACAAATATACAAACCAATTACAGACCCTAGCAATATCAGTGTTACAGCAAGTTGCGCTATTTGGGATGGATTCAGTAGTTGATCTTGGATAAATCGACTGCCACCTGTAAAGGGGGATATGCGATCAAGATTATTTTGATCGCTACCATTAAGGTGGTCGAAGTAATCATTGAATAGATTGGCCGCTGCGTGCGCTGATAGTGCAACACTCAACCCAAGAATATTCATGAAAAACGATTCTTTGTTAGCGCTAGGTAAGGCAATGCCTAGTAAGCACCCCAATAGAGTAATGGTTAGAAAGGCTGGTCTAGTTGCCCAGAACAGCTTTGACGCAATATTCATATTGATATCCCACTGCGGATATTAGTGATCAACAAATCGCCTTGGGTCATTGATCGGACGTAGTGGCATGATATGAATCTGGCTTCCATCTAGCTCAAGATGCATAAGGCTACCTGCATCCATATTCAAGCGCTTAATTTCAGATGAAGAGGCAAGCCATTCAATTTGGTGGTCGCTATTTTGAATCTGAAGTTGTACTGCAGCCATTTGCCCAAGGGTGCTAATTTCCAGTATGGTGGCGCAGATAGAGGTTTTTGAGGATTCCTTATGGACGCTCAAACCGCTTTGAGGGATTACCCAGGCAACCTGAACATTAGGCGGAATTTTTCCTTTGTCAGCAACGATAAAGCTATGCTCGCAACCATCCCAGCTAAGTTTGCCGGCATTAAATACACCATGAAACATATTGCTAATACCAACCAACTCCGCCACTCGAGAATTTCTAGGTTTTTGAAAGAGGGTTCGCGGCGCAGCAGATTGCAAGCTAATGCCTTTATCAATAACGGTAATCTGATCAGCAAGCAAATCCGCTTCCCTTAAGTCATGCGTTACTAGCAGGATGGGAATGTTTAAGTCTTTGCGTAAATCGGCAAGTGTTTTATAGAGGCTTTGACGTGTTGGCGTGTCTACTGCCGAAAATGGTTCGTCGAGTAGCAAAATTTTGGGGTTGCGTGCCAATGCACGCGCTAGTGCTACCCGCTGTTGTTGTCCACCAGAGAGTTGATGTGGCATGCGGTTCGCAAGATCCAATATGCCCATACGATTTAGTAAGTCTTGAGCTGCTGCCTTGCGTTCTGCTGAGGAGAGTGCAGAATTATGGAGGGGGATGATGATGTTCTCAATAGCTGAGAGATGTGGAAATAGGGCGTATTGCTGAAATAAAAATCCACAGGATCGCTCTGCTGGCGGAAGATTCGTTGTAACACCAGAGACCTCGTTGGCCTCAAACCATGTCTTTCCGTCACACTCAATTTTTCCGGTTTTCGCCAAGCTAAGACCGGCGATTGCTCTTAGCACACTGGTTTTGCCGCTTCCAGATGGGCCCACTAAAGCGTGAAGCTGACCCGCAGCACATTCCAAGGTTATCTGAAGTGGATTTGGCGCTGTTTGGCTAATTTTTAGTTTAAGCATTAGCCTCTACCTCGGTTGGAGTGGCGGAACGATTTTCCAAACACCCCATAGGAAACCGCAATTGCGATAAGAGATATTCCGAGAAGCAATGAGGCCAGGGCACCTGCGCCTGCAGTGTCAAAGCTTTGCACCTTGTCATATATCGAAATGGCAACGGTTTTGGTTTCGCCGGGAATAGCTCCGCCAACCATCAAAACAACGCCAAATTCTCCGAGAGTATGAGCAAAAGTCAAAACCGCAGCGCTAGTAATGCCTCGCCATGCAAGTGGTAGCTCTATTAAACGAAAGATTTGCCATTTAGATAGTCCGCTGACCTGAGCTGCCTCTCTGATATCTGGGTTAATAGCCTCAAAAGCACGCTGAATTGGTTGAATGGCAAACGGTAGGTTGACGATGAGGGAGGCGATGAGGATTCCTGCGAATGAGAATACCAAGGGGATGCCAAATACACTTTTTCCACTCAGTCCTACTAATAGGTAGTAGCCAAGCACTGTTGGTGGTAATACTAGGGGGAGTGCTAATGCAGCCTCAATCCAGGGTTTACTTTTATTAAGCTGTAGCAGGGAATGTGCCACCCAGACCCCAAATGGGATGATGAGGGCTAAGGTCCATAAAGCCAGCTTTAGCGAGAGGAAAATTGCGTCCGAATCCATGATCTGATTGTATTGCTAAGCAATATAAGGGTATCTCACTATATCGAATGTATTGGCGACAAGGTCAAATATATGCGCATACACGCATATATCCACATATATCTTTAAGGCATCGCATAAATTGAAATCAAGGGTTCAAAAAGCAACCAAAAATTTGTCTCCAAAACAAATGGAGAAGGTATTTTCTCAAGTTGCCGCCTATTTCAATGTGTTGTCTGAGCCTGCGCGCTTACGCATTATGTATGCGGTCTGTAGTGGAGAAAAATCTGTTTCTGAAGTTGTTGAGATGTGTGGCACGAGTCAGGCCAATGTATCGCGACACTTGCTGGCCTTGAACAAGGCTGGAATCTTGGTGAGGCGAAAAGAGGGTGTCACGGTTTATTACTCGATTGCAGATACTGCAACCGTTGAAATGTGTCAAACAGTCTGCGCAAAGATCGCAGAAGGTATTCATTAAGTTTGCAGTTAATCACTTATAAGTAGAGGTCAAATGACTAAGAAGCAAATTGAATTGAGCGCTGAGGATATCTCCGCGATTGAGAAGCCTGCCAATCGGGCTCGTTTGGTTAAAGCGCCAGAGCACTTTATCTCTCAAGAATTAATTGCCGACATCAATGCCAATGGTCTTGATGAAACGCGTCGCGGTTTCTTGCGCAAAGGGTTTATGTCAGCAGTTGGCGGCGCCGCAGCAGGCTTGGCTGCGCCACTGGCTTTTGCTGCTGGTGAGGGTGATCCAGCGATTCTTGAAAAACAAGAGTGGCAGACTACGCTTGGCAAGAATGTGGCCACAATGCCCTATGGCGTGCCATCAATTTATGAATCCAATTTAATTCGCCGTGAGTCACCAGGTTTAACACGCGTCTCAGCAGCTTCAGTTGCATTTACTCCTTTGCAAGGTTTGTTTGGAACCATTACGCCTAATGGATTGCATTTTGAGCGTCACCATCAAGGTTGGTACAACCTGAATCCTGAAACCCATCGCTTGATGGTGAACGGTATGGTTAAAAATGCACGTGTATTTACGATGAACGATTTGATGAGATTGCCATCGGTATCGCGCACACACTTTATTGAGTGCGGCGCCAATACTGGTTTGGAGTGGGGTAACGTTGCAGTACCAACTGTGCAATATACCCATGGCATGCTCTCTTGCTGTGAATTTACTGGCGTACCTCTCAAGGTATTGTTAGATGAGTGCGGCGCTGATCTGAAAAAAGGGAAGTTCTTACTTGCAGAGGGTGGTGATGGTTCCGGCATGACTCGTACGATCAATTTAGAAAGTTGCCTTGATGACACCATCGTAGCTTGGAGTATGAATGGTGAAATGCTGCGCCCAGAAAACGGTTTCCCGCTGCGCTTAGTTGTGCCTGGAGTTCAAGGCGTCAGCTGGGTTAAATGGTTACGTCGCCTTGAAGTAGGTGATATGCCTTGGAATGCTAAAGACGAAGCAGTTCATTACATTGAACTGATGCCGGATGGAATTCATCGTCAATACGCCTCTATTCAAGAATGTAAATCTGTAATCACTACACCTTCTGGTGGTCAGCAATTGCTCGACAAGGGTTTCTATAACGTCAGTGGCATGGCTTGGTCCGGCCGCGGCAAGATAAGGCGTGTGGATGTTTCATTTGATGGAGGCAATAACTGGCGTCAAGCGCGCTTGGAAACGCCAATTCTCACTAAGTCAATTACCCGTTTCAATATTGATTGGGTGTGGGATGGCTCACCAGCAATATTGCAATCCAGGGCGGTGGATGACACGGGTTATATCCAACCTGCGATTAAAACTTTGCGCAATGTTCGTGGTACACGTTCGATTTATCACAACAATGCAATTCAGTCTTGGAAATTAGATTCAAACGGTGAGGTGAGCAATGTACAAGTTGGGTAAATCGATTGCTCGTTTAGGGCTGTTGTCCGCAGGATTGCTGGCTGCTAATTTTGCTTATGCGCAAAGTACTCAGGGCTCTGCCAAATTTCCTGGAGTGGGCCGCAATGCTACCCCAGCTGAAGTGGCGGCATGGGATATTGATGTACGCCCCGATTTCAAAGGGTTGCCCAAAGGGTCTGGATCGGTAGATCAAGGCCAAACAATTTGGGAAGCCAAATGCGCTAGTTGCCACGGAATTTTCGGTGAATCAAATGAGATTTTTACGCCGATTACTGGCGGTACGACCAAGGATGATGTTAAGACTGGAAGAGTCGCCTCTCTTGCGGATATGAAGCAGCCACAGAGAACCACTTTGATGAAGGTTCCTACTGTTTCTACTTTGTGGGATTACATCTATCGTGCAATGCCGTGGAATGCACCAAGATCTTTAACTCCAGATGAGACATATGCTTTGGTTGCTTTTATCTTGAGCATTGGCGAGGTAGTTCCGGATGACTTTGTATTGAGCAATACCAATATTGCTGAAGTGCAAGCCAAAATGCCTAACCGCAATGGTATGACCAGAAAGCATGGTTTCTGGAATGTCAAAGATAAGCCTGACGTCAATGGTTCTTCTTGCATGAATAATTGCGTGCCATTTGTGCAAATTGGATCTACCTTGCCTGATTTTGCGCGTGATGCGCATGGCAATATTGCAGAGCAAAATCGCTTATATGGCCCATATCGCGGTGCTGACACCACTAAGCCGCCAATTTCAAAACTACCAGGTGCATCAGGAGAAGGGCTAGCCCACGCTAAGGATACCCATGCCAATGCCCCCAAGGGTGCTGCAGCCTTATTTAAAAATGAGAATTGCTCTGCCTGTCATGCTCCAAACGCTAAACTGGTTGGACCTTCAATAGCGGATATTTCTGCTAAATATAAAGACCAAAGCGGTGCCTTAGATAAACTGATGGCTAAGGTAAAGAATGGTGGATCTGGAGTTTGGGGTTCAATACCGATGCCGCCACAATCGCAATTATCAGATGCAGATCGCAAAACGCTCGTGGAGTGGGTGCTATCAGGGGGTAAATAAGAAGGGGGCTTTTGAATAACCCGCATGGTTTATTGGAAAGCAGATAATATATTCATAGTAAGAGATTAATAAAGGAGTTTTTATGAATCAGCAGCGACGCAGTTTATTGAAATATTCAGCCGTATTCGGATTGATGGCTTCTGCGGGTCTTATTAGCGTAGCCCAAGCTCAAGAGTGGAATAAAGCCGCATTCGAAGGCAAGAGTCTTGATGACGTATTCAAAATCTTGGGAGCAGGTAGCCCGGACAAGTCTGGTGCAGTGACTTTGAATGCCCCTGACATTGCAGAGAATGGTGCAGTAGTTCCTGTTGGAATTACAACCACACTGAAAGCTGAGCAAATGGCAATCTTGGTTGAGAAAAACCCAAGCGCCTTAGCTGCTCAATTCTTTATCCCTTCCGGCACTGAGCCATTTGTTACTACTCGTATCAAGATGGGTCAAACCTCTAATGTTTACGCTTTAGTAAAAGCGGATGGCAAGTGGAGCATGGCCGTTAAGGAAGTGAAAGTTACTTTAGGCGGTTGCGGCGGTTAACCCCCCCCAACAACTAAATCATTAATTAATTACTAGATTAAAAGAGGAAAACATGGCTGATCCAATGCGCGTAAGAGCTGCTGAGAACGGTGGAATTGTGGATGTAAAGATTTTGATGAAGCACGATATGGAGTCTGGTCAGCGTAAAGATGCTGCTGGCAAAACCATTCCGGCATGGTTCATCAGCACAATTAATGTCAAAGCAAATGGCAAAGATGTATTGAATGGTCAGTTTGGCCCAGCAGTTTCTAAGGATCCATTCTTGAACTTCAAGTACAAGGGCGCCAAAGGTGACAAGATTGTTGTGAGCTGGGTAGATAGCAAGGGCGACAAGCGCACTGACGAAGCTACTGCTTCTTAATTCGCTTTTGTACTAATAAATCTTTACCGTCTCAAGAGTTTTGAAAGGGTTGCAAATGCAGCGTAAATTTTCTTTAGGTTTAGCCACGGGTGTAACGGCTGCTTTATTAATGGTCACATCATCTGTTTCAGCGCAAAAGAGTGCTACAGACGATATTGCAAAATATCGTGAGATGATTGCTGATGGCAACCCTTCAGAACTTTATGAGGCTGCTGGTGAAGATTTGTGGAAAAAGCCTGCCGGTCCTAAGAATGCCACTTTAGAAAAGTGTGATTTAGGTTTAGGACCTGGGGTAGTGAAGGGTGCAGCGGCTCAGCTGCCACGCTACTTCAAAGATGCCAATAAGGTTCAAGATCTCGAGTCCCGCCTAATGACTTGTATGCAAAAACTTCAAGGGCGTGATCCGCAAGAGATGATTGATGCGCCGTTTCAAAAGGGCCCCAAAAAGGATATGGAGGCTATTGTTGCTTACGTAGTAACAATGTCTAAAGGCGACAAAATTAAAGTTAGCACCGCACATCCAAAAGAAAAAGAAATGTATGAGCTTGGTAAGCGCGCATTCTTCTTCCAAGGCGGACCAATGGATTTTTCTTGTGCATCATGCCATGGAGAAGATGGTAGGCGTATTCGCTTGCAAGACCTACCAAATATAACGACTCAAAAGGGTGCTGCTATGGGTTGGGGTTATTGGCCTGCTTATCGTGTATCAAGTGGACAGTTCTGGACGATGCAGCAACGCTTGAATGATTGCTATCGTCAACAACGATTCCCATTCCCAATTTATACCTCTGATGTAACTATTGCTTTATCTATGTATATGGCTAAGAACGCTAATGGCGGTACGGTTGAAACCCCTGGCTTGAAGCGTTAATGGATAAGAGATAGAGATACTATGAACATGAAGAATATTAAATCCCTCTTGGCTGTTAGTGGTGTTGCATTGGCTGCATTGGTGATGTATGGGAATGCGGCAGCACAGCAGGCAAATGATCCTAAATTCAACAAGATGATGAAGGATGGCTTTCGAGCTGATGGTATTGCTGGTTTAGATCGCATTCAACAAGATGAAACCCAAAAGTTTTGCTCAGACCCTGTGTTTGCCAATAGCAAACAAGGCGAAAAAATGCGTGAAAAGATTCAGAAGCTCAATATGGATGACATTAAGCAACCGTCTGATGGCAAGTACATCGGCGATTGGAAGAAGGGCGAGGCGATTGCGCAGAGCGGCCGCGGCGCAACTTGGACTGATAAGGCTGATACCGTCATTGGCGGTGGTTGCTATAACTGTCACCAGATCGATCCTAAAGAAATTTCCTATGGAAATATCGGTCCATCATTAACGGGTTATGGAAAGTTGCGCGGCTATTCTCAAGAAGTGGTTACTTATACCTGGAATCGGATTAATAACTCCAAGGCATACAACGCTTGTAGCAATATGCCAAGGTTTGCACACTTTAAACTCTTAAATGAGCAGCAGATACGGGATGTTATGGCCTTGCTGCTTGACCCTGCCTCTCCAGTTAATCAATAACGAATCAAAGAACAGGCCGATAGGCCTGTTTTCTTAAGGAAATATTTATATGTCATTAAATCGTCGTGACTTTTTGCAGGCCTTAGCGATTGCATCAGCGGGTGGCTTGAGTTTGCAATCCAATTTCGTGAATGCTCAGAGCACCGCACAGAAATATTATGATTTGCCTAAATTTGGTAATGTCCATTTCTTGCACTTTACCGACTGTCATGCGCAGTTATTGCCTATTTACTTCCGTGAGCCTAATGTCAATTTGGGTATTGGTGCGCAAGAAGGTAAGACTCCGCATTTGGTCGGAGAATATTTTCTAAAGGCAAATGGCATACTAGCCGGCACACGTGACGCTCATGCCTTCACTTATTTAGATTACGTTGCTGCGGCTCAGAATTACGGCAAGATGGGTGGCTTCGCCCACATGGCTACGTTGGTCAAGCAAATGAAAGCAAATCGCCCTGGCGCTTTATTGCTCGATGGTGGAGATACTTGGCAAGGCTCTGGAACAGCGCTTTGGACCAATGGCCAAGATATGGTTGATGCAGCTCTTGCGTTGGGTGTTGATGTGATGACCCCCCATTGGGAAATGACTTTAGGTGAGAAGCGTGTGATGGAGATCGTCAATGGCGATTTCAAAGGCAAAGTCAATTTTGTTGCGCAGAATATTAAGACAGCTGACTTTGGGGATTCTGTATTCAATCCTTATGTCATGAAAGTGCAGAACGGTATTCAGGTTGCCATCATTGGTCAAGCCTTCCCATATACACCAATTGCCAACCCGCGTTACTTCACGCCAGATTGGACCTTTGGCATCCAAGAAGAAAACCTCCAGAAGACAATTAATGAAGTGAAGTCCAAGGGAGCCAAGGTTGTGGTTCTGCTCTCTCACAATGGTATGGACGTAGACCTGAAGATGGCTTCTCGTGTCAGTGGTCTTGATGCCATCATGGGTGGTCATACTCATGATGGGGTTCCTATTCCAGTCAAAGTGAAGAACTCAGGTGGCGTAACCCTAGTAACTAACGCCGGCTCTAATAGTAAGTTCTTGGGAGTGCTTGATTTTGATGTCAAAGGTGGTAAGGCGGTAGATTTCCGCTACAAATTATTCCCAATTTTCTCTAATATGATTCCTGCAGATCCAACTATGAATAAGTTGATTGCAAAAATCAGAGCGCCATTCGAGGCGAAACTGAATGAAAAATTGGCGACTACTGAGGGTCTCTTATACCGTCGTGGCAACTTCAATGGTAGCTTTGATCAGCTCATCCTAGACGGCCTCATGGCGCAAAAGAATGCCGAGATTGCGTTCTCACCAGGCTTCCGCTGGGGAACTAGTTTGTTACCAGGTCAAGCTATCACTCGGGAGAATCTTTTAGATCAAACTGCAATTACATATCCGTACACCACCGTCACCAATATGAGTGGTGAAACCATCAAAACTATTCTCGAGGATGTGGCAGATAATTTATTTAATCCAGATCCGTATTACCAACAGGGTGGTGATATGGTTCGGGTCGGCGGCATGCAATACACCATAGATCCAGCACAAACGGCTGGAAAGCGGATTACCGATATGCGCTTGAATGGTAAACCTATTGAGGCAAGCAAGACCTATAAGGTTGCTGGATGGGCGCCGGTTAGCGAAGAGGCTAAGAATGCTGGCGGTGAGCCGATTTGGGATGTGATTGAGCGTCACCTGCGTGATGTCAAGGTGGTGAAGGCGGTTAAGCTTAATGAGCCAGTTATTAAAGGGGTTTCAAACAACCCTGGCATGGCCCCAATCTAATTAACTTCATCGAAGAATCATATGAAAAAACTATTTACCATTATCGCTGCCTTGACTCTTGTGTTTGGGTTTTGCAGTAATGTTTCGGCTCAATCTGCAGGCAATACCAAAGTCGTTTATCACATCGATGATGCTGAAACTCAGGGATTAAAAGGTTTACGTAACATCCGAAACCATCTTGATGTTTCCCCTCAAACAACCATTATTGTTGTGACTCATGCGAATGGCGTGGATTTGTTGATGGAAGGTGGCAAGGATAAGAAGAACAATGTGGAATACGCACCTTTGGTCGGCGCCTTGAAATCTCGTGGTGTGAAGTTTGAGGTTTGTGAGATTACGTTAAAGAATCGTAATTTGAAAAAAGATCAGTTCACACTTGATGCGGATTTCACACCATCTGGCGTGGTACGCGTCGCCGATTTGCAATACAAAGATGGCTTTGCCTATATCAAGCCCTAAGTAAGTTCCAATGAATTGCTTTAAAACTTTTGCGGGGATCCTGTTGGGATCCCTTATCTTTTTGGGTTCGGCGCTAGGTCAGGGTAAGCCTAGCGATACGATAAAGCTTAAGCCAGTACAAGTGGCGCCCCATACCTATTTTGTACAAGGCTTTCCGGAGATGGGTAGTAGCTCCAACCAGAACTTCATTTCTAATGCTGGATTTATTGTTACTCCAGATGGAGTGGTAGTGGTTGATGCCTTGGGGTCGCCGATTCTTGCGCAAAAGCTCATCGCTGAAATTAAAAACATTACCCCGCAGAAAATAGTGGCCGTTATAGTTAGTCACTATCATGCGGATCATGTTTATGGTTTGCAAGAATTCAAAAAAATTGGCGCCAAAATTTATGCTCAAGGTGAGGGAAGAAATTACCTCTCTTCTGAAACTGCTAAGCAACGTTTGATTGCCTCAAGAATTGATTTTGCTCCCTGGGTTAATGCAAATACCAAATTAATACCTGCAGATGTATGGGTGGACCAAAAGTCAAAGTTGATAATTGGCGGAGTAGATTTTTTTGTGAGCAGGGTGGGTCCTGCACATGCGCCTGAAGATCTGATGGTCTACGTACCATCAGAAAAAGTCCTTTTTGCAGGAGATTTGGTTTTCAGAGGGCGTATCCCCTTTGTTGGAAACGCTGACAGCAAGGGCTGGTTAATCGCTTTAGATGAGATTGAGAAACTCAACCCCAATATCGTCATTCCAGGGCACGGCAATTATTCCGCTAAACCAGCTGAAGATATTGCCTTTACAAGGGATTACCTCAATTATTTGCGCGAATCCATGTCTAAAGCGGCAATTAATCTGGATCCATTCGAGGATGCCTATCAACAGGCTGATTGGTCTGAATATGAGGGAATGCCGCTGTTTAGGGCTGCCAATCGCATGAACGCCTATAACGTCTATCTGTCGATCCAGGCCGAATAGACATTCAACCAAGGCAAATTAAGCCATTGGGCCTTAAAATAGAGGATTAATGCTAAATCCTTGATTTGTAATGAAAATGATTTTTCTTCGATTCCTGCTTGCTACCGCATTCGGTACGCTGATGAATCTGCCTGTTCTGGCCAGCCCAGATTTGGCCAATGGCAAAACTATTGACCAGCAAAAGTGCTATTCCTGTCACGCAAAGAAAAGTGGGTTTGGTAATGGGGACATGATTTATACCCGTTCGGATAGCAAAGTAAAGTCTTTGGCTAATTTAAAGAAGATGGTTGCACTTTGTAATACTGAGCTCCGTCTTGATCTATTTCCAGAGGATGAAGCAGATGTCACGGCCTTCCTCAATCAACAGTTTTACAAATTTAAACCTTAATCTTTCAAAAAACTCGCCATGGATGTTGTTGATATCAATTCTTTAAGTAAATCGGTTCTTTGGGCAACTTTTGCCATAACCTTTTTTCTTGGTGCAGTGATGCAAAAAACAGGTTTTTGCAGCATGGGCGCTGTTTCTGACATATTCATTATGTCAAGCTGGGATCGTTTAAAACAATGGTTTCTGGCTATCGGTGTTGCGATTGTTGGTTTCACATTAATGTCTTACATGGGCTTAATAGACCCGCTTAAAAGTTTTTACACTGGCAATAAATTTTTATGGCTCTCCACAATTGTTGGAAGTATTTTGTTTGGTCTGGGGATGGTTTTAGCTTCAGGATGTGGCAGTAAAACGTTGATCCGTATTGGTGGCGGCAACTTGAAGTCCATTGTGGTGTTTATGGTTCTGGGCCTCACTGCTTATATGACGATGCGTGGATTCTTGGGCGTAGTTCGCATCAATACTTTGGATACGATATTTATTGCCTTGAATACACCTCAAGATCTGCCTAGTTTATTGAGTGCACCTCTTGGAGTTGCTCGACCACAGCTCCATCTAGCTCTTGGTTTAATCATTGGCGCAGCATTTATTGCCTATGCTTTAGCTAGCAAAACATTTTGGACTGCTGAAAACCTATTTGCAGGTAGTGCCGTTGGGTTGGCGATTTGTGCTGTTTGGTGGGTATCGGGCAATTTGGGTTATGTCGCCGAAGATCCAAACACTTTGGAAGAAGTATTTTTAGTTACGAATTCTGGTCGCATGGAAAGCCTATCGTTTGTTGCTCCCTATGCTTACTCTTTGGATTGGTTGATGATGTACAGCGACACATCCAAAGTGCTCACACTAGGCATTGTCGCTGTGTTGGGGATGATTTTGGGTTCTGCGGCGGTTTCGATTGCGACTAAAACATTTCGTTGGGAATCGTTTCGTAATACCGAAGATACTGCTAATCATTTAGTTGGTGCGGCGCTCATGGGCTTTGGTGGTGTGACGGCCCTAGGTTGTACGGTGGGGCAGGGCTTGAGTGGCATTTCAACGCTAGCGCTTGGCTCGCTATTAGCTTTGCCTGGATTTATTTTTGGAGCTTATTTAGGTCTACGTTATCTGCAGATACGCCTTGCTCCTAACCCTTGTAGTTAATTTTCAAAGACGAACGAATAAATAATGCAAATTGATTGGATGTCTTTTACCCCCGTACCTTCGCTGCTAGGAGGGATGATTCTTGGACTTGCAGCCGCCTTGTATGTTTTATTGCATGGTCGTATTTTGGGTATCAGCGGAATTGTTTCTGGTTTATTGCACCCGAAATTAACAGATTCAGCTTGGCGTGTTGCTCTTGTTTTTGGTTTGATATCTGCACCTTTTCTAGCAGCGTTATTTTTCGGGATATTTCCAGTTGTAGAAATTGAGGCAGATTGGATGGCAATTGTGATTGCTGGCCTTCTGGTTGGCTTTGGAGCTCAATATGGCTCGGGCTGTACCAGTGGCCATGGTATCTGTGGCCTTTCACGTCTATCACCACGTTCATTGGTTGCCACACTCTCTTTTATGAGCGCAGGTTTTATTACTGTTTTTGTGCTTCGCCACGTGATTGGGGTTTGAGATGAGAAAACATTTCAACATCCTTGGTCAATATGCAATTGGCGTGCTTTTTGGCTGGGGCTTGATTATTTCTGGCATGAGCAACCCACAAAAAATATTAGGATTTTTAGATTTAGCCGGCAACTGGGATCCTTCATTAATGTTTGTAATGGTGGGTGCTGTGATTGTGGGCTTAGCCGGGTTTTATGTTGCCAGCAAAAGAACGGAAGCTTTTTTTGGTGGTGCACTACATATCCCCAAGAGTGCTGATATTACTAAACCATTGCTTATTGGTAGTTTGATTTTTGGGGCTGGCTGGGGGATCGCTGGCTTTTGTCCAGGTCCAGCTCTGGTTGCCCTGGGCGCTGGCCACCTGAAGGCCTTGGTATTCGTGGTTGCAATGTTAGCCGGCATGGAGATCTGTGAGCGCTTTTTCACTGCCCATAAAAGCAAACCAAGCCAGTGAGTTGACTCTGATTTAGAATTAACTCTATTGCTATTTATTCAATGTAGAGGGTTTTATGAGTCTTCCTATTTCTTGCCATAACGCACAGTTTGGCACTCTCGGTCAGATCGAACCAAGTCATTTGGCTGAAATTGCCAAACAAGGCTATAAGAGCGTGATTAACAACCGTCCTGACGGTGAGGGTGGCCCGAGCCAGCCTTTGAACGCCGCCATTCAATCTGAAGCAGAAAAATTGGGTTTGAATTATGTGTACTTGCCAGTGGTATCGGGTGCAATTACTCCAGATCAAGTTCAGGAGATGGCGCGCCTCTTGAAAACTTTACCAGGACCCATTCTGGCCTTCTGTCGCTCTGGTGCGCGTTCAACTAATTTGTACCAGCTTGTATTGCAACTGGGCTAATTTAAAGAGCGCTCGCTAAACCATGCGTATCACTATTCCCGAAGAACGAAAGCTGGTTCATGAAATGATCATGCCTATTCGTTGGGGTGATATGGATGCGTATGGTCATGTCAATAACACCGTGTACTTTCGTTACATGGAGCAGGCTCGGTGCGAATGGATTACTGGCATGGGCTACGAGGTTGCGCCGGGTCGCGAATCTATGCTGATGCTCAATGGCTTCTGTAATTTTTATCAACAACTTTCGTTCCCAGGTGAATTGATATTAAAGACCTCCATTGGCGCCATCGGTAGAACCAGTTTGGATGTCTATACCAGCATGGCTTTAACTACCTCGCCTGAAGTCGAGGCGGCTATTGGCGGGGCCACAATGGTGTGGGTAGACCTCACTACCAATAAGTCGGCCCCTTGGCCTGAGCATATTTTGCAAAAGTTGCGCTAGTCTATCGTGCAACCCAGCAATCCTCATATCTTAAGAGTCGATCAATTTTTATCTGAACTAGATCAATTTGATCTCGTGATTGATGTGAGATCTCAGGCTGAGTTTGCTTTAGATCACATTCC
Source organism: Polynucleobacter sp. MWH-UH35A (assembly GCF_018687075.1). NCBI lineage: Bacteria > Pseudomonadati > Pseudomonadota > Betaproteobacteria > Burkholderiales > Burkholderiaceae > Polynucleobacter > Polynucleobacter sp. MWH-UH35A. Next base: position 785,331 of record NZ_CP061285.1, read on the forward strand.
TGGTGCGGTCAATTACCCAGTTCTTGATAATGAAGAGCGCGCCAAAATTGGAACGCTCTACAAACAAGTTTCTCCCTTTGCAGCCAAGAAGCTCGGCGCAGCATTAGTCTCTAAAAACATTGCCACTCATCTTGAAAATCATTTCCTGGACTTGCCTCGTGAATGGCGTCCATTAATCTACTGCTGGCGTGGTGGTGAACGTAGCGGTGCCTTTACCCATATTTTGAATCGGATTGGTTGGAAGGCTAAACAACTCGAGGGAGGTTATCAAACCTTTCGTCGTACTGTGATTAGCGGGTTAGATCAAGCAGCCAATCAGTTTTCCTTTCAGGTCATTTGCGGAATGACTGGAAGCGGTAAAACGCGGGTACTACAAGAAATTGGTGCATTGGGGGCCCAGATCCTTGATTTGGAAGGGTTGGCAGTGCATCGCGGCTCAGTGCTTGGTAACGAGCCCAATGAGGATCAGCCATCGCAAAAGGGATTTGAAACTGCTCTATGGAATGCATTGCGTTCGCTTGATCCCGCTAAGCCAGTATTTGTGGAGTCCGAAAGCAAGAAGGTGGGGGGATTACACGTGCCTGATGCCTTGATGGAAAAAATTCGTAATGGGTCTTGTATTGAATTGAGATCGAGCACACAAACACGAGTGTCTTGGCTAATTCGTGAGTACCATCACTTCTTAACTGATACGGATAATTTCAAACGTAAACTGGCATTGCTAACTGCGCATTATGGAAAAGCGCAGATTGCTAAATGGAATGAAGCAATCGATGCTGGTCTTTTTCCGGAACTTGTTGAGGAGCTTTTAGTAAAGCATTACGACCCTTCATATCAATCATCTATCGTACGAAATTTTCCCCGTTACAAAGAAGAAAAGTTTGTGCAGCTAGAGAGTGATAGCAATCAAGCTTTTGAACGCGCTGCAAAGGCAATATTAAGAGCGTCTCTGATCTAAATCTAAGTTACCCGATGAACCAATCAATTAAGATATGCATTGGTTTGCGATAGATCTTGTTCTGTTATCTCTCCGGTAATGGCAGCAAGGCGCAATCTATTTAGAAAATAATTTACTTTCTCCATGTAGAGCGCGTAATCGGTGGCAATCAGATCGCTTTCGGCGCCCAATAACTCCATTGTGGTGCGAGAACCGTTAGCATAGCCATCCCGAGTAGAGTTTAGTCTTGCAAGGCCCGTCTTTTGTGCGCTTGAAAGGGCGCTAAGCTTTGCCTTGGCGTTACTCATAGAATACCAGAGAGCTCTCAAGATTCTCTCTAAATTTTGTTCTGATTTAGCGTATTCAGCCTTGGTTTTTTCTATTAGTAGCAGCGCCTCTTCTTGTTTTGCCGAACGGTACCCACCGGTATATAGGGGGATAGACAATTGCAGGCCTACCAAGTAATTATTCGTGGCCGTATTGCTTGATGGTCCAAAATCACCAGACCCATTAAGCTTATCCTTGGAAGTTTGAGCCACAGCATCTAACTTCGGAGAGGAAATAGCGCCATATTTTTCTGCTTCTTCTTTTGCAACTTTCTCTTGGACTAAAAGCAATTGCAGTTGAATATTTTGTGATTTTAGTTTTGCAATATAGGTTTCAATATTGGATAGGTTTAGACCATCTACATTTAGAGCAATTCTTAGCTTATCTACTACTACTGGACTTCCAAATAAATCCTGTAAAGCAAGTTTTTTCACTGCCAGATTGGTTGCGGCATCTAAAGCATGAACTTTAATTGTATCCAGCCTCTCATTCGCCTCTTGCATATCGGTTTGGGTTGCATCACCGAGCTTAAAGCGCTTTTCAATTTGCTGGCGTGTGTTGGCAATTGCGAATTCTTGTTTTTTAGCCAATCGGACTGCTTCTTCAGCGCTTAGCACATCAAAGTAACGCTCCGCTACCAATAGAATTAAGTTTTGGTGTGCTGCTTGTGCACCTAGATTTGAGGCATCTGCGGAAAGGTTAAGTTGACGACTTTGAGCTAACCGCTCTCGGTTATAAATCGACTGTGTTGCACCAATCGTATAGCGATTAACAAAACCATTATTAACAGAGGTATTAAAGTTGGCACCGTTGATAGTGCCCATTCCTGGGGCGTAAAACTGAGCGCCAGTCGTTGAGGTGTTATAGCTCATGCTGCCAGTAAGGGCATTTAAGTTAATGCTTGGTAGCCATAGAGAGGTTCCTTGGTCACGTCTTTTTTCACCAGCCATTTGTTCATAACGGCTAGCTATAAACTCCGGGTCTCGATTTTGTGCCTCTTTCCAAACTTCCATTAGGCTGGTTGCCATTGCGGGGTGGATCGAAATTGTTAGCAGAGCTATTGCAGCTGTTACTAGGGGTTTAATAAGACTTAGTTTCATATTTAACCTATGGTGTTATGCGCCAGCCTTAATGCCTAGTTTTCGGACAATTGTTTCCATAAGGCACCATTTAGTTATTCCACTTTGCATGATATTTTTCCTATATATTTAATGGATTTATTGAGGGATTTTTCTGCGTGAGGAGTATGCAGAGTAGTAGAGGAGTGGGATCACTACTAAAGTGAGTGCGGTAGATACAAGAATGCCAAAAATCAATGAAATGGCTAGCCCATTAAAAATTGGATCATCTAAGATAAAAAATGCACCGAGCATAGCGGCAAGTCCAGTTAAGGCAATCGGTTGCGCTCTGGTAATGGCAGCGTTTACAACTGCATCTTTGAATTCCATGCCGCCTCGAACCTGTAGATTAATAAAATCAACCAGCAATATTGAATTTCGCACAATAATCCCCGCCAAGGCAATCATGCCTATCATTGAGGTTGCGGTAAATTGCGCACCCAAAAGTGCATGCCCCGGCATTACACCAATAATGGTTAGAGGTATTGGCGCCATGATAATTAATGGGGTGAGATAGGAACCAAAGTGGGCAACTACCAAAAGGTAGATGAGTATTAGGCCCACAGCATAAGCAGCCCCCATATCGCGAAAGGTCTCATAAGTTACTTGCCACTCGCCATCCCACTTAATTGCGTAGTGCTGATAGGGGTTGGATGGTGCCTTGGTGAAGTATTCTTCTACAGGGTTTCCTTGAGAATCCTTTATGGCGCTTACAAATTCCCTTGTCTTAAATAAGCCATACAAAGGACTGTCGATTTTTCCTGCTGTGTCGCCAACGACATAGCTTACGGGCAAGAGATCTTTGCGGTAAATAACTTGCTCCCTATCCCCATCAACGATAGAGACTAGCTGACTCAGGGGTACAGCCTCTCGTTGAGAGCTTTTAATTGTAAGCTTCAATAGGCTATCAAGTGAATCTTGCTGGTCTAGTGGCAGTCTGATTTGTGTTGGGGCAGGATACTTTGATTGATCATGGATATAAGCGGCATCCTCGCCAGCAAGCCCGGCTCTTAAAGTTGTCACAATAGCCTGTTGTGATATCCCCATTAGACTGGCTTTGCGCCGATCCACTACAAGGAATTTTTTGGGCGCTTTTGCCACGCTGCTGTCATCAATATCGACGATGCCATCGGTCTTTTCGAAGGCAGACCTTACTGACTTGCTAATATTGAATCTACCATCAGCCGTAGGGCCATATATTTCGGCAACAATAGGTGAGAGTACAGGGGGCCCTGGGGGGACTTCAACCACCTTTACATTGGCGTCATATTGTTTAGCGATGTCTTGTAGCTCTGGGCGCAAACGACTTGCAATTTTGTGGCTTTGATCTGAGCGATGGTGCTTATCAATGAGATTTACTTGAATATCGCCTAGAGCGGGGCTCTGCCGAAAATAATACTGACGCACCAGGCCATTAAAGTTAATGGGTGCTGCTGTTCCTGCATACACTTGGTAGCTGCTCACTTCTGGGGCTTTTGCTAAAGTAGCCCCCATTTCACGCAATACATCAGATGTTTTTTCTATCTTGGTATTAGGTGGCATATTAAGAATGACCTGAAATTCAGATTTGTTATCAAATGGCAACATTTTCAGTACGACCAATCCAAATATGGGGAGCGAAAGGGAAATTAAAATTGCTCCAATTACTCCTATTGAAAGTAGCTTGCGATTTCTTTTGCCGTATTGATCGTTAAGCAGCGGTTCAAATACCTTTTTAAATTTTGGACCGATCCAATCCGCAAGATTAAAATGAGTGTTTTTTAAATCTGAATGCTTTGGCAGCCAGAGTCTCGCCATCCATGGGGTTACCATAAATGCGATTGCAAGCGATAGCAGCATCCCCATGCTGGAGTTAATCGGAATTGGGCTCATGTATGGACCCATTAACCCGCTAATAAAGGCCATCGGTAAAAGCGCGGCGATTACTGTGAGGGTGGCCAATATAGTGGGGCCACCCACTTCGTCAACTGCACCAGGAATAATTTCCTTTAAGTTTTTCTTTGGGTAAAGCAATTGATGGCGGTGAATATTTTCTACCACCACAATTGCGTCATCAACCAAGATTCCAATAGAAAATATTAGAGCGAAAAGAGAAACGCGATTAATCGTGAAGCCCCAGGCCCAAGAGGCAAATAAGGTGGTCGCTAAAGTGAGTACAACTGCGGAACCAACAATTAATGCTTCTCTTCGTCCTAAGGCGAAGAATATTAGTGCAACCACGGATAGGGTAGCGAAGATTAATTTTTGAATTAGCTTTGTAGCTTTTTCGTCTGCAGTTTCGCCATAATTTCGAGATACTGCAATCTCAATATCTTTCGGTATCAAAGTGGATTTCAGTGCATTAATTTGGGATATAACTTGGTTTGATACCTCAACAGCGTTTTCACCAGGCTTTTTGGTGACTGAAATAGTAACTGCTGGATGGTCTATTGAAGATTTGCTTTTAGCGTCGGCATGCCAGACTAAGCGCTGATTTTGAATGGGGCCCTCAACTACTGCGGCCACATCTCTCATGTAAATTGGATTGCCTTGACGAACTCCTAGAGCAATTGATTGGACATCTTCCAAGCTTTTCAGAAAAGGGCCGGTTTCGATTGCAATCCTACCTTGCTCTGTTAGTAGATCACCTACAGGCATTCCTAGGTTAGCTGTCTCTAGTGCCATTCTTAACTCTGGAATCGTTACACCCTTGATAGCCATTTTTTCGGGATTCACTTCAATCCGAACAGCCCGCCCTGGGCCTCCTATCGTGGTGACCTCGCGTGCCCCCTTAACTCTTTTTAAGTCTATCTCTACTTTATTGGCAATTTTTTCCAGTTCGAATGCACTTATCGAGGGATTATTTGAAAATAGTGTGAGCGATAGGATTGGTACGTCATCGATTCCCTTTGGCTTAATAATCGCTGGCATCACTCCAAGACCCTTTGGTAGCCAGTCAGAGTTAGCGGCGACAGTATCATGCAAGCGGACTAATGCTTCAGTTCTCGGTACGCCAACTTTGAATTGAACTGTAATGACTGATAAACCTGTTTGCGACATAGACATCACATGCTCTATCCCTGCAATTTGAGATAGAACTTGCTCCGCTGGTATGGATACCATTTCCTCCACATTTTTTGCGGTTGCGCCGGGGAAGGGGATGATGACATTAGCCATCGTGACATTGATTTGCGGCTCCTCCTCACGTGGCGTTACGATAATGGCGAATAGACCAAGTAATAATGCAAGAATAGCCAGAAGAGGAGTTATCTGCGCGCTTTGAAAGAATTTAGCGAATCGGCCTGATAAGCCTAATTTCTTATCCATGTACTTGATCCCCTAAATATTGCAAAATAAGATTCAATATATTTAACGTTGATTGTTTTGATTAAAAAAGGCTCAGAATAAATTGATTCAGTTGTGAAGTTGGCAGTGCGCCGGTAATACGCTTAATCTCAACTCCATTTTTAAATGCCGCTAAGGTGGGTATGGAGCGGATAGAAAATTCTTGAGCAATAACTGGTTGGGCTTCAGTGTCTAATTTAATGTGAAGAACCTGTTCGCCATATTTTTTTGCGCTAGCTTCAAAAGTTGGGGCAAACATCTTGCATGGCCCGCACCAAGGCGCCCAGAAATCTACTACAACAGGTAGGTTGCTATAACTGAGGATTTCTTTAAGGCTTGCTTGGTCTGCATCAATAGGGCCTAACAATAAACCTGCTTTACAAACTCCACATACTGGATTTTGATTAATCCGTTCCAATGGTAGGCGATTAAATTTATGGCAGCTTGGGCACTTAATCAACATATATTGCGTTCCCTTAAATATGGATTAATTAATTACAGTGTTCGATGTACTTGCAACATCTGATAAATCTTTTCGTCAATCGGACCGGGTAGAGGTGTAATACCAGCCTCCCGAAGCTGCATGCATATTTGACCTCTTAGAACAATTAGCCCCTTAAGTGTCTCGCGCTTATGAAAATGATCGTGATTGCGATCGATATCGGCAAGTAAAAACTGATGTAAATTTTCGTGATCAGAAAGATCTAAATTTAAGGCAAAGGCGAGCCGCACAATTTCTTGGTTAAGCTCATGAATCGTTTTTTCATATTCATGCTCTTGAAAAGGGGCAGATATTGTATTCATGATGCCTCCTTTAATGGAGGTAAGCTGTTATGTACATGCTGTTACTTTATTAGTTCTATTCTTGGTTGATCTGATTAAGCAATTTCTAACATGAGCGTTCTATGACATTATATAATAAAATATAATATATGAATATTATTTAAAAGGAAAGCACATGAAAACAGCTCATGATTTGGTTGCTCAGGCTAAATTGTCAATAAATGAGGTTTCTATCGGGGATGCACCCCATGCTATTCAGGGTGCTGACGTGTTATTGGATGTGCGCGAAGCGGATGAATATGCAAATGGACATATCCCTGGGGCCATTCATATGTCTCGAGGTTTACTTGAATTCAAGTTAAGCAATGATCCAAATTTAAGCTCTCGGGATCTCAAAATAGTGCTCTACTGTAAAAATAGCGGTAGGGCTGCATTAGCATCAAAGGCACTGCATGACATGGGATATATGAACATTCAATCAATTGCCGGTGGATTTGATGCGTGGGCTCAGGCGGGTAACCCAATTGCTAAACCAGAGCCAATCGAATTTGAGTAAATGAACTAATAAATAAAGGACATCATCATGAGTGGAAATCCAACCGTAAGACTTAAGCAGCAAGCGGATTATCAGTTTGCAATATTTTATAGCGAGGAAAAAGCTCCTATCATGGGTGATGAGCCGCCACCCCTGGGGAAATCGGAGGGGGCAACCCCTTCGCAATTACTAATTGCTGCGGTTGCCAATTGTTTATCGGACTCGTTGCTTTTTGCTTTAAGAAAATTCAAACAAGCTCCTGAGCCTATAGAGACTTTAGCTACTTGCGAAATAGGACGCAATGAGCAGAATCGCCTCCGAATTTTGTCGATACGCGTTGAGATACATGTTGGCGTGCCTGGGGAGTCTTTGGAGAATCTAGATAGAGTCTTGGCTCAGTTTCAGGAGTTTTGCACTGTTTCATCAAGTGTTGGCGCAGGTATTCCGGTCAATGTGTTCGTAATCGATAGTTTAAGAAAGCAACTTTACCCAGCAATCTAAGCGATCTTTTTGATGTTAATCAAATAATCTTTTTTTAAAGATCCTATAGTGAAACCACTGGAGGATGAAAAATGAAAATGTTAGTTGAGCTATTTGGATCGTTTGCAGGTCAATTAAGTTTGGCGGTTATTCTTTTTATGATCGGCATGGTCATATTTTTTGCCCGTTTATTTATTAAGAAAAGTGCTGAGGGCGGCGATCAGTAATTGCACATAAAAAAGCCCTTGAGTATGCATTCAAGGGCTTTTGTAATGCCTAGCTATCTTTATTTAGCTAAACGCTTGAATTCCTGTTTGTGCACGACCGAGAATCAAGGCATGAATATCATGAGTTCCTTCATAAGTATTTACTACCTCAAGGTTCAACATGTGACGCACAACGCCGTACTCATCTGAAATGCCGTTACCGCCGTGCATATCACGCGCCATGCGAGCAATATCTAAAGACTTGCCGCAAGAGTTACGTTTCATGATGGAAGTGATCTCTGGAGCGGCAATCCCTTCGTCTTTCATGCGACCTAAACGTAAACATCCTTGCAATCCCAATGCAATTTCAGTTTGCATATCGGCCAATTTTTTCTGGATCAATTGATTGCTAGCTAGAGGCTTACCAAATTGTTTGCGATCCATGGTGTATTGACGGGCAGCGTACCAGCACCATTCAGCAGCGCCTAATGCGCCCCAGGCAATCCCATAGCGCGCAGAATTTAAGCAAGTGAAGGGGCCTTTGAGGCCTTCAATTTCAGGAAATTCATTTTCGGCTGGAACAAATACTTCATCCATCACAATTTCGCCAGTGATGGAAGCTCTTAGACCCATCTTGCCGCTGATCTTTGGTGCGCTTAAGCCTTTCATCCCTTTTTCAAGAATGTAGCCGCGAATAATGCCTTCATCATTTTTCGCCCAAACCACAAACACATCAGCAATCGGAGAGTTGGAGATCCACATCTTGGATCCGGTAAGCGAAAATCCGCCAGGAACTTTCTTAGCTCTCGTAATCATGCCGCCAGCATCAGAGCCGTAGTTTGGTTCAGTTAAACCAAAGCAGCCAATCCATTCACCACTGGCTAATTTAGGTAGGTACTTTTGTTTTTGGGCTTCGCTACCAAATTCATTAATCGGCACCATCACCAAGGAGGACTGAACGCTCATCATGGAGCGATAACCGGAATCCACGCGTTCGATTTCACGGGCGATTAAACCGTAGGAGACGTAGTTCAGATTGGCGCCACCATACTGCTCGGGAATCGTGATTCCTAAGAGGCCTAATTCACCCATTTCGCGGAAGATGGCGGGATCGGTTGTCTCATTGCGAAAAGCATCGTGAATGCGAGGCATTAAACGGCCTTGAGCGTACTCGGCCGCAGCATCTCGAACCATGCGTTCCTCTTCGGTAAGCTGGGTATCAAGTAGCAGGGGGTCTGCCCAATTAAAGCTTGCCTTACTTTTGCTCATTGCTTTGCCATCCTATATCGTTTTATCTTCACTTTTAGCCTGCTTCCTGCGAATTTTCAGGAATGCAGATATTCTGTTTCTATTATCCATTTTTCTGGACTTATGGACTCGCCTCGACGCCACCATCGCTATTACGACCTCATTCTGGCCGCCTTTGTGGTCGTTTTGTTGTGCTCTAACTTTATTGGCGCTGGTAAGGCTGCTGTCATTGATCTTCCGTATTTTGGATCCGTCCCATTTGGTGGCGGGATTTTGTTCTTTCCCATTGCCTATTTCTTCGGCGACATCCTAACCGAGGTCTATGGCTATGCTTATGATCGCAGGGCGGTGTGGGCTGGTTTTGCTGCTCTCGCATTTGCCGCGGTGATGGCGCAGATTGTGATTGCTTTGCCGGTGGCGCCTGGTGATTACATGGCGAACTATCAGCATGGTCTCGAAACTGTTTTTGGAAATTCCTGGCGTATTGCCTTGGCTTCGATGTTCTCTTTTTGGTGCGGAAGTCTAACGAACAGTTATGTTTTGGCCAAAATGAAAATCTGGACCCAGGGACGTTTTTTGTGGATGAGGGCGATTGGTTCGACGGCAGTGGGGGAGATGGTCGACTCGACATTCTTTTATATGCTGGCTTTCTATGGCATTTGGCCTACCCATGAAATTCTTCAGGTTGCGCTAGCTCAGTACGTCCTCAAGACATCTTGGGAAATCTTGGCCACTCCTATGACCTATTGGGTCGTGAACTTCCTTAAGCGTAAGGAAAACGAGGATTTCTACGATATTCATACGAATTTCACCCCATTTAGGGTCAAAGTCTAAGCAAGGGGCATGGCTTAGTGCCAACAAAGCGCTCTAAGCCGTTAAAATAACGGTCTTTGCCCCCTATCGGGGTAACTATTGAATTTCAGAAAGCTAGAAAACATCCGTGCTGTCAGCATCTAATATCACCATGCAGTTTGGGGCAAAACCCCTCTTTGAGAACATTTCCGTGAAGTTTGGCGGCGGCAATCGTTATGGCCTTATCGGCGCGAACGGTTGCGGTAAATCTACCTTCATGAAAATTTTAGGTGGCGAACTTGAGCCAACTAGCGGTAACGTGAGTTTGGATCCCGGCATTCGTTTGGGTAAGTTGCGTCAAGATCAATTTGCTTACGAAGATGTTCGTGTACTCGATGTGGTGATGATGGGTCACGAAGAGATGTGGAAAGCTGCAGCAGAACGTGATGCAATTTACGCTAACCCTGATGCTTCTGATGAAGATTACATGAAGGCTGCTGAGCTTGAGGGCAAGTACGCAGAATACGGCGGTTATACAGCTGAGGCAAAAGCAGGTGAGTTGCTATTGGGTATTGGTATTCCTATCGAGCAGCACAATGGTCCAATGAGTAATGTGGCGCCCGGTTGGAAATTGCGTGTATTGCTAGCGCAGGCTTTGTTCTCTGACCCAGACGTTCTATTGTTGGATGAGCCAACCAATAACTTGGATATTCACTCTATTCATTGGCTTGAGGACATCCTCAATCAAATTAAGAGCACCATCGTCATCATTTCCCATGATCGTCACTTCCTCAATGAGGTCTGCACACATATGGCGGATATGGACTATGGAACGCTGAAGGTTTACCCAGGAAACTATGACTCCTATATGCTGGCATCGGTGCAAGCGCGCACACAGCAGCTAAGCAACAACGCTAAAGCCAAAGAAAAAATTGCTGAACTACAGGCGTTCGTGGCACGATTCTCTGCAAATGCTTCTAAAGCGAAACAAGCAACTTCACGCCAACGGCAACTGGAGAAGATTGAAGTTGTTGAGGTCAAGCCATCTTCTCGCCAAAATCCGTTTATACGTTTTGAGTATGAAAAGAAGCTTCATAATATGGCGGTGGAGTGCAATGCACTTACTAAAGCCTATGATCGCGTGATCTTCAAAAACTTTAAACTGGGTGTGCGTGCCGGTGAGAAGATTGCCATCATTGGTCAAAACGGTGCTGGTAAGACAACACTGCTGAAAGCTATTTTGAGCAAGCGCTTCGAAGGCATTGCTGTTGATAGTGGTGATGTGAAGTGGGCTGAGAACGCAAACGTTGGTGTAATGCCTCAAGACAATACTGAGTTGTTTGCAAAAGACGAGTTGCTCATGGATTGGATGAACAACTGGCGCAACACTGGTGATGATGATCAAGTGATCCGTGGCACATTAGGCCGCCTATTATTCTCCGGCGATGATATTGGCAAGTCCGTGAAAGTGCTCTCTGGTGGCGAAAAGGGCAGAATGATTTGGGGCAAACTCATGCTCCAAAAATATAACGTGTTAGCAATGGATGAGCCGACCAATCACATGGATATGGAATCTATTGAGAGTTTGCAGATTGCGCTCGAGAAATACGATGGCACGCTCATATTTGTTTCTCACGATCGTGAATTCGTATCCGCTTTGGCTAATCGTATCTTAGAGGTGAAGATGGATGGTACGGTAGTAGATTACTCTGGAACCTACGAAGAATATTTGCGTAGCCAAGAACTAACGGGGTAGTCCGCCAAGCTCACTAGCAAGCCCGCCATGAATTCTTTAAGCGGGCTTGTTTTCTTTAGCTTGTCGTTGAAAGCGAGTTGCAGTGCCTTCTGCACGAATGCGTTTCCATACTGACGCTTTTTCGTCATCAGAAAAGAACACCCAATTGCTCACTTCATTGAGTGTGCGTCCGCAGCCTTGGCAGATTTCGTCGTAAAGCGTGGTGCATACGCCAATGCACGGGGAGTCGGACTCGTTATCCCCTGTAGATAGGGAGTGAGAGCCGTCTTGCGAGGCTAATTTATGGTCGTTGCTTCCAGAATTCATAGCTGTACTTTAGTTGATTTCAGGGGACTGTGCTCGGCCAGCTCGTCTACATAGGCGCCAATACCTTGATGCTCTCGATCCAAGAAGTGCTGTACAGCTTTGGCAAACTGCGGATCAGCTATGAAATGAGCAGATTGGATGGTGGTTGGTAGAAATCCGCGCGCCATCTTATGCTCGCCTTGTGCGCCTCCTTCAAAGGTCTTTATCTTGTTAGAAATACAGTATTCAATGGCTTGGTAGTAAGCAGTTTCAAAGTGTAGGCAGGGTACATGCTCAATAGCACCCCAATATCTTCCGTATGCCTTTGAATTCTCAGCATCTACCACTAGCATTGAGGCTGCAATTGGGCTGCCATTACGCTCCGCAATAATCAAATGTAAATTTTCAGGCATGCGTTGTGCCCATAACTTAAAAAATGCCAGGTTGAGATATGGGTTGGAGCGATGTTCTAAGTATGTATTTTCATAGCAGCGATAGAAAAATTCCCAATCGGCAACAGTGGAGAATATTCCTGGTACATGTCTAAAGCAAATGGATTCCCTTGCTACTTGTTCGCGCTCACGTCGTATATTTTTACGACGTTTCATTGTTAAAGCAGATAGAAAATACTCGAAATTCTCAAAGCCTTGGTTGTGCCAATGAAATTGCACGGAGTCACGTAGCATGAAGCCATTCTTCTTAAAGCCATTTGCCTCGAGAGTTATGGGAAATAAGATGTGCGCTGAAGACAGATTATTTTGCATTACTAAAGTCTTCAGCCCTTTGATTAACCTCTCTTCAATCAACTGATGATCTCTATTTTTATTGCATAGGATTCGAGGGCCTTGGACAGGTGTAAATGGGATGGCGCAGAGCGCTTTCGGAAAGTACGCCATGCCTTGTTGCTCGTAGGCTTGAGCCCATGACCAATCGAACACAAATTCTCCGTAAGAGTGTTGCTTTAAATACAGAGGCATTGCGCCAATTAGTTGGTCATGGTCTTTTAGGAGTAGGTGCGCAACTTGCCACCCTGTATTACCTCCAACACATCTGGTTTCTTCTAACGCACTGAGAAATTCATGACGCAAAAAAGGTCCTGCATCAGTAGGAAGTAGGGCATTCCAGTTCTGGCAGGGGATATCGCTTAAGCGATCAAGTATTTCTAATTGAAATGAACCGGGCTGGGCCACGATTAACGCTGAATGAGCTCTATTTTGTAGCCATCAGGATCGGTGACAAATGCAATGATGGTATCGCCACCAGCTACTGGACCAGCTTCACGGGTGACATTACCGCCTGCTGCTTTAATCTTTGTGCATGCGGTATAAGCATCAGGAACACCAATAGCAATGTGACCATACGCAGTTCCCATCTCATAGCTATGAACCCCATGGTTATACGTAAGCTCAATTTCAGCCTGACCATCACCATTGCCTTTGCCAAAGCCGACAAATGCAAGTGAATACTTTTGCTCAGGGCGCTCGGTAGTGCGGAGCAAATTCATGCCCAAGACTTTGGTATAGAAATCAATCGAACGATTTAAGTCGCCAACGCGCAGCATGGTGTGTAGGATCATCATGGTTTGAATATAACGCTATTTAATGAATTTTGTTTTGAATGAAAAACCCCGGCATCTAACCGGGGTTTGTTGTATTTCACCTTCTTACATTGATGCGTAGTTTGGTCCGCCACCACCTTCAGGTGTAACCCAGACGATATTTTGCGTGGGATCTTTGATATCACAAGTCTTGCAGTGCACGCAGTTTTGAGAGTTAATTTGTAGGCGCGCTTTGCCATCGGTTTCCACAAATTCATAGACGCCTGCGGGGCAGTATCGTTGCTCAGGACCTGCATAGGTTTTGAGATTGGTATCTACAGGTACGGAATCATTCTTCAGGGTTAAATGAATAGGCTGATTCTCGGCATGATTGGTATTAGAGATAAATACAGATGAGAGGCGATCAAACGTAATCTTGCCATCTGGCTTTGGATAGTCAATTGGCTTGTGTTGAGCGGCCGGTTCTAGGCATTCATGATCGGCATGTTTTAGATGAACAGTCCAAGGCATATTGCCACCCAACAGTTTTTGCTCTAATCCCACCATTAAGGTGCCAAGATAGAGTCCTTTGGACATCCATGGTTTGAAGTTGCGCGCTTGATTGAGTTCGGTATGTAACCAACTATTTTGGAATGCAGTTGGATAAGCAGACAAAACATCTTCGGAGCGATTTTCATTGATGGCCGCTACTGCTGCTTCTGCAGCAAGCATGCCCGTCTTAATGGCCGCATGACTACCTTTAATGCGAGAGGCATTTAAGAAGCCTGCGTCACATCCGATGAGTGCACCACCAGGAAATACTGTCTTAGGCAGACTGTTTAAGCCGCCCGCTGTCAGTGCGCGGGCACCATAGGCGATACGTTTACCGCCTTCAAATGTTTCCCGAATCTTGGGATGTAACTTATAGCGTTGGAATTCTTCAAACGGAGAGAGGTAAGGATTTTTATAGGAAAGTCCAACTACTAAACCAACTGCGACCTTGTTATCTCCTAGGTGATAGAGAAATGAGCCGCCATAGGTATCACTCTCCAACGGCCAGCCTGCTGTGTGGACCACCAGTCCAGGCTTGCTCTTTGAGGGTTCTACCTCCCAGAGCTCTTTAATGCCAATGCCGTAGCTTTGTGGATCAGCATCTTTATCTAGTGCAAATTTAGAGATGAGTTGTTTGCCGAGATGCCCGCGTGAACCTTCTGCAAAGAGGGTGTACTTACCCCGCAACTCCATACCCAGTTGAAATTGATCCGTTGGGTTACCTTCTTTATCCAAACCCATGGAACCAGTAATGACTCCACAAACTGCACCTTGATCGTTATACAGAATTTCTGCCGCAGGAAAACCGGGAAAAATTTCAACACCAAGATTTTCTGCTTGTTGACCGAGCCAACGTGTGACGTTTGCAAGACTAACAATGTAGTTGCCTTCATTTTTAAAGCAGTGGGGCAGCATCCAATTGGGAACTTGATGCGAGTTATCACTGGTTAAGAATAAAAACTGATCTTGAGTTACTTCTGTTTCTAGTGGCGCTCCTAATTCTTTCCAATCGGGAAATAACTCAGTAAGCGCCTTTGGATCCATTACCGCCCCAGAAAGAATGTGAGCGCCGATTTCGGAACCCTTTTCTAGAACGCACACGCTGATTTCTTTACCGGAGGCATTGGCCAGTTGCTTAGCTTTAATGGCGGCTGATAAGCCCGCAGTCCCACCCCCCACAATGACTAAGTCATAGTCCATGGAGTCTCTAGGACCAAATTGCTCTACCAGTTCAGCAGCATTCATTCAATTTCTCCGAAATTTCTCAAAAATAGGGTATTTAAGCCCTAATAGTTTAGTTCTAACTGCCAAAAACCAATTCAGTGCCAAGACCGCCTAGTTTAGGGAGTCTGAAGCGTTATGATTGCTTTTTTACCCATTTTGGCAATATTAGGACAAAAGTTATGAATAAAACTTACCCATCGGCAGTAGATGCCTTGCGGGATATCTTAAAAGACGGACAGAAATTGGCTGTTGGTGGCTTTGGTCTTTGTGGCATTCCCGAGGCTTTGATTCAGGCGGTGAAGGATTTGGGCGCTCAAAATCTTACGGCGATTGCTAATAACGCTGGCGTAGATGGTTTTGGTTTGGGTTTGTTGCTTAATTCTCGTCAAGTAAAAAAGATGGTTGCATCTTATGTAGGTGAAAACAAAGAATTTGAACGTCAGTACTTGGCAGGTGAGTTGGAATTGGAATTTACACCCCAAGGTACCTTGGCTGAAAAATTACGTGCAGGTGGTTGTGGCATTCCTGCCTTCTATACCAAGACTGGTGTTGGTACATTGGTTGCGGATGGCAAAGAAGAGAAAACATTTGATGGTGAGAAATACATCATGGAGCGCTCAATCGTTTCTGATATCTCCTTAGTAAAAGCATGGAAAGCAGACAAGTCAGGGAACTTGGTTTATCGCTACACCGCACGTAACTTCAATCCAGTTGTAGCAATGGCCGGCAAGATTACGGTTGCAGAAGTTGAGGAGATCGTAGAAAACGGTCAATTGCATCCAGACGAAATCCACACGCCGGGCATTTATGTGCACCGTCTTGTGATTAATAAATCACCTGAGAAGCGAATTGAGCAGCGCACTTTAACTGCAAAGGCGTAATTTCCAGAACGCTAAAGCAATAGTGCAGCAACAAAACAGCAACAGAACTAAATACTTAGGAAGATCGAAATGCCTTGGACAAGAGATGAAATGGCGGCGCGTGCTGCTAAAGAATTAAAAGACGGTTACTACGTGAATTTGGGTATTGGCATGCCTACCTTGGTAGCCAACCATGTACCTAAAGATATGGAAGTATGGCTTCAGTCTGAAAATGGATTGTTAGGCATTGGCCCATTTCCAACTGAAGAAACCATTGATGCCGACCTCATCAATGCTGGCAAGCAAACCATCACAACTTTGCCTGGCTCATCCATTTTCTCTTCTGCTGATTCATTTGGAATGATTCGCGGCGGCAAAATCAACATTGCCATTTTAGGTGCAATGCAGGTAAGCGAGCACGGTGACTTGGCCAACTGGATGATTCCAGGAAAAATGGTTAAGGGCATGGGCGGTGCGATGGACTTGGTAGCCGGCGTGAAACATGTGGTTGTGCTGATGGAGCATGTTGCCAAGAAAAAGGATGGCACTGAAGAGCTTAAAATTTTGCCGAAATGCACATTGCCTTTGACGGGGGTGGGCGTCATTAGCCAGATCATTACTGACCTATGTGTTCTGGATATCACCCCTAAAGGTTTGAAGCTCACTGAACTTGCTCCGGGCGTAACCAAGGAGGAGGTTATCGCTAAGACAGGTGCCCCTGTCGATACAACGGGTTTCTAAGCAATTTATCCAGATGAATGAAATAATGGAATCACTATGTCGGGATTCCATTTTTCTCATTCAAAACCCTCAAATTCCAAAATGAATTCGGGTGTTGATCCATCGCTTCATGCTCATAAAAAGGGTGATGCTCGGCATACCCACAGCAAGCAAGTCTCCAATCAAAATTTACTATTGATCGCCTTAGTCCTCACTTTGGGCTTTTCTGGGATTGAGGGTGCTGCAGCGTACTTCGCCAACTCATTGGCTTTGATATCCGATGCTGGCCACATGGTCACCGATGCAGCGGCATTAGGTCTAGCTTTATTGGCGCAAATTATTTCCCGTAGACCACCATCTCCAAAGCATTCTTTTGGCTTTGGACGTGCTGAAGCACTTGCTGCATTTGTAAACAGCATTGCGATGTTGGCCTTAGTTGTCTGGATTGTGGTTGAGGCGATTAGTCGCTTCTATGATCCCCACAAAGTAGATGGTCTGACAGTAACGGTAGTTGCTGCCATTGGCCTCGTGATGAATATTGTTGTTGCCTGGGTGCTTTCTCGCGACAAGAAGAGTGTAAATACACGTGCTGCCCTGGTGCATGTCATGGGGGATCTATTGGGATCAATTGCTGCACTGGTTGCGGGCGTTGTAATTCAGCTCACTGGCTGGATGCCGATTGACGCAATTCTCTCGATTCTGGTCTCACTGCTGATTCTTAAATCCACTATTTCGATTCTTCATGAGTCCTATCACTTTCTAATGGAGGGTGTACCGCTTCATATTGACTATCTGCAGGTCGGTACTGATTTAAGAAATACACCTGGTGTGCTTGCGGTCCATGATTTACACGTCTGGGAAATGACGCCAAGCTTTCCGGCATTGATTGGACATATTGAAATTGCCGATATGCAAGAGTGGCCACAGATCATGTCTCGAATCAACGAAATGCTATTAAACAAGCACGGCATTGATCATGTCACTTTACAACCTGAGGAGGTGGGTGAGGGTCATGAGCATGAGCACGATCACGCTAGTCATGAAGTTCGCAATGAAACGCAAGCGGAGAATGTGTTTCATGATGGTGAAACTTTTTATGTAGAGTGTTCAAGCGGGGATGAGAAACATCGCATGGCTTATCACGCTTGGGGAAATCCAAATAACAAAGTATTACTCTGCGTTCATGGTCTCACAAGACGGGGCAGTGACTTTAAGACGCTTGCACAGGCAATGTATAAAGACTATTACGTTGTGTGTCCAGATGTTGTCGGTAGAGGTGATTCAGATCGACTCAGCAATCCCATGCTCTATGCGGTGCCACAGTATGTTTCAGACATTGCTGCTTTAGTGAAAAAACTGAATGTTACTCAAGTTGACTGGTTTGGCACGTCGATGGGTGGTCTTATCGGCATGGTGTATGCCGCCATGCCAAATTCTCCGATACGTCGCATGCTGATTAATGATGTGGGCCCTAGAATTCAGCCCGAGGCAATCAAACGTTTGGGTTCTTATGTTGGCCAACCATTTGCCTTTGCCAATCGTGAAGATGCACTTACTCGCTTAAATGAAATTTGCGCTAGTTTTGGTGAACATACTCCGCAAGAGTGGGAAATTTATAACGGACCTATGTTGGTTCAGAAGGAGGGTAAATGGATCATGCATTACGACCCTAATATTTCTGTGCCGTTTGCATCTGTCAATCCCATTATGGCTAAAGCTGGCGAGATGGCGATGTGGCATGCTTTTAAGCAAATTCATATTCCGATGCTCATCGTACGTGGCAGTAATTCAGACTTGCTCTCAGCGGCAACCGTTGCTGAAATGTGCAAAGTCAATCCATATGCTCGCAGCATTGAGATCCCGAATGTAGGTCATGCGCCCGCATTTGTGAAGCCAGAACAAATTGCGTTGGCAAAAGAATTCTTCAGCTAATCCTCTAATTCATTTTTGCCGATGGCAAATGCTCCCATCAACACCGAAAAGCTAGCCGTATTTCAGGATGCTTGGTATGGCGAGCCAGCTGAATCACATGCACTTGCTGTATCGCAGATTCTGCAAACTCTCAATCTAGATGAGGCAACCCTCATTGCAGCAAGCAATATTGCGCGCACCCATGGCAAAGAGGCGCTTACTAAGCTGATTGGTGAAGAGCCTGCGAAGTTGCTGATTGGTTACCGCGGTTTACGCCAAGCCCAGGCAAAGTTAGTGCGTGGCGATGGTGGTTTAAGTGTCACTGGTCAAGAAGAGATGTTGCGCAAAATGCTTTTGGCTTTTGGTGATGATCTTCGAGTAGTGCTTATTTATCTTGCATCTCGTTTGCAGACCCTGCGTTGGGTAACTCAAGAGAAAATTGAGATGCCTGCGGCCTGGGCGCAAGAAATCCTGAATATCGATGCCTCCTTGGCGAACCGTTTAGGTATTTGGCAAATGAAATGGGAGATGGAGGACTTAGCATTTCGTGTCTTATCTCCACAAACCTATCGGGACATTGCCAAGATGCTTGATGCCAAGCGCATTGAACGTCAATCCTTCATCGATCAAATCGTTCTACAGTTGCAACAAGAATTAAAAGCTGCGCAGATTAAAGGCGAAGTGCTTGGAAGACCAAAGCATATCTATAGCATCTGGAAAAAGATGGAGGGGAAGTCTTTAGACTTTGCCAATCTGTATGACGTTAGAGCGTTCCGAGTCCTGGTCGATGATGTGAAGTCTTGTTATGCCGTCTTGGGTATCGTGCATAACGTGTGGCAGCCAGTTCCTCGTGAGTTTGACGATTACATTGCAAGGCCTAAACCAAACGGTTACCAATCCTTACATACGGTGGTAATGAATGCTGATGGCACTGCATTTGAAATTCAAGTGCGCACTCAAGAAATGCATCAACAGGCTGAGTATGGTTTAGCGGCACACTGGCGCTACAAAGAGGGCGCTTATGTCGGCATGGCAACGCCACCCAATCCAACAAAATCCAATAAGCCCAGCATCCATCATCAACAGGGTACGCACAGCGCTGAGGTGGCCTATGAGCGACAAATTGCCTGGGCCAGACAGCTCATCTCCTGGAAAGAAGATGCCTGGGAGCAACTAAAACATCATGAGATTGATGATCACATTTATGTTCTCACTCCATTAGGAAAGGTCATTTCTTTGGAGAAGGGTTCAACGCCAATTGACTTTGCATATGCTGTTCATACCAGTCTTGGCCATCGCTGTAGGGGTGCGCGAGTCGATGGCGCTATGGTACCACTTGAGACCGCATTACATAATGGTCAAACAATCGAGATCATTGCTGTTAAACATGGCGGCCCCTCTAGAGACTGGATTAGTCCAGATAAACATTATTTGCGTTCGCAAAGAGCGCGGCAAAGGGTGCGCGCTTGGTTTAATGCGCTCGACGATGAAGAGACTGCTCAGTCTGGAAAAGCGTTAGAGAGCAAGACGGACGCTATCACAGAACTAAAGACTGTCTCCTCTCCGCCTGAAATTGTCTTGCGTAGCGGTAGTCATAAATCAGGGCGGGGTGGTGATGTCTTGGTGGTGGGAGTTGACTCACTACTAACGCAATTAGCACGTTGTTGCCGGCCAGTACCGCCAGATTCAATTGCTGGATTTGTCACTCAAGGCAGGGGTGTCTCGATCCATCGACGTTCTTGTAAAACCTTTAGAGGCCTATTGGAAAGAGCGCCAGAGCGGGTCATTCAAACGGCATGGACCGCCTCGGCAGCAGATCCGATCGCCAGCCAGGAGCAAAAACGCGTATTCCCGGCTGACTTGGTGGTGAGTGGTTTGGACCGTCCTGGGCTCATGCGGGAGCTTTTTGAGATTCTCACAAGACAAGGTGTGCATGTTATCGACCTGCGTAAATCGGTCAAAAAGGGTCTGGCGCAGATACTTCTGACAATTGAAGTAAGGGATTCTGAGGTCTTGCGCTTGGTTCAAAACAGTCTAGAAGAGGTCAAAGGGGTCACCCAAGTACGCCGCCGGTGATAAACTCTAGGGCTGTATAGGCTCGTAGCTCAGCTGGTTAGAGCACCACCTTGACATGGTGGGGGTCGTTGGTTCGAGTCCAATCGAGCCTACCAACGAATAAGACCCAATAGAGGCGCGGATGCCCCAAAGCTACCGCGCTTTCTTTTTGGGAAAGATGTCTGGAATGAAGTTCGGTAAATAAGATGGGGTCGTCATGCTTGTAGTTACTCTACCCGATGGGTCAAAACGTGAGTTTGAGGCCCCAGTTCGCGTTGCTGATGTTGCGCAGAGCATTGGTAGTGGTCTTGCAAAAGCTGCTTTAGGCGGCATTGTGGACGGCAAGATGGTCGATACCAGTTTTGTAATCGATAAAGACAGTCAACTTGCCATCATTACTGATAAGAGTCCAGAGGCGCTAGAAATTGTGCGTCACTCTACTGCGCATTTACTTGCCTATGCCGTAAAAGAATTATTTCCTGAAGCGCAAGTCACTATTGGTCCAGTTGTAGAGAATGGTTTTTACTATGACTTCTCTTATCAACGTCCATTTACGCCTGATGACTTGGTTGCCTTAGAGAAGAAAATGACTGAGCTTGCTAAAAAAGATGAGCCAGTAATTCGAAGCGTGATGCCGCGTGATGAGGCGGTTAAGTTCTTTAAAGATCAAGGCGAGAACTACAAAGCAGAATTAATTGCCAGCATTCCACAAGGTGAAGACGTCTCGCTGTATGCCGAAGGTAAGTTCACGGATTTATGCCGCGGACCTCACGTGCCATCCACTGGAAAGCTGAAGGTATTTAAGTTGATGAAGCTTGCTGGCGCTTACTGGCGTGGTGATAGCAAGAATGAGGTGTTGCAGCGTATCTACGGCACTGCCTGGCTACGCAAGGAAGATCAAGATGCTTACCTACATATGCTTGAAGAGTCTGAGAAGCGTGATCATCGCCGTCTCGGTAAGCAACTCGATTTATTTCACTTCCAAGAAGAAGCTCCCGGATTAATTTTCTGGCATCCAAAAGGTTGGTCGATTTGGCAAGAAGTTGAGCAGTACATGCGTCGCGTGTATCAGCAAGAAGGCTATCAAGAAGTGAAAGCCCCACAAATTTTGGATCGTGGTCTATGGGAAAAATCGGGCCACTGGGAAAATTACAAAGAGAATATGTTTACGACAGAGTCGGAGAATCGTGCGTATGCATTAAAGCCGATGAACTGTCCCGGTCACGTACAAATTTACAACTCTGGTTTGCATAGCTATCGCGAATTGCCATTGCGTTTTGGTGAGTTTGGTCAATGTCATCGCAATGAACCATCTGGTGCCTTGCATGGTTTAATGCGCGTGCGCGGTTTTACGCAAGATGATGGTCATATTTTCTGTACCGAAGACCAAATTCAATCTGAAGTGGCGGCTTTCGATAAAGCAGTGCGTGCGGTGTATCAAGATTTTGGTTTTACCGAGGTGGCTGTGAAGCTCGCTTTACGTCCAGCCAAGCGTGTAGGTGATGACGCTATTTGGGATAAGGCGGAAGAGGCTCTTCGTGGTGCATTAAAGGCTTCTGGTCAGGAATGGGAAGAATTGCCTGGCGAGGGTGCTTTTTACGGTCCGAAGATCGAATATCACCTCAAGGACTCCATTGGACGTACTTGGCAGTGCGGCACGATACAGGTCGATTTCTCCATGCCAGCCCGTTTGGGTGCTGAATATGTGGCTGAGGACAATAGCCGTAAGACGCCAGTGATGCTCCACAGGGCAATTGTGGGCTCTTTAGAGCGTTTTATTGGCATTTTGATCGAAAATCACGCTGGAAATATGCCTGTTTGGCTTGCTCCGACCCAGGCTGTAGTGCTCAATATCTCAGGAAATTCTGCTGCATATGCACAACAAGTGCAGCAATTGCTGAAAAAACAAGGGTTTAGAGTCGAATCGGATTTGCGGAACGAGAAAATTACGTATAAAATACGCGAGCACGCATTACAGAAGATCCCGTTTTTGCTAGTTGTAGGGGATAAAGAATCTGAAAGTAATACGGTGGCCGTTCGTGCCCGTGGCGGAGTGGATTTAGGTGTAATGCCTCTTGATGCCTTCGTTGCCCGACTCCAGCAGGATATTTCCCAGAAAGTCGGACCCGAGCCTAGCTAGGGTTAGAACAGTCTTTATTGTTTTTTTAAAGGAATTAAGAAGATCGCTACTGAAAAATTGCAACGCATTAATCGGGAAATTACTGCTCCTGAAGTGCGTTTGATTGGAATTGATGGTGAACCCATTGGTGTAGTTAAGTTGAGTGAAGCCTTGGCTGCAGCAGAAGAGAAAGAAACCGATTTGGTTGAAATTGCTCCGACAGCTGTTCCACCTGTAGTCCGCATCATGGACTTTGGCAAATTCAAATACCAAGAAGCCAAGCGCCAGCATGAAGCAAAGCTGAAGCAAAAAGTCATTCAGGTGAAGGAAGTGAAATTCCGCCCTGGTACTGATGATGGTGACTACGGTGTGAAGCTACGCAATCTAATCCGCTTTTTAGAAGATGGCGATAAGACAAAGATTACGCTGCGTTTTCGGGGTCGTGAAATGGCACACCAAGAAATTGGAGCAAGAATGTTGGAGCGTTTAAAGGCAGATCTCGTTGAGTATGGCCAAGTTGAACAGTTTCCAAAAATGGAAGGCCGCCAGATGGTGATGGTGTTGGCCCCCATTCGTAAGGCTAAGTAACTAGGTTCTACCTGGTTCTTATGTAGGGAGGCGCCTGAAGTTAATCGCTAAGGGTGCTGGTATTTTGAAGTGCTTCTGGGTACAGGAAGAGTAACCGTCGGTTGCCACCTATGTTGCACAAGTAATTGAAGGGGTGCTTTATGCCCAAGATGAAGAGTAAGAGTAGCGCTAAAAAGCGCTTCACGGTCCGCGCAGGCGGAACGATTAAGCGAGGCCAGGCTTTTAAACGCCATATCCTCACTAAGAAAACCACAAAGAATAAGCGTCACCTCCGTGGTTCCACAGAAGTTGCGAAATCTGACATCAAGTCAATTCGCTCCATGCTTCCATACGCTTAACCTCAGACTAGATTAGGAGAATTCAATGCCAAGAGTCAAACGTGGGGTTACAGCAAGAGCCCGTCATAAAAAAATCACCGATGCTGCTACAGGTTACCGTGGCCGTCGTAAGAACGTATTCCGCATTGCTAAGCAAGCGGTTATGCGTGCTGGTCAATATGCTTATCGTGACCGTCGCAACAAGAAACGTGTATTCCGCGCTTTGTGGATTGCCCGTATCAACGCGGCAGTTCGTCAACATGACATGACCTATAGCGTATTCATGAATGGTATGAAGAAAGCTGCGATCGAACTCGACCGCAAAGTGCTTTCTGATATGGCCATTGCTGACAAAGCGGCTTTTGCTGCTTTGGTTACTCGGATCAAATCCGTAGTAAACGCTGCAGCTTAATCTTAGTTTTCTAAACTAAGCTGCAATGGTTTCTCTCGACCACATTGTCGAGGATGCTAAACGTGATTTCCTCGGAGCTGCCGATGCGGCAGCTCTAGAGGACGCGAAAGCCAAGTATCTCGGTAAGTCAGGTGTTCTCACTGAGCGTTTAAAAGCGCTTGGTGGAATGTCGCCTGAGGAGCGTAAGAGTGCTGGCGCCCAAATTAATCAAATCAAGACCCAAGTAGAAGCTGCATTACAAGAGCGTCGCCAAGCTTTGGCTGATGCAGTATTGATGCAGCGCCTTGCGGCGGAGTCCATTGACGTTTCTTTGCCTGGCCGTGGTCAGGCTGTAGGTAGTTTGCATCCCGTGATGCGTACCTGGGAGCGTGTTGAAGAGATCTTCCGTTCGATTGGTTTTGATGTAGCCGATGGCCCTGAAATTGAAACCGATTGGTTTAATTTCACCGCCTTAAATAGTCCCGAGAATCATCCTGCACGTTCTATGCAGGATACGTTTTATATTAATGGCAAAGACTCCAATGAGAAGCCTTTGTTATTGCGTACGCATACGAGCCCTATTCAAGTTCGTTATGCAAGCGAGCACGTTAAGAAATATGCTAATGCAGACGTAATGCCGCCAATCAAAGTGATTGCACCAGGTAGAACCTATCGTGTGGATAGCGATGCGACCCATTCACCCATGTTCCATCAGGTTGAAGGTTTATGGATTGCTGAGAATGTTTCCTTTGCTGACCTTAAAGGTGTCTATACAGACTTCTTAAGAACCTTCTTTGAGACAAATGAGTTGCAAGTGCGCTTCCGTCCATCCTATTTCCCATTCACTGAGCCATCGGCTGAGATTGATATGGCCTTTGGCAGCGGCAAACTTGCCGGCCGTTGGCTGGAGATATCTGGGGCGGGGCAGGTTCATCCAAATGTA
Source organism: Polynucleobacter sp. MWH-UH35A (assembly GCF_018687075.1). Classification (NCBI taxonomy): domain Bacteria; kingdom Pseudomonadati; phylum Pseudomonadota; class Betaproteobacteria; order Burkholderiales; family Burkholderiaceae; genus Polynucleobacter; species Polynucleobacter sp. MWH-UH35A. Next base: position 810,339 of record NZ_CP061285.1, read on the forward strand.
TTACGCAATATGGGTATCGACCCAGAGCGCTACACCGGTTTCGCCTTTGGATCTGGTCTAGAGCGCTTAACCATGTTGCGTTACGGTGTAGATGATTTACGCCTCTTCTTCGAAAATGATTTGCGTTTCTTGGCGCAGTTCCCTGCATAACAATTATTTATTACTTCCAAATATTAGATCGCTATGCAATTTTCTGAATCTTGGCTCCGTCAGTATGTGAACCCATCGCTGGATAGTGATGCATTAGGTCATGCAATGACGATGGCTGGTTTAGAGGTTGAAGAACAACATTCAGTTGCGCCCACATTTACCAAGATTGTGGTTGCGCAGATTCTATCTGCCGAGCAGCATCCTGATGCAGATCGTTTGCGTGTCTGCAAAGTAGACGCAGGAACCGGTCAAGAATTGCAAATCGTTTGCGGTGCTCCAAATGCGCGTGCTGGCATTAGGATTCCTTGCGCCATGGTGGGTGCCGAATTGCCTCCAGCGGAAGCGGGCGGCAAGCCTTTCATGATCAAGGTTGGCAAGCTGCGTGGCGTAGAAAGCCAAGGCATGCTGTGTTCAGGTCGCGAGCTTGGTTTGGGTGATGACCATGAAGGCATCTTAGAGCTGCCTGCAGATGCGCCGGTTGGAAAAGATATTCGCGAATATCTTGACTTAGATGATCAAATCTTTGTTATTAAGTTAACTCCTAATAAAGCGGACTGCCTCTCGTTGATAGGCATGGCAAGAGAGGTTTCAGCGATCACTGGCGCTGCGCTCTGCGCACCAAAGTGGACGCCACCTGCAGTATCGATAGAAGACAAACGCAAGGTTACTGTAGAAAGTAAAGAACTCTGTGGACGCTTTGCTGGTCGTGTGATCCGTGGAGTTAACCCGCAAGCAAAAACACCTGATTGGATTGTGAAGCGTTTATCACGTGCAGGTCAAAGAAGTATTTCCGCTTTGGTTGATCTATCCAACTATGTCATGTTAGAAATGGGTCAGCCAACCCATGTATTTGATATAGATAAGTTAAATGGTGATATCACTGTACGTTGGGCTAAAGCGGGCGAAACGCTTGAATTATTAAATGGTCAAACAGTAACTTTGCATGGTCCAGATTCAGCCGGCAAATTGCAAGACGCCGGCGTAGTAGCGGATCAATCTGGTCCAGTAGCTCTTGCCGGCATCATGGGTGGTAATCATTGTGCCGTATCAGATGACACTCAGAATATCTATGTTGAGGCTGCTTATTGGCTGCCTTCAGCTATCCAGGGCCGTGCTCGTCGCTTTAACTTTAGTACCGATGCAGCACATCGCTTTGAGCGTGGCGTAGATCCACAAAATACGGTGAATTGCTTAGAGTATCTCAGCGCATTAATTATTGAGGTTTGCGGTGGTCAAGCAGGCCCAGTAGATGATCAAGTATTGAATGTTCCAGAGCGCAAGCCAGTCAAAATGCGCTTGGCTAGGGCGGAAAAAGTGATCGGCATTCCGCTAACAACGGAGATTGTTGGGGATGTCTTTAAACGCCTCGGTTTTGAATTCAAACAAGAGGGTGACGTATTTATTATTACGCCGCCAAGCTATCGCTTTGATATTGAGATTGAAGAAGATTTAATCGAAGAGGTCGCACGCATGTACGGCTTCGAAAATATTCCAGATCAACCACCAGTAGCATCCTTAAAGATGAGTGCTAAAGCGGAAGCAAAACGTGGTATTCATTTATTGCGTCAACGTTTAGCACTGCAAGGCTATCAAGAGGCCGTGAACTTTGGCTTTACTGATCTTGAAAGCGAACAACGTCTTGCGGGTGCTCAAGAGCAGGGCCTGATTAAGGTGCTTAACCCGATTGCCAATCAGTATGGTGTCATGCGCAGCACACTGTGGGGTGGTTTGTTGGCTAACCTCAAGGCGAATTTAAACCGTGGTGCAGGGCGCGTACGCCTGTTTGAGGCTGGTCGCGTATTTAAACGAGACTCCAATACACAAGAAGAGGCTGGCAAAGTGGCTGGCTTTCATCAGCCGCAAAAAATTGGTGGGTTGGCTTATGGATCATTTGTTCCTGAGCAATGGGCTAATACAACGCGTGCTGTAGATTTCTTTGATGTTAAAGGTGACCTTGAGCGTGTTTTAGATCCGCTACATTTCGTGACAGAATCCGCTCAGCATCCAGCACTACACCCAGGCCGTAGTGCGAAGATATTCTTGATTGCAGGCAAGAATCGCACAGAAGTTGGTTTTATTGGAGAGCTCCATCCTGGTCTGCAACAAGCTTATGAATTGCCACAAGCGCCAGTGTTATTTGAATTAGATTTGGATCCGATTCGTGAGCTGGGTTTACCAGTCCCTGAGGAATTGAGTAAATTTCCAGCGGTGCAGCGTGATTTAGCGTTGGTAGTAAATCAAAGCGTTTCTTCTCAATCGCTATTAGATGCAATGGCTGCTAGCAAGCAAAACTTCGTGCGCAATATTGAGCTCTTTGATGTGTTCAAGCCGAAGGCGGGATCCAGCAGTATGGCTGACGATGAGAAAAGTTTGGCCTTCCGTGTCACCCTGTTAAACCCTAATGAAACATTGCAGGATCCCCAAATTGATGCAGTAATGGCTGCTTTGTTGGGTGCAGTTGAGAAAAAGTGCGCAGCCCGTTTGCGCTAGGTTTAATATTAGGCATAAATCACATAATTAATTAGTTACCAAAGAGACAAGCAATGACTGAATTGATTACTAACGACACCGTTACCAAGAATGAGCTCTCTGAAGCTCTCTTTGATCAGGTTGGGCTAAACAAGCGCGAAGCAAAAGATATGATCGATGCTTTCTTTGACCGCATTGGCCAGTCTCTTGAGACAGGCGTTGAAGTGAAGATTTCAGGCTTTGGTAATTTCCAGTTGCGCAATAAATCGGCTCGTCCTGGCCGAAATCCAAAGACAGGTCAAATGATTCCCATTGCTGCGAGACGCGTTGTCACTTTTCACGCAAGTCAAAAGCTTAAAGATGTAGTGGAGTCACATGCTCGAGAAAACCGAGTTTGATGCTAGCTCAGTACTGCTGAGCTCTCAACTTCCCCCCATACCAGCTAAACGCTATTTCACCATTGGTGAAGTGGCTGACCTTTGTGGTGTGCGTTCGCACGTACTGCGTTATTGGGAGCAGGAGTTTTCTCAGCTCAGCCCGCAGAAGCGCCGTGGTAACCGCCGCTACTATCAACATCATGAGGTAGTGCTGATTCGCAAGATCCGTTCACTGCTATATGAAGAGGGTTTTACGATTAGCGGCGCTCGTAATCGCCTCGAGGAAGCGCGTGGCGATCTCCGTCTGCGCGAAGAGTTGCAGGCAGTCCTGCAGATTCTTTCTAAATAGTTACTGCTACAATTTTGTCTTTCGTCGGGGCGTAGCGCAGCCTGGTAGCGTACATGCATGGGGTGCATGTGGTCGGAGGTTCAAATCCTCTCGCCCCGACCATTAATGTCTTCATCTTTCATCAAAAACATCTCCCATGACAAGTACTGAAAAATCCATCGAATATTTTGGTCTCAAGATTCCTTTTTTGGCGCATTTGGGTGTTGTGCCTGAGTACGCAAAAGATGGTAAGTCTCGCATTAGCCTGGATTTGAAGCCTGAGTATGAGAATAGCTTTGGTATCGCTCATGGCGGCGTCATCATGACTCTCTTAGACTTTGCGATGGGCGCAGCAGCCAGAAGTACAACAGACGTTCCTTTAGGTGCTATGACCATTGATATGTCCGTGAGCTTCTTGCGGCCCAGTGTTGGCAAAATTGTGGTTGAAGGTACCATTTTGAAGCCAGGTAAAACAATTAATTATTGTGAAGCAGTGGTCTTGAATGAGGCGGGGGAGGTTACTGCTAAATCTAGTGGCACGTTTATGCTCCGAAAATCCAGCGCACCTTAATTAAGTATAGTATTTATAAAGATTATGTATTTTATTTAACTTTATAAATAAAACACTATTAGATATAGGTTAATAATCCAATAATATATATTGTCAGGGTCATTAATTTATATATAATCACTCTCTAATGCGGCTTATTTAAGCTGCATATAACTACTTATTATTCGGAGAGTGAAAACAATATGCCTTCTTATAAAGAGCTTTTAGCCCAACGTGAACAGTTGGATAAACAGATTAAAGAAGCAATCGCCCTTGAAAAGGCTGATGGTATTGCCAAAGCAAAGGCGATTATTGAGCAATATGATTTAACTGCATCAGACCTATTTAGCCGTAAAGCAGGCGGAAAGAGTGCTGGCGGCAAGGTAGCCCCTAAATACCGCAATCCATCTACTGGTGAAACATGGACTGGCCGAGGTAAGGCGCCAAAGTGGATAGAGGGTAGGGATCGCAGCAATTATTTGATCTAAGTTACTGTTCTAATTAAGTTTTAATTGAAATAGGCCGCTTTATGCGGCCTATTTCTTGGTACATTCTCCCAGCCTAAATGAGTCCCTAGGCGCACTTTCTGGCAAGTGCCTCAACGAAGAGTGGCTCCAAGAGTTCATGTCTTGAGCCGTGAGCCCAACGATCTCCCGCCTCAGGATTGGTCGCTGGGTAGCCAATAATGAGGGGGTTAAGGTCAATTAAGCCGTTTGCAAGCTCTTGCTTAATATTCTCATTTAGGGAGTGTTTGCCGCTTGAGTTTTCATCTGCCAGCGCAACGACACCAGGATGAAGCTTAATAAAACCTTCATCCACTAAAATAGGTATGCGCTGTGTGTCCTTGTTTTTACTCAAATAATGGATTAAATGAACTTGTTCAACAGGCGGGATTAAAGCATCCAAAAAGATCAAATCGGGAGCAATCGAGACCGCCTTCATAAGGCCTTCTAGACTATCAACGGCCATTTCCATATCCACCTTAAGTTGCCAGTCGGCAATTGATTCTAATAATTCTTGCCCATTCTCCGATCTTCTAAATATTCCCATGGCAACGCAGTTTTGGGTGGTTTTTTGACGCATCGCCCTTTTTCTTCGTAGTAACTGTTGTTCTAGGGAGCTGGCTAATATTCGCCTATGGCCGCCCCGGGTTTTCCAAGCGATGAGTTCGCCTAATTCCACCATTTTCTGAACTGTGCCTAGAGATACTTGTAAGATCTTGGCGCTTTGGCGTGTGCTGAGATACTCTGTTTCGGGGGTAATCAATTTCATATTTCCCTTAATTTCATTAAATTGTTTGAAGATTTAGAGAATAAAAATCAAAATCATTTGAATCTGTCGGTAACCCTTTAAAGCAGAGTAGGAAACTTCTTATTAATCTCCGCTTATAGGGAGATACCCCAAAATCCCTGAAAATCAGGGAAAGCCCTTTATGTATCAATGGTCATTCGTGTTAAATTACTGTCGTAGTACCAGTATTTGCACAGATCAATTCGTGAAACGGTACAGCCGTGTAACGGATGGTTATAACCACAGTTTTTATTCGGGAAACCCGATGAAAGGTGAGCATCATGATGCAGGATCAAAGAGATAACTCCTATCTCTTCGGCGGAAACGCCCCCTACGTAGAGGAACTCTACGAATCCTACTTGCACGATCCAGCTTCCGTAGCTGATCATTGGCGAGATTATTTCGATAACGTGAAACAGGTTCCAGCGGTTGATGGTTCATCTCGAACTGACGTTGCCCACGGACCGATTGTTGCTTCATTTGCTGAGCGCGCTAAGCAAGGTCCTATCAGAACGATTTCTGATTCGGCCGACTCAGAGATGGGCCGCAAACGCGTTGCTGTTCAGCAGTTAATTGCCGCATATCGTAACGTCGGCAATCGCTGGGCAAACTTGGATCCATTGAAGCGGACAGAGCGCCAGGACATTCCTGAGTTAGATCCCGCTTTTTATGGCTTCACTGATGGCGATATGGATATCGTCTTCAATACTAGTAATACATTCTTCGGCAGAAACGAAATGTCTTTACGCGATTTGCTCCAGGCATTGCGTGAGACTTATTGCGGCACGATTGGCGTCGAGTTCATGTTTATCGCCGATCAGAAGATTAAAAAATGGTGGCAAGAAAAGTTGGAGTCCATTCGCTCCACACCGCAATTTAATGTGGACGAAAAGCGCCAAATCCTGGACCGAGTTACTGCGGCTGAGGGTTTAGAACGTTATCTCCAAGCAAAGTATGTTGGTCAAAAGCGCTTCTCCCTTGAGGGTGGCGAGAGCTTTATTGCCTGTATGGATGAATTAATCCGTGATGCGGGCAATAAGGGCGTTCAAGAGATTGTGATTGGTATGGCCCACCGCGGTCGTCTCAACGTATTGGTAAATACTTTGGGCAAAATGCCTAAGGACTTGTTTGCTGAGTTTGAGCATAAGGGCCCAGAGACATTACCTGCAGGTGACGTGAAATATCACCAAGGCTTCTCAAGCGATATTTCTACTCCTGGTGGTCCAGTTCACTTGTCATTGGCATTTAACCCATCTCATTTAGAGATCGTCAACCCAGTTGTTGAAGGTTCTGCACGCGCTCGTATGGAGCGTCGTGGCGACATGTTGGGCGAGCAAGTGATGCCGGTGTTGGTGCACGGTGATGCTGCGATTGCAGGTCAGGGCGTCATGCAAGAAACATTGGCGATGTCAGAAGTTCGTGGTTATTCCACGGGCGGCACAATGCACATTGTGATTAACAATCAAATTGGTTTCACAACTTCTGATCCACGCGACTTGCGCTCCAGTTTGTATTGCACTGACGTGATGAAGATTGTGGATGCGCCTGTACTGCACGTTAATGGCGATGATCCAGAAGCAGTGGTGTTGGCAACCAAGTTGGCCGTTGAGTTCCGCATGAAGTTTCACAAGGACGTTGCAGTTGACATCATTTGCTTCCGCAAATTAGGTCACAACGAGCAAGATACGCCCGCCATGACTCAGCCATTGATGTACAAAATCATTGCTGCACATCCTGGCACACGCAAGCTTTACGCTGATAAGTTAGAAACTCAAGGTGTATTGCCTGCTGGTACTGGCGACCTCATGGTTAAAGAGTATCGCGCAGCGATGGATGAGGGTAAACAGACTTCTGACCCAGTCTTGAGTAACTTCAAAGGTAAGTTTGCAGTCGATTGGTCTCCATTTTTGAACAAGAAGTGGACTGACGAAGCTGATACAGCGATTCCATTAACTGAGTGGAAGCGTTTGGCTGAGAAGATCTCCACTATTCCCGAGGGTTTCAAAGCACATCCATTGGTTGCTAAGGTTTACAACGACCGTGCCGCTATGGGTCGTGGCGAAGTCAATATTGACTGGGGTATGGGCGAGCACATGGCTTTCGCATCTCTGGTTGCTAGCGGTTACCCAGTGCGTTTGTCTGGTGAAGACAGCGGGCGCGGCACCTTTACCCACCGTCATGCAGTTCTGCACGAGCAAAACCGTGAGAAGTGGGATACCGGTACTTATATCGCACTCCAACACGTAACCAAAGATCAAGCTCCGTTTGTGGTGATTGATTCCATTCTTTCTGAGGAGGCAGTGCTTGGTTTTGAGTATGGCTACGCTGCTGCAGAACCAAATACCTTAACTATTTGGGAGGCTCAGTTCGGTGACTTTGCAAACGGTGCTCAAGTGGTTATTGACCAGTTCATCGCTTCTGGCGAAGTGAAGTGGGGTCGTGCCAATGGTTTAGTGATGATGTTGCCGCATGGTTACGAAGGTCAAGGTCCTGAGCATTCCTCAGCACGTCTTGAGCGCTTTATGCAGTTATGTGCTGATACCAATATGCAAGTTATTCAGCCGACCACTGCATCGCAAATCTTCCACGTATTGCGCCGTCAGATGATTCGTCAGTTCCGCAAACCGCTGATCTTGATGACACCAAAATCATTGCTTCGTAACAAAGAAGCTGCCTCACCTTTATCTGAATTCACCAAAGGCGGTTTCCAAACTGTTATTGGTGAGCGTGATGAGTCTATTGACGCCAAACAAGTTACTCGTTTGGTAATGTGCTCTGGCAAGGTTTATTACGACCTGGTTAAACAACGTGCCGAGAAGAAGATTGGTGATGTTGCCATTATTCGTTTGGAACAGTTATATCCATTCCCGCACAAGGCGCTGACTGCTGAGCTGAAGAAGTATCCAAAGCTGGAAGAGGTTGTATGGTGTCAGGATGAGCCACAAAACCAAGGCGCTTGGTTCTTCGTGCAGCACAACATCTTGGAAAACATGTCTGATGGCATGAAGTTGGGCTATGCAGGCCGTCCCGCATCAGCATCACCAGCTTGTGGTTATGCCCATCTCCACCAAGAACAGCAGAAGTCGTTACTGAATGCGGCGTTTGCCAAACTCAAAGGTTACGTGATTACGAAATAATCGTCTTCATAACTCTACATACACACATACATATAAACAGGATTAATCATGGCTATTTTCGAAGTTAAAGTTCCCCAACTCTCAGAATCAGTTGCTGAAGCAACATTGTTGCAGTGGAAAAAGAAGGTTGGCGATGCTGTAGGTCAAGACGAGATCTTGATTGAAATCGAAACCGATAAGGTTGTTCTCGAAGTGCCGGCTCCTTCAGCTGGTGTTTTGACAGAAATCGTAGTTGCTGATGGAGGCACTGTAGTGGCTGAGCAATTGATCGCCAAGATCGATAGCACTGCTGTTGCAGCCGCTGCTCCAGCAGCAGCCGCAGCTCCAGCACCAGCTGCTGCTCCTGCAGCAGCCCCAGCAAAAGCTGCCGCTCCTGCCGCTAAGGCTGGTGCCTCTGCTTCACCTTCCGCATCCAAGATTCTTGCTGAGAAAGGTGTTGATGCTGGCCAAGTCGCTGGCTCTGGTCGTGATGGTCGCATCACTAAAGGTGATGCATTGAATGCTTCTGCGGGTGGCGCTAAGTCAGCTGCATTGCCAAGCGCACCAATTCCAACTGGCGATCGTCCTGAAGAGCGCGTTCCAATGAGCCGCTTGCGTGCGCGTATCGCTGAGCGTTTGCTCGAGTCTCAAGCAAACAACGCTATCTTGACTACCTTCAACGAAGTCAACATGGGTCCAGTCATTGCTTTACGTAACAAATACAAGGATCAATTTGAGAAGACTCATGGCGTGAAGTTGGGCTTCATGTCTTTCTTCGTTAAAGCAGCAACACATGCATTGAAGAAATTCCCGCTTTTGAATGCATCTGTTGATGGCAACGACATTGTTTATCACGGTTACTTCGATATCGGTATTGCTGTTAGCTCACCACGTGGCTTGGTCGTTCCAATTCTGCGTGACGTTGACCAAATGAACTTGGCTGACATCGAGAAGAAGATTGCTGAATTCGGCACTAAAGCTCGCGAAGGTAAATTGTCGATTGAAGAGTTAACCGGCGGTACGTTCTCCATCTCTAACGGTGGCGTATTCGGTTCTATGCTTTCTACTCCGATCATCAACCCACCACAATCCGCTATTTTGGGTATCCACGCTACCAAGGACCGTGCTGTTGTTGAAAATGGTCAAGTAGTAGTTCGCCCAATTAACTACCTCGCTTTGTCATACGATCACCGCATCATTGACGGCCGTGAGGCTGTGCTTGGTTTAGTTGCTATGAAGGATGCGCTGGAAGATCCTTCACGTCTTCTCCTTGATTTGTAAGAAGGAAAGATCATGAGCCAAGCTTTTGACGTAGTAGTAATTGGTGGTGGCCCTGGTGGCTACATTGCCGCAATCCGTGCAGCGCAACTCGGTTTCAAGGTTGCCTGCGCAGAATCAAGTTCTTATGACGATCCTAAGGGCGAGCCACGTTTGGGTGGCACCTGTTTGAACGTTGGCTGTATTCCATCTAAAGCATTGTTAGCATCATCTGAAGAATTTGAGAAAATCAATCATCATGCTGCTGATCACGGTATTAAAGTGGGTGCTGTGAGCATCGACTCTAAGAAGATGATTGCCCGCAAAGATGACATCGTTACGAAGATGACTGGCGGCATTCAGTACTTGTTCCGCAAGAACAAAATCACTTTGTTAAAGGGCCACGCTTCGTTTGAAGGTAAGGGTGCTGATGGCTATCAAATCAAAATTGATGGCAAAGATAAAGAAACTGTTACTGCAAAGAATGTAATCATTGCAACTGGTTCTAAAGCGCGCCATCTTCCAGGTATCACTGTAGACAACGTATTGATCTGCGATAACGAAGGCGCCTTGAAGTTTGAGTCTGCCCCTAAGAAATTAGGCGTAATTGGTGCAGGCGTTATTGGCTTGGAGTTGGGTTCTGTATGGCGTCGTCTCGGTGCTGAAGTGACTGTGCTCGAAGCTATGCCTTCATTCTTGGGCGCTTGTGATATCAGTATTGCTAAAGAGGCTCAAAAGCTTTTTGTTAAGCAAGGCTTGAGTATTAATACTGGCGTAAAAATTGGCGACGTTAAAGCGGACAAGAAGGGTGTAGTAGTCAATTACACCGATAGCGCTGGTAAAGCCGGCAAGCTGGAATGTGACCGTTTGATTGTTTCTGTTGGACGCGTACCAAATACCGATAAATTAGGTCTAGATAAGATTGGTCTCAAAGTGGATGAGCGTGGTTTCATTCCAATTGATGACCATACTTGTGCAACTGCAGCGCCTGGTGTTTATGCCGTGGGTGACGTAGTTCGCGGACCAATGTTGGCTCATAAAGCAGAAGATGAGGGTGTGTTAGCTGCAGAAGTGATTGCCGGCCAAAAACCGCATATTGATTACAACTGCATTCCTTGGGTTATTTATACCGATCCTGAAATTGCCTGGGTTGGTAAAACAGAACAAGCACTTAAAGAGGCTGGCGTTGCTTACAAAGCAGGTCAGTTCCCATTTGCTGCTAACGGCCGTGCTTTAGGCATGGGTCGTGCTGATGGTTTCATCAAAGTATTGGCTGATGCGAAAACGGATGAGATTCTTGGCGTTCATATCATTGGCGCCAATGCTTCTGACCTTATCGCCGAAGCAGCGGTTGCGATGGAATTCAAAGCGGCAGCAGAAGATATTGCTCGTATCTGTCATGCACATCCAAGTTTGTCTGAAGTGATGCGCGAAGCAGCGTTAGCGACAGACTCACGTGCATTAAATATGTAATTGAAAACCATTGAGTTTTACCAACAAGAGTTAAAAGCGCGCGGGTATCAAAGTGATCCCGCGCAGCTTCGTGCTGTAGAGCGTCTTCAGGAATGTGAAGATCAATGGATTGCCTATAAAGAAATTCGTAGCAATACGCTCAAAAAAAAGATATTTAAACCAACGCTACCTCGAGGTCTTTACCTATGGGGTGGGGTAGGTCGTGGAAAGTCATTCTTAATGGACTGCTTTTATGCAGCCTCTCCATTAGAAAAGAAAATCCGCATTCATTTTCATGAATTTATGCGCGAAGTTCATCGTGAACTCCATGAGTTATCAGGCTTATCCGATCCTCTGGATGAATTAGCAAAGCGCATCTCTCATCGCTATCGCCTCATCTGTTTTGATGAGTTTCATATCAATGACATCGCTGATGCCATGATTTTGTATCGCTTACTTGATGCGCTCTTTGCCGACCGCGTGCAATTTGTGATGACATCAAATTATCGCCCCGACCAACTCTATCCAAATGGCTTGCATCGTGATCGATTGGTTCCGGCTATTAAATTATTGGAAGAAAAACTGGATGTATTAAATGTGGATGCGGGCAATGATTACCGCCGCGTTCAAATGGCTCAAGTTGAAGCCTATTTAACGCCAGTAAATGCAGAGACTCAGGCAACGCTTGGTCAAATGTTTCATACATTGATTGGTAACCAAAAAGAAACGCCCAATCCAGTTCTTCATATTGAGTCTCGTGAATTGCGCCCTTTGCATATGGCTGATGGAGTAGTTTGGTTTGATTTTCAAACTCTGTGCTGCGGTCCACGCTCGCAAAATGACTATTTAGAAATCGCCAACCAGTTTCATACGGTGATTCTGTCTGGTGTGCCCTATATGCCTCCCAGAATGACCAATGAGGCGCGCCGCTTTGTCTGGTTAATTGACGTTTTATATGACCATAAGATCAAGTTAATCATCTCCGCAGAGGTCCCGGCCCCGGATTTATACACGGAAGGTCAAATTACCGCTGAATTCTCAAGAACGGTGTCCCGTTTGATCGAGATGCAGTCTCGCGATTACCTGGATGCGCCGCGCCGGGTAATTGATACCAGCTTGACCTAAAATAGGGTCATGAGCAGCTTTTCACCCCTTAATGCCGACTTGCATTGCCATTCAGTGATTTCTGATGGCACCTTGACGCCTGAAGAATTGGCTGAGCGCGCCAAAGCTAATGGGGTGCATTTGTGGGCACTTACCGATCATGATGAGCTTGGCGGGCAAAAACGTGCTCGTGAGGCTGCTAAAACATTAAAGATAGATTATCTTGCTGGCGTAGAAATCTCTGTCACCTGGATGGGTGAAACGATTCATATTGTCGGTCTGGGTATCGATGCAGAACATGCTGGAATTATCGAAGGCTTGCGTCAGACGCGCGCCGGTCGTGCGAATCGTGCTCAACTGATGGCTGAGCAGTTGCTGAAAGTCGGGGTTCCTGGTGCGTATGAAGGTGCGCTGCACTTTGCAGGCAATCATGAATTGATTTCCAGAACACACTTCGCTCGCTTTTTAGTTGAGCAGGGCGTATGTCGAAATACTGAGCATGTATTTAAGAATTACTTAATTGAAGGCAAGCCGGGATACGTTCCTCATCAATGGGCTAGTTTGGATAATGCCGTTCACTGGATTAAGGCAGCTGGCGGCGTTGCGGTGATTGCCCATCCAGGCCGCTACAGTAGACTCAATGCTATGCAAATGGATGAGCTCTACAAGCGCTTTAAAGATCTTGGAGGCCTGGCGATTGAGGTGATTACTGGAAGCCACAGCCCTGATCAATATAAAACGTTTGCAAACATTGCGCAGCAATATGGCTTTTTGGCTTCACGGGGTTCCGATTTTCATGACCCAAACGAGAGCCATATTGATCTAGGCAGCTTGCCACATCTACCGGATCATCTCACTCCGGTATGGTCTGCTTTTCATTAATCACCTAAACCAATTAACCACTAAGAAAAAGAAATCCGATGTTTGCTGAACGCGTTCTCTCTGGCATGCGCCCAACCGGCAATTTGCACCTAGGTCACTACCATGGTGTTTTAAAGAACTGGGTACGCTTGCAGTCCGAATATCCTTGCTTCTTTTTTGTAGCCGATTGGCATGCATTAACTACTCACTATGAAACACCAGATGTGATTGAACAATCGGTGTGGGACATGGTGATTGACTGGTTGGCAACTGGAGTAGATCCCAATCAAGCCACTTTGTTTATCCAAAGTAAAGTGCCTGAGCATGCTGAACTCTTTTTGTTGCTATCCATGGGAACCCCATTGGGCTGGTTGGAACGTGTTCCTACCTATAAGGATCAGATTGAAAAGCTCAAGGAAAAGGATCTTCAAACTTATGGCTTTCTGGGTTACCCCTTGTTACAAGCTGCCGATATTCTGATTTACCGAGCACAATTTGTACCGGTTGGTGAGGACCAGGTACCGCATGTAGAAATGACGCGTGAAGTAGCCCGTCGTTTTAATTACTTGTATGGACGTGAACCCGGCTTTGAGGAAAAAGCATTAGAGGCCGTGAAAAAGTTAGGTAGCAAACGAGCCAAGATGTATGCAGAACTGCGTGTGGCATTTCAGGAGCGGGGAGATGATGAGGCGCTAGAGCAGGCCAAGGCTTTATTGCAAGAATCGCAAAGTCTGTCCATGGCTGACCGTGAAAGGCTCTTTGGCTTCCTGGAGGGCGCTCGAAAAATTATTCTGCCTGAACCGCAAGCCTTACTGACAACAGCTTCACGTATGCCTGGTATTGATGGTCAAAAAATGTCCAAGTCGTATGGCAACACTATTAGCATTCGTGAAAATCCAGAAGATGTCATTAAAAAGATTCGTACGATGCCAACCGACCCTGCACGCGTTCGCAGAACTGATGTTGGTGATCCAGCACGTTGCCCAGTATGGCAGCTGCATACTGTGTACTCCAATGAAGAGACTAAGCAGTGGGTTGATAAGGGTTGTAAGTCAGCCGGTATCGGTTGCCTAGAGTGCAAGCAGCCTGTGATTGATTCAATCCTGGCGGAACAACAGCCCATGTTTGAGCGCGCTCAAAAATACCTTGATGATCCGAGTTTGTTGCGCTCCATCATTGCTGATGGTTGCGATAAAGCCCGTAAGGTTGCTCAAGAAACGATGCGTGAGGTTCGCGAATCTATGGGTCTAGCTTACGATTGAGGACTGATCTTGCCTAATGCGCATGACGTGATTGCCAATGCATCATCTTGGGTTAAGCGGTTTACTCCGCTGATTCCAAAAGATGGGATTGTTTTGGATTTTGCATGTGGCTCTGGCCGACACTCAGCGTATTTAGCTAATGCCGGCTATCAGGTTTTAGCGGTAGATCAAGATATCTCCGTGGTTCAGTCCATGAACAACCCCCTGATCTCCAGCGCCTGTTTTGATCTTGAGCAGGAAAAATGGCCTCTGATGGGCTCGGATTTCAGTGGCATCGTGGTAACCAACTACTTATATCGCCCACACCTAGATCAATTACCCAAAATGTTAGTAGAGGGGGGTGTCCTAATTTATGAAACCTTCGCCCTAGGAAATGGAGATTTTGGCAAACCTTCGAACCCTAATTTCCTTCTAAATCCGGGGGAATTGCTCGCTTTTGCCTCTCGTCATGGGCTTAGGGTGGTGGCATATGAGGATATTTACGTGGATCAGCCCAAACCAGCTATGGTTCAGCGCCTGTGTGCGGTAAAAGGTGAGCTAAAACAGCGCATTCCGTTACAATTTCAGGGTTAAGACAGCTTAAAAATCGGTGCATATTCGGTGATCAATACAGCGCATTCCAAAGGTAGCAAAAAGCCTATTGCTGGCAGCATGCCAGCTATCGTGACCCCCATGTTTGAGGATGGCAGCTTAGATTTTGCTAGCCTGCGTTCTTTATTGGACTGGCATGTGTCCGAGGGTACTGATGGGATTGTGATTGTTGGAACCAGTGGAGAATCCCCGACAGTTTCGGTTGAAGAGCACTGCGAATTAATTCGCGTGACCGTGGAGCAGATTGCTGGACGCATTCCCGTGATTGCGGGCACTGGCGGCAACTCCACCATTGAGGCAATCGAATTAACTCAATTTGCTAAACAGGTTGGTGCTGATGCCAGCTTGCAAGTGGTGCCGTATTACAACAAGCCTACGCAAGAGGGCATGTATGCGCATTTTAAAAAGATTGCGGAGTCAGTAGATTTGCCGGTAATTTTGTATAACGTTCCTGGCAGAACAGTTGCTGACTTGGCTGGCGATACTGTGGTCCGATTGGCGGGCGTGCCAGGCATTATCGGTATTAAAGAGGCTACCGGTAGTTTGGAGCGTGGCACTTTGTTGATCAATGATTTGAAGCGTGCAGGCTATCAAGACTTCTCCGTATTTTCTGGTGATGACTTAACAGCTGCCATGTTGATGTTGATGGGCGGTAAGGGCAATATTTCAGTTACAGCCAACATTGCACCTCGTTTAATGCATGAACTCTGTGTAGCCGCAATGTCTGATGATGTTAAGCGCACCCGTGAAATCCAATATCAATTGATTGCAGTTCACAAAGCCATGTTCACGGAAGCAAATCCAATCCCTGTGAAATGGGCTTTACATGAGATGGGCAAAATTACTGCAGGTATTCGTTTGCCATTAACACCCTTAAGCAATTCTTTGCGCGAGCCTTTGAAGGCAGCTTTAAAACAGGCCAACCTAATATGATGAATTTGCTTCAATTAATCCGTCGATATCTATCGATATTCGCATTGGTGGTTATTGCATCTGCGACATTAACAGCTTGTAAATCAGTCACCAGCAATGACACTGTTGACTATAAGAGTGCAGGCGCAGTCCGCGGCCCTAATTTGTCCTACCCCCCTGACTTAATTACCGCCCAGGCCGATCGTCGTTATATCGTTCAAGACGGCACAGCAACGATGTCTGAATACAATGCGGCCGTTAAGAAGTCGGTACAGATGAGAAGCAATGTCATGACCGGAATTCCGGGTATGCGGATTGCACGGGATGGTGAGCGTCGCTGGTTAGTGGTTGAGAAACCAGCCCCTGAGCTCTATCCACAAGTAAAAGATTTCTGGCAGGAGAATGGATTCTTGTTGGTAGTGGACTCTCCATCCACTGGCATCATGGAAACTGATTGGGCTGAAAATCGCGCAAAGATCGCCCAAGACTGGATACGTTCAACAGTTGGTGGCGCAATTGATTCTATTTACGACACTGGCGAGCGCGATAAATACAAAACGCGTTTAGAAGTTTCAAAACCTGGCGAGACCGAAATTTACATTACGCAACGCGGTGCGATTGAAAAATGTACAACGGACTCTACTGGAAATTGTATTTCTACAATCTGGACTGCTAGACCCAATGATCCTGAGTTAGAGGCAGCGTTTTTGGCTCGATTGATGGAACGCTTGGGTATGACGCAAGAGCAAGCTAAAGCCATGGTTGCCGTGCCGCTGGGCCCCAAAACTCCAAAAGCGAAGTTTGTTCAAGAGGGCAGTAATCAGGCTTATATTGAGTTGAGTGCAGGCTTTGATCGCTCTTGGCGTGATGTTGGTTTAGCGCTGGATCGCTCGAACTTCACTGTTGAGGATCGCAATCGCGCCAATGGTGTTTATTACGTGCGCTACGTTAATCCTAAGGACTTGGGCGACACCAAAGGTTTCTTCTCTAATCTCTTTAGTAGTAAGGACGATTCCAGCTTGAAAGCAAAAAAATATCAAGTTGTCGTGAAGAGCACTGGTGAAAACTCTGCCAATGTTTATGTGCAAAATGCCGAGGGTAAACCTGAGAATACGCCTGCCGGATTCCAGCTGTTGACAATGTTGACTGAGCAGTTAACGCGGTAGGGCTGTGTAATTTAATGAAGCAAATAAAAAAGCCGCTTTTCAGCGGCTTTTTTTCTTCATGAAGAAGATTACTTCTTAGCGTCAGCAGCAGGAGCAGCTGGAGCAGCAGCAGGTGCTTCAGCAGCAGGAGCAGCTGGAGCAGCAGCAGGAGCAGCTTCAACAGGCTTTGCTTCTTCTTTTTTACCGCAAGCGGCCAAGGCGATTGCTAACATAGCAGCGAATACGAGTGACTTCTTCATTTGTAAATTCCTTTAAAAAAATTAACAACAATTACCGGTAATTGTTTTTTTGGTAGCTCCAAGGGATTATCCCTAGGTAGTTTCCAGTATTAATTATATCCATCTCCATCATCAATGCTCAAAAATCAGCCATCCAGCTAAGTAAGCCTCATAAAGGCTGGATTTATCAAGATTTTGCGGTTTATTGGCCTTCAGAAACTTATTGGCAGAAAGGCTTTGCCAGGCCGAAACGGCTGCCGGAGTTTGCCCTTGGGTTACCAGCTCTCCATTGCAATAAACCTGCTTTCCTAGACTTAAAATCCGGGTTTGCGCTTGGGGTATAAGCAATTTGGAGCCCAATTGTTTTGTAAATGCCTTTGGGTTTAGCGCATCCTCAGGACCAGTAAAAAAGGCTTGTTGTTTGGGCTCTGAGAGATAAGCTGTAATGCCCGGTAAAAAACCCTCAATTTGATTTAATTTCAGTTCTTTCACTTTTACTGCAAGTTGTTGAATGAGTTCATCAGGCAGTTGCTCGGCTTCTAGAGTTGCTCTTTGCTTTGGGTCTGCAAACTTATTCTCGAGCTCCGGAATATCTTCCAAAGATTCGGCGAGGCGCCATAAACCTTCTTGCAGCAATTCTTTAAAGCTGGGAGAGCGAAATCCAACGGACCAGGTTTGACAGCCCGCATCAAGTGCGATGCCATCATGCGCCACATGAGGTGGTAAATAGAGCATGTCTCCCGGCTCGAGAACCCATTCTTGCTCTGCTTTAAAGTTCTGCAGAATCTTTAATGGAAGATTGGGATTGAGGCTTAAATCTTTTTGCTCTGAAATTTTCCACTGTCTTCTGCCAGACATCTGTATTAAAAAGACATCATAAGAATCAAAATGGGGGCCGACGCCTCCGCCAATGCCAGCAATGCTGATCATGAGGTCATCTAGGCGAGCATCTGGAATGAATCGAAACCACGAGAGTATTTTGTTGGCGCTGGGGTGATGCGCATCCATTCCTTGAAATAGCAGAGTCCAATCCGGTGTCTCAATCGACGGAATTGCCTTTTTGGAAAATGGCCCTTGGTTAAAACTCCAGGGCTTGGCTCTCACTAAGCGGGATTCCACTTCGTCCTGCAGGGCAAATTTGAGTAGCTCATGCGAGGGAATGGGGCTATCTAAGGGCTCCCCATTCTGAGCAGATAAAGCGAATGCTGGGATGGCCCCACGGACGAGAAGAGGCTTTTTATGCCAATAGCGTGTCATAAACTGATTAGGGCTAATCCCGCCAAATAATGCCCAAGGCTCAGCTATTGGGAGCTTTGGAGGGGCCTGGGGCGGTTCATAGGGCTTGCTCAAGTAAAATGAGGTCATAAAGTGAAAAGGTAAGTGCTTTTTAGAAACTGATTAAAAACGAATGTTTGACAAATTCCGCATGAAGATTGAAAAAAATACCATCGTATCCCTTCGTTATAAGTTAACCGATGCGCAAAACAATGTCATCGAAGAACCCGATTCTCCGATGGTATACCTGCACGGCGGCTACGAAGGTACTTTTCCTAAAATTGAGACCCTCTTAGATGGTCAAGATATTGGCTACGAGGCCACGATTCAGCTGGAGCCTAACGAGGCCTTTGGTGAGTATGACCCTGAGCTTTTGAAGATCGAACCCCGCACTCGTTTTCCAGAGCCCTTAGAAGTGGGAATGCAGTTCGAGGGTGTGCCTGATGCAGAAGAAGATGCTGCAGCAGATGACGCAGATGATATGGATGATGAGCCATTAATCTACACCGTGACTGATGTTGCAGATAATCAAGTGGTCTTGGACGGCAATCATCCTTTGGCGGGAATGGCATTGCGTTTTTGGGTCCAGGTGGAAGACGTTCGGGCTGCCACAGATGATGAGATTGAAAACCGCCACCCAGAGGGCGGCGAGAGCTTTTCATTTGGCATGCCTAATGACGATGGCGATGATGAGGAAGATTTTCCGGGTGGTGCATTAGGTGGTGATAGTGCTGGTCCGCATACTTTGCATTAATGAATGCCACCACTGAAACAAAAAAAAGGAATAGTGCGCTATTCCTTTTTTATTGGGTTCTAAGTTTCGAGCTAGTCCTGCGTGACCCCTGAATGACTATTCCTTTAGCCATTCTTTAATGGCATCTAAATCACGCTTGGTATCGCTCGAACCAGATGCATCGGGGCTAGTTGGTGTATTGCTGAACTTCGCAAGCGCTCGTTCAAGCGCAGCTATTTTGGCTTCTTGTTCAATCGTGGCATCAATTAAACCTTTGAGTGCCATCGATACAGGATCGTCTACATTTGGAGTAACACCGTAAGCAGAAAAATATTCTTTCGTTTTGCTATCAGGGCTTTGCGGTAAATCTGGATGCAATATGCGTGCTGGAATACCAACAGCAGTTGCGCCTGGCGGAATTTCTTTGAGAACAACCGCATTCGAGCCAACGCGTGCGCCATCGCCAACAGTAAATCCACCTAGTACCTTAGCGCCTGCACTAATCACAACACCTTTGCCGAGTGTAGGGTGGCGCTTCACACCTTTATAGAGGGATGTGCCACCTAAAGTTACGCCTTGATAAATTGTGCAGTCATCACCAATTTCTGTGGTTTCGCCAATGACAATGCCAAGTCCATGATCTAGAAAAACTCTGCGACCAATCTTTGCTCCCGGATGAATTTCAATACCAGTCAGAAAGCGTGCAAACATAGACAGTACACGTGCTATCCATTTGAGGCCGAGATTCCATAAAAAATGAGAAACACGATGCAGCCAGACTGCATGCAGACCTTGGTAGCAGGTGATCACCTCGAGACGATTTCGCGCTGCTGGGTCTCTGGCAATAATCGAGTCGACTTGGTCGAAAAGGGAAATAGTCATAAATTGATTTTAACGGGATGTGCTTATTTTCTCAGGAGCATTTGTTTTGCAATGCCTCGTAAAAGATCAATCTCTTCCTTCTGGAGTCGACTACGTGCAAATAAGGCCTGTATACGCGGCATCAGTTTTTTGGGGTTGGCGGGGTCTAGATAGCCTATGGCCTCTAAGCCTTCACGCCAATGCTCCAACATGGCTGCCACGGCGGCTGGATCGGCATAATCGGCCATTTCTTGGCGGTTTGCCAGTAAGTTTGCATCTAGGCACTTGCTGCGAAATGATTCCCTGAGGGTGTATGCACAAACCATCAGGGCTTGGGCGAGATTTAGGGATGGGTAGGCTGGGTTGGCATCTAGCCACACGCGGTGCGTACACAACGCTAAATCATCGTTATCAAGGCCTGTTCTTTCGGGGCCAAAGAGCAGGGCAATTTTTCCTCCCCCTGCAGTTGTTTGCGCTACCAACGTCCTGGCACTTTCCCAATCTAGGGCGGGAGGCCCGAATTCCCGATCTCGGCTAGTAAGACCTAGTACTAGGGAGCATCCCTGCACAGCAGTAGTTAAAGAGTTGCTTTCAGAGGAGTTCTCTAGGATGTCTGCGGCACCGCTGGCTAGGGCGATAGCATCAGGGCTGCTTGCAATACTTTTGATCTTGGGATTAATGAGTCGCAAGTCGCTAAAGCCCATGGTTTTGAGGGCGCGAGCAGCCGAACCCACGTTCCCGGGGTGGCTTGTTTCGACTAGGATCCAGCGAATCAATGTAGAGGTATCCATATTCATCAATGTGCTGTGGAGTGGGTTATGGGGTTTGTAATTGGGACTTAATCCAGAGTAAATGATGCGAATCGTTTAGAATCAATCTGTTAGCTTCGTATTGTCATGCAATTTACCTTAATTGTTGGCATTGCAAGGGGCTTGTTCTTATTTAATTTGTCCATCAATACTATGCATCCCATGTTAAATGTGGCCGTAAAGGCCGCCCGTCGCGCTGGAACAGTCATCAATCGCGCTTCTTTGAATTTGGAGCGCTTGCAGGTTGACCGTAAGCAACACAACGATTTCGTAACTGAGGTGGACAAAGCTGCAGAAGCGGCCATTATTGAAACGCTGAGTGAAGCCTATCCAACCCATGGATTTTTGGCTGAGGAAACCGGCGAGCGCAATGCGGATGCAGAAAATGTTTGGATCATTGATCCATTAGATGGCACCACCAATTTTATTCATGGCTTTCCACAATATGCGGTATCAATTGCGCTTTCAGTTAATGGCGTAACGCAACAAGCTGTGGTGTATGACCCAACCCGTGACGAATTATTTACCGCTACTCGTGGGGCTGGCGCTTACTTAGATCGTCGTCGTTTGCGCGTTGCTACACAAGATCGTTTGGCTAATGCATTGTTGGGAACTGGCTTTCCATACCGTGAAGATCAGGATCTCGATAAATATCTAAAAATCTTTGGTGAGATGTCACGCCAATGTGCCGGCTTACGCCGCCCAGGTGCTGCTTCTTTAGATTTGGCATATGTCGCAGCAGGTCGATACGATGGTTTCTTCGAAAGTGATCTCAAGCCTTGGGATATGGCTGCAGGCGCCTTGTTGATCACTGAGGCAGGCGGCCTAATTGGCAACTATCGCGGCGAAGAAGGCTTCCTCAAGAGTGGTGAGGTAATGGCAGCTAATCCGCGCATCTTTGCTCAGATGGTGCAAACGCTGTCTAAATATTCAGCGTCTTAATGTCGAGGCAGTGGACCTGATTAATGCTTAATCAGGTCGAGATAGCGAGTACCAGCGCTATCAATTAGTAGGGTGCTTGCCCTGGGTCGACCGCTCTCAGGGTGATCTAGGTCCCAGTCAGATAAAACCCAGCGTTGCCAACTTTGTTCACCAAAAGACTCTTGGTGATGCTTGGGCATGTGGGTATGCCCATGAATTAATCTATTCCCAGTTTGATTTCTTAATGCAGCAGCACAAGCTTCTTTTGTCACATCCATCTTGCGTTGCTGTGTTGTGGATAGTTGTTGCGATTGGTATTGGCTATGACTGTTGGTTCTCAGGCGTTGTGCAATGCCCTTGCGCCAGTTGAGTGGCAAGCTTAGGAAGATTTTTTGTACCAAGGGTTTTCTGACCCAGCTACGAAAAAGTTGATAGCCATGATCTGCGGTGCATAGAGCATCGCCATGAGCGAGCACCCATTTTTGTGCAGCAATTTCAACTACGCTTGGATCTGGCAAAAGTGTCATGCCAGTCTTTTTGATAAAGTTTTTACCAATTAAAAAATCGCGATTGCCATGCAGGTAATACGTTTTTACTTTGGTGGAAAGATTGGCGATGGCCCGCTGAACCTCTTGTTGGAATGGAGATGATGCTGCGGCATCATCACCCACCCAATACTCAAATAAATCACCTAAAATAAATACCGCCTCGACTTTGGGAGCCTCTTTTTCACAGAAGTCAAAAAAGCGTTGTGCCGTCAAAGGCATTGACGGCGTGAGGTGCAAGTCTGAGATGAGCAGGGCGCTCGCGTATTGCGGAATCATTCCTCGAGAACAGTAGCCTTCTCGATGACAACATCTTCAGTTGGCACATCTTGATGAAAACCGGAGCTACCAGTTTTAACCTTGCGGATGGTGTCAACTACATCCATGCCGTCAGTCACCTTGCCAAATACTGCATAGCCCCAACCTTGGGCATTTGGAGCGGTGTGATTTAAAAAATCGTTGTCATTCACGTTGATGAAGAATTGAGCGGTTGCTGAGTGTGGTTCGCTGGTCCGCGCCATTGCTACGGTGTAGCGATCGTTCTTTAGTCCATTGTTAGCTTCATTTTCAATTTCTGCACCGGTCGGCTTTTGCTTCATTCCAGCAGTCATGCCGCCACCTTGAATCATGAAGTTATTAATAACGCGATGAAAGATCGTGCCATCGTAATGACCGCTCTTGACATACTGTAAAAAATTAGCAACGCTCTTGGGCGCTTTAGCTGCATCAAGGGTGAGGGTGATATCACCCTTATTGGTTTTTAGGAGTACTTTCGCCATTATTGGTTTTACTTTCTAAAGGGTTAGAGGATAAATTATTGCTTGGTAGAGAATCCGATGTATTCGCTGATGGATTCACTGTGGAATTGAGGGCGCGATTCATGGGACGTTTTGCTGGCGGCTTGAGAACATCTAAGAGTGCCTTAGCACGATTGGAGTACTGGCGTTGATTGAGTTGAGCATTCTTCGCTGCATCTTCATAGGCTTGGGCGCCAAGACGAATATAGATTTCACCTAAGTTCGCAGAAGCAATTGCATAGCTAGGGCGCAGTTTTAATGCCAACTCTAAATAATCTCGCGCTTCAATCCATTGACCTTGATTGGCAGCAATCGCTGCTAGATTGTTATAAGGCTCAGGTAATTCGGGAAACTGTTGTGTTATTTCAATCAACGTTTTCTTGGCTTGATCAAACTGGTGCAATTCAATTTGCAAACGTGCTTTTACAAAACGCAGCTGCACATTGCGAGGAGCCTTCTTCAGATCTATATTAATTTGCGTTACAGCATCTTCGTACTTTCGTGCTTTGATCAGTTTTTCAACGCTCGATGGCACTGCATTCTTGCTAATGGGGTCTGGCTCAATAATCAAGAAAGACAAGAAAGGTACGCCAACGGTTTCGGATAACTCTGGATTTAATGGGTCATAGCCTATATCCGCCGAAAGTCTAGGGGGGTCAGTGGGGCTGTATCCGCCAAGGTAAGGTTGGGGGGTGGATTGCCCAGACTTCATCTCCTGGGTGTTTAGTGCCGTTATTTCTGCATCGGCACGCTGCTGTGCAGGGGTGCTGCAGCCCGATAGAAGTGCCAGGGTTGCTAAAGCTGCAAAAGCTGGGGCAAAGACCTTATTCAGGGTGGGGCGTGGCGCTGGGGCGTTGTGGGGCATAGGGGAAGGGGTGTGAAACGGGCTCATTCGATATACTCAGCGCTCAGTCTAACAAATTGGCGCTACTTGCCCCTCCTTTATAGCCCTATGCTGCAAATCTATAACACCCTTAGCCGCTCAAAACAGGTCTTTAAGCCCATAGTCCCGGGCAAGGTCAAGATGTACGTCTGTGGCATGACGGTTTATGACTTTTGCCATATCGGCCATGCCAGGGTGATGATTGTCTTTGACATCGTTGTTCGTTGGCTTAGGGCAAGCGGCTATGAGGTGGTTTATGTGCGCAACATCACCGACATTGACGACAAGATTATCAACCGCGCTATTGAGAATGGCGAACCTATTTCCGTATTAACCAATCGGTTTATTGACGCCATGCACGCTGACTCTGATGAATTGGGTTTAATGCATCCCGATCAAGAGCCGCGTGCTACAGATTACATCGCGCAGATGCAAGGCATGATTGGTAAGCTTATTGAAAACGAATTAGCCTATCAAGCCAATGATGGTGACGTCAATTTTGCAGTGCGCTTGCTACCACGCTATGGTCAGCTATCTGGCAAGACGCTTGATGAACTCAATGCTGGTGAACGTGTTGCGGTAGGTGATGGCAAACGAGATCCACTCGATTTTGTTTTGTGGAAAAGTGCTAAGGCTGAAGAGCCTGCTGATACACGCTGGAATTCACCATGGGGCGAAGGACGTCCTGGTTGGCATATTGAATGTTCGGCTATGTCCTGCGACCTATTGGGGCAGCATTTTGATATTCATGGTGGCGGCGCTGATTTGCAGTTCCCCCATCACGAAAATGAAATCGCCCAAAGTGAAGGTGCTTTGTATGGCAAAGATCGCAAAGAAGATGATGCTCCCTTTGTCAATTACTGGATGCATAACGGCCACATCCGCGTCAATGAAGAAAAGATGTCCAAGTCTTTAGGTAATTTCTTCTTAATTCGGGATGTGTTGAAAAGCTTTGATCCTGAAGTTCTGCGTTTCTTCATGTTGAAGGCCCATTACCGTAGCCCGATTAATTACAGCGATGCGCAGCTAGAAGAGGCTCGCTCTGGCTTGGTGCGTCTCTACACCGCATTAGCCCAAGCCTCTCAGGCCCAAGCTATTAAGTTGGATTCGAGTAATCCATGGGCGCAACGCTTTGCTGATGCCATGAATGATGACTTCAATACGCCAGAAGCCATCGCCGTCTTGTTTGACTTGGCAAGTGAAGTCAATCGTGCCCAAGGTGATGAAAAGCAACTGCTGGCCAACACAATGAAAGCTCTTGGTGCTTCACTGAATTTCTTGCAACGTGACCCCACCGCATTCTTGCAAGCAGGCTCAAAAGATCACAGCGGTTTAAGTCTGGAGCAGATTGAAGAACAAATTGCAGCACGTGTTGCTGCTAAGCAAGCAAAAGACTTTGCTAAAGCGGATATGATTCGCAAGACATTGCTAGAGCAGGGGATTGTCTTAGAAGATAAACCTGGTGGTTTAACTGAATGGCGTAGGGCTTAATGACGGCGGTTAAAGATAAAGCAGAGTCGATCTTGGAAGAGGTGGCTCCAGACTACTGGGAGCAAGCTTGCAAGGAATTGATGAAGCAAGATCGTATTCTGAAAAAACTGATTCCTAAATACGGCTCTGGATTTTTGGTAACAAGAGGCGATCCCTTTAATACATTGGCAAGGGCGATTGTTGGTCAGCAGATTTCAGTAGCAGCAGCCCAATCCGTTTGGAATCGGGTTTTTGCTGCCAGCAAAAAGAAGGTCACACCAAAAAATATCTTGGCACTTTCGGTGGAAGAGTTGCGCGCCGCTGGATTATCGGGACGCAAGGTTGAATACATCCGTGATTTGGCGGATCACTTCGATTCTGGGCGTCTACATGCCAATCAGTGGAAGGATATGGATGATGAGAGCGTTATTAAGGAATTAAGCTCCATTCGGGGAATTGGCCGTTGGACAGCCGAAATGTTCCTCATTTTCAACATGATTCGCCCCAATATCCTGCCTTTAGACGATATTGGCCTCATTAAGGCTATTTCCCTCAATTACTTCAGTGGTGAGCCTGTAAGCCGCCATGAGGCTAGGGAGGTGGCAGCCAATTGGGCCCCGTGGCGCACGGTCGCCACCTGGTATATGTGGAGAAGTATCGACCCAATTCCGGTTGAATATTAAAATCAGACTATGAAAACGACTTTCCTGGATTTTGAGCAGCAAATCGCCGAATTAGAGTCAAAGATTGAAGAGCTGCGTTTTGTGCAAGATGAGTCATCGGTAGATATCTCCGATGAGATCAAAACGCTTGCCGAAAAAAGCCAGCAGCTAACCAAAGATGTTTATGCCAACCTCACTCCTTGGCAGGTATCTCAAGTAGCGCGTCATCCACAGCGTCCTTACACATTAGATTACGTTGGTGCTTTGTTCACCGACTTTCATGAGTTACATGGCGATCGCACTTTTGCAGATGATCAATCCATCATCGGTGGCTTAGCCCGTTTTGAAAATCAACCCTGCATGGTGATAGGTCATCAAAAGGGTCGCGATACTAAAGAGCGCGCTCTGCGAAACTTCGGCATGAGTCGTCCTGAGGGATATCGCAAAGCAATGCGCCTGATGCGCTTAGCAGAAAAATTTGGCATTCCCGTATTTACCTTTGTTGATACCCCAGGCGCATTTCCTGGTATCGATGCAGAAGAGCGCAATCAATCTGAAGCGATTGGTCGTAACTTATATGTTCAAGCTGAACTCGAAGTGCCCATCATCGCCACCATCATCGGTGAGGGTGGCTCTGGCGGTGCATTAGCCATTGCGATGGGCGACGTCGTATTAATGCTGCAGAACTCTACCTATTCCGTGATTTCTCCTGAGGGTTGTGCTTCTATCTTGTGGAAGACGGCGGACAAAGCTCCTGAGGCCGCCGAACAGTTGGGTCTTACAGCACAGCGCTTGAAGGCTTTGGGTCTGATTGACAAGATTGTGGCTGAACCAATTGGTGGTGCGCATCGGGATTACGACAACATGATGAGCAATATGCGCAAAGCTCTTGCTGAATCTTTAAAAACGTTTGACGGTATGAAAGTAGATGCATTACTTGAGCGTCGTCATGAGCGTTTGATGAGCTATGGCAAGTTTAAGGAAATCACAGCCAAGTCCTAAGCTAGGAAAACGAATTGCGGTTGCCTTGAGTGGCGGCCTCGATTCGGTTGTGTTGCTCGACACAGTTTGCAAAGCGCAAGCTAAAAATCAAAATCAAATCTATGCCTTTCATATTCATCATGGTTTACAAAAGCCGGCGGATGACTGGTTAATTTTCTGCGAGAAGCTCGCAAAACAATACAAGATCCATTTTGATTTTAGGCTGCTTCATCTTGCCACCGAGGGGGCTAAAGGTAATGTTGAGGCAAGGGCAAGGGCAGGGCGTTACGAAGCCCTTGCTGATCTTTGTGAAGAGTATGGCATCGAAGATTTGCTCTTGGCGCATCACCAGAACGATCAAGCGGAGACAGTCCTCTTGCAACTCCTCCGAGGCGCTGGTGTGGCGGGCCTATCAGGCATGCCCCACAGCAGAACATTGGATTTCAACAATCACAGCATCACTCTTTGGCGCCCGCTCTTAAATCAGAGTAGACAAGAGCTTGAGGCTTATGCAAAACAACACAAGCTCAAATGGATTGAAGATCCTAGCAATCAAAATACAAAATATCGTCGTAATGCGATCCGTAAAAAAATTATTCCCGCTTTAGAAAATATTCAACCCGAAGCATTGGCCAATATGGCGCGTAGTGCGGAGCTGCTTAGTGAAGCGCAAATACTGCTCAACCGCTTAGCGCAGCAAGATGGCAAAAGCATTTTCGATCAGGCTCGCCTAAAAGTATTGCCGCTATTGGCCTTAGCAAATGATGACTTACCTGCAGCCAATAATGTGTTGCGCTATTGGCTTCAAACACAGCAGTTGGCAATGCCATCTCAAGATCGCTTACAGTCTTGGTGGCGTGATCTTGCTAAAGTTAAACCAGGTGCCAATCTTGAGTGGCTACATGATGAGAAAAAAATCTATCTATGGCGTGGAGCTCTCCAAGTAGCAGGCACTGAAGAAGGGCGTTGGATTCTTAAACCATTGCCAAGCAACTCCAAGCAATTGGGGCTTTCTGCTGATTGGGTTCAAGAGGCACAACAAAACAATCAAATTAGCCTTAGGG
The DNA here is from genome assembly GCF_018687075.1 of Polynucleobacter sp. MWH-UH35A. Taxonomy (NCBI): domain Bacteria; kingdom Pseudomonadati; phylum Pseudomonadota; class Betaproteobacteria; order Burkholderiales; family Burkholderiaceae; genus Polynucleobacter; species Polynucleobacter sp. MWH-UH35A. The sequence continues at coordinate 838,443 of NZ_CP061285.1, forward strand.
AGCGTCAAGGCTCCGAGAAGATGCAGATTAAGCCTAGGACACCACGTAAAACCCTCAAAAACCTCTATCAGGAGGCTGATATACCGCCCTGGGAGCGTCAGGCACCCTTGCTCTATATCAACGATGAATTGATCGCCGTAGCTGGTATTGGGCTTAGTTATCCGCACCTAACATCGTCTGGTAGGCGAGTACTCCCAGAATGGGTGCAAAACCCTGTAAAATAAGCCCTTTTTAGACCCTCAAGGATTCATTTCCTTGTTACAGATAGTTAAATAGACGGTTTTATGGCTCTTATCGTTCATAAATACGGCGGCACCTCAATGGGCTCAACTGAGCGCATTGCCAATGTTGCTAAACGCGTTGCTAAATGGATGCGTGCAGGCCACCAGGTGGTGGTGGTGCCTTCAGCGATGTCTGGTGAAACCAATCGCTTGTTAGGTCTCGCAAAAGAAATTAACCCCGAAGCAAGCCCACGTGAGTTAGATCAAATTGCCTCTACCGGTGAGCAGGTGAGTTCTGGCCTGTTAGCGCTGGCTTTAATGCGTGAAGGTATTGACGCAGTAAGTTATGCTGGCTGGCAAGTTACTGTGCATACGGATTCTTCCTTCACGAAGGCTCGTATCAAGAGCATTGAAAGCGATAAGATCCTCAAGGATCTCAATGCGGGTCGTGCTGTAGTGGTCACCGGATTTCAAGGTGTTGATCCAAACGGCAATATCACCACATTAGGCCGTGGCGGTTCGGATACATCGGCAGTTGCGATGGCGGCAGCCTTAAAGGCTGATGAGTGCTTAATCTACACAGACGTTGATGGCGTTTACACAACTGACCCGCGTGTTTGTGAAGATGCACGTCGCTTAGACAAAATTACCTTTGAAGAGATGCTAGAAATGGCAAGCTTAGGTTCAAAGGTATTGCAGATTCGTTCAGTTGAGTTTGCTGGTAAGTACAAAGTTAAAACCCGGGTTCTGTCTTCTTTGACAGACCCATTGATGCCTTTAGCTGAAGAGATGAGCTCAGGCACCTTGATTACATTTGAAGAGGACAGCACTATGGAAGCCGCAGTTATTTCCGGCATCGCCTTTGCGCGTGATGAAGCGAAGATTACCGTTCTTGGAGTTCCTGATCGTCCAGGTATTGCCTATCAAATTCTTGGACCGATTGCGGATGCAAATATTGATGTTGACATCATCATTCAGAACCAATCTGTTGAAGGTAAGACAGACTTCACATTTACTGTGCCACGTGCGGATTACCAAAAAGCGCTTGATATTCTGAAGAACACTGTGCAAGCACACATTGAAGCAAAAGAAATTTCTGGTGATCCAAAGGTTTCTAAAGTTTCAGTGGTGGGTGTTGGCATGCGTTCTCATGTTGGTATTGCTAGCAAGATGTTCCGCACATTGTCAGAAGAGGGCATCAATATCTTGATGATCTCGACTAGCGAAATTAAGATCTCCGTCGTCATCGATGAGAAATACATGGAATTGGCTGTACGTGCCTTGCACAAGGCGTTTGAGTTAGATCAGAAGTAAGTAAAAAGCGTAATAAATCCCTTAGAAGCGGTTATCCGTTAAACTGTGGGGCGTTGTAAGAGTAAGAAGTACGGAGACGTGGCCGAGCTGGTCGAAGGCACTCCCCTGCTAAGGGAGCATCGGGGCTAAAACTCTGATCGGAGGTTCGAATCCTCTCGTCTCCGCCAAGTACTTAAAGATAAAGGGGCTCATGGCCCCTTTATTTATTTCTAACACTCAACTACAAATGATCGTTAGTTGAGCATGAATAGTTAGTTAAATCCGTTCACGGCCTGCATATAGCCCTGGATGTATTGAGGCGGAACAAACAGGTCTGTCTTCACACCTGTTTTGGAAGATAGAGTGATGATAAAGCCCGTCTTTGCTTTGTCTTTGATAAATGTCCCGGGCAATTGAATGGAAACCACTTCTCTAAAGATGCATCCTCTGTCACCACAAGCCCCAGCTTCCCTACCAACTACCTTAAAGCTTGTGGCAGGTGCACCTTCTTGAGTGGCTGAATCGTAGTAACGCCATTGTGAAAAATACGTTAACTGCGCAATCAATTCATATGTCTTTGATCCTTGCTTGTCTTGCTCAGCTTTTAGGCTAAACATTTCATAGGTATTGGCTTCATCCATCGTATTGATCGGAGGGCCTTGATAGGTTTTTCCGCCAGTTGCTGAATTTGGCGTAATGATGGTGGAGTGATATACGTCATTCACTTCCCAACCGCTAATTTTTCTGTCATTCATATTGCAGGCGGCTAGAGCACAAATTGCCAGCAATAAAGCTACTCGATAGATGATGCGATGCATATAAAGCTCCCTAAGTTCTCCAAATAATACTATTTTTAGCTTAAGCACCGTCTTTATAGCCCCTGAGCCTCGGTCGCTAAACACCTAAGGCCATCTCTTAATCCATTTTCTCTATTAGGGTATCTCACTAGTAAATTAATATACTTCACAACTTCACAACTTCAGTAGTTGTGATATAGTGTCAGAACTGGGAGATGAAATGAAGCGACAGATACCAAAAACACATCAAGCCTTGGAATGGGTGGGGAAGGGCATGACTGCTGCTCAAGCAGCCAGAAAGATGCAAATTTCAGAATCCAGTGTGTATGCCGCTCTCAGAAAGACTAGGGCGAAAGAAGTGGGCTGTTGTCCAACGTGTGGTCACAAAATAAGGAACTAAGATGAAAAAGACTCTATTAGCAGCTGTATCGATTTCCGTTGCTGCGTTTGCTTATGCAAATACATCACCGTCAGATTCCTCTGCGTTGGTAAATCAGCAGTGCAAGATCTCTGCGGAGGCGGTATCAACCTTGAAGGGTTTGCGTTATGGCAATACTTCAATCCGCAAGGATGTGTCTACATTAATCAATACGAGCTTAAAGACACAGGAGAATCGCGATCTAGCACAAAAGACTTTGAATTTGATGGTTGATGACAAGTTAACCGATGTGAGAAGTCTTGAGGGTAAGTATTGCTCTTAAGATTCAGTCTGTAGCCAGTGCGGAGTGCTGAATGTCCTGATTGTGGGAATGTGAGGGCATTGTTCAATCAGTGTCCGCATTGTGATTCTCTCAATTTGCCGATCTTAAGTTCGGATACGATTGAGCTCAATATTAAGCAAGACGGGCCTTTGGTTGAGGAGGCTCTAGATCGGTTGACGGACTACCTTCGCAAATCCATGGAGGTGGGCGTCAAGGCGATAGTGCTGATTCATGGCTATGGCTCAAGTGGAGAGGGTGGTCGAATCAAATGGGCTATTCATGATGCGCTTGAAAATAATCGCTATTCAGACAGGGTGGATGAGTACTATTTTGGTGAAGACGTCCCCTATGCTAGCGAGGCTTACCATTCGTTACTCAAACGCCGTCCAGGTTTAAAACGATATCTCAAGCGATTCAAGGAAGGGAATGCCGGTATGACAGTTTTACTACTGGGATCACAGGCTAGAAGTGCTTAGAATAGCGTTATACAAGCAATTAATCAGAAACTTAAGTCTTTTCTATTAGGTACATATTTCCATGACTGCTAAGAAAACCGACCAATCAGTTGCGCATGATGACAGCTCAAAAGGCGCTGAAGGTCTAATCAGTGAATTCAAATCTTTGATGGCTGATGCTGAGGCCCTCATTAAGGCGACTGAAGATCATCCAGGTGCTGCCGTTAGCTCGATTCGCAATAAGGCTTTAGAAACACTTGCAGGTGCGAAAGAAAGCCTCTCCGGTGTAGAGGGCAAGATGCTAGATAAGGCAAAAGTCGCTGCTGAAAGTGCAGATGATTTTGTCCATCGCAATCCCTGGGAGGCTGTTGGTGTTGCTGCGGGCTTAGGCTTGCTCATTGGTTTATTTATTGGTCGCCGCTAGATTGCTATGTCACAAGAAAATTTACTTTCCTCTATTAAGGGCCTTGCTTCTACTGGAGTATCCATAGCCCAAACACGTTTAGAGCTTTTATCACTAGATGTGCAGATCGCTAGAAGCAAATTCATCAGTTTGCTTGTGATGATTATTAGCGCCTTGTTCTTCTTATTCTTTGGCCTTGTGATGCTGGCATTGCTGATTGTGATTTATAGCTGGGAGACCGATCGCATGTTGGCTCTCGGATTATTAACGGGTGCTTTTTTATCCGTGGGCCTGATTCTGGCGTTCTTAATTACTCAGTCACTACGTAAGATGCCAAAATTATTTGAGGCATCTATTACTGAATTAGCCAAAGATCGCGAAGCACTTTCAAAATGAGTGAGCATTTAAAGGCGCTAGAGCATCGCCAACACGAGCTCAAACTTCAGGCGCACCGTGAGCGTAAGGAGTTTGCTGAACATTTTGAGGTATGGGAAAAGCCGCTATCTTGGGCTGACAAAGGAATTGATGCAGCCAACTTCCTAAAGAACAATCCCATTCTATGGACGAGCGCCTTTGCAGCACTTGCGCATTACAAACCTAAACTGGCAAGCAAAGTTTTGGCTGTAGGTTGGGGCGCTATGAAGATTATTAAAAGCGCTAAAAAACTAATCTAAGTTTTTAGAACGGAATGGTGGCGAATGCCGGATTGATTTAGAAGCGTACTGCCATCTAAGTAAGTAATTTCCAGCAGGGTTATCGCGCCACAAACTTCAAAGCCGGCGCCACGCATTAATTTGTCTGCAGCAACTAGGGTGCCGCCAGTAGCTAGCACATCATCAAGCAACAATACTTTGGCATCTTTAGGTAAGGTAGATTGCTGAATTTCTAAAGAGTCATTGCCGTACTCTAGACCATATGCCTCTCGATGACTGGCCAGGGGAAGCTTATTGGGCTTTCTGGCCAGCGCTAAACCTTTGTGCGCATGGTGGGCTAGAGCTGACCCAAAGATAAAACCTCGTGACTCAATGCCCAAGATGTGGGTGTAATCAAATTGCTTGGCAACCTCATCTAGCTGGCGAATGGCCTCTTTAAAGGCTGCTGGGTTGGCTAGAAGCGGGGATATATCCCTAAAAAGAACACCGGGCTTTGGAAAATCTGGAACTCCGGGTAGATAATCTAATAAACGCATAGCCAACCATCATGAAAACAGAACTTCTCATTATTACCGCATTAGAGACTGAGCTCAAGCGCGCAGCATTGCCAAGTGGAGTAGAGATTGTGTATTCCGGAATTGGCAAAATTAATGCAGCCTTGACCACCATTAAAGCAATTCACCAGCATTCTCCAAAGAGAATACTGAATTTTGGTACCGCCGGCAAAATTAAGTCTGAACTACATGGCTTACTAGAAATTGGTAAAGTGATTCAACGCGATATGGATGCTGAGCCACTAGCGCCACGCGGCAGCACACCATTTTGCAATAGACCCCAGGAGTATGTTTCTACCGGCCAATTTGTATGCGGCTCCGGTGATAGTTTCGTGACAGCATACGATCCCTGGTTGCATAGTCAAGGCGTGGATGTCGTCGATATGGAGCTATTTGCCATTGCTGCAATTGCACATGAACACAGAATTCCTTGGCAATCGTTTAAATACATCACCGATGAAGCAAACGAGAGCTCTGGAGAGGATTGGCATGCCAAGGTTCATCATGGTCAGGAACTCATGTTGGAGAAGCTCAAGGACATTCTCTCAGGTTAGTATTTCATATGGAATGTTGGATGCCATTTTAAAAAGGATAATTACCGGATGATGCATCAGCGCTTTGATTACATCATTGTTGGCGGAGGATCTGCTGGTAGTGTGATGGCTGGTCGCCTCAGTGAGGACGCCAATTGCAGCGTAGCTTTACTTGAGGCTGGAGGTAATGGCGATAGTTGGGTTGTTAAAACCCCTGCGGCTGCAGTGGCGATGTTACCGACGCATCTTAATAATTACGCATATGAAACAGTCCCGCAAAAAGGTTTAAATGGTCGTCGTGGCTATCAGCCACGAGGTAAATGTCTGGGCGGGTCTTCTGCGATTAACGCGATGATTTACACAAGAGGTCATCGATCTGACTATGATCACTGGGCATCCCTCGGTAATGTAGGTTGGTCATACGATGAGCTACTACCGTACTTTAAGAAAAGCGAAAACAACACTACATTCAAGAACCTATTCCACGGCAATGACGGCCCATTAGCGGTTTCGAATCTGCAATCAAATAATCCTTTTCAGCAAATCTATATAAATGCCGCCAAGGAGACGGGCTTTCCCATTAATGAAGACTTCAATGGGGCGGAGCAAGAAGGACTAGGTATTTATCAAGTTACTCACAAGAATGGCGAGCGCTGGAGTGCAGCGCGGGGTTATTTGCACCCACATATGGGTAAGCGCCCCAATCTTCATGTAAAAACTGGTGTTCAGGTTGAACGCATTCTATTTGAAGGAAAAAAGGCGATAGGGATTGCCTATACCCAAGACGGAAAGCGACACACCTTGCATGCCAACAAGGAAGTGATTCTTTGCGCTGGCGCGTTTCATTCTCCGCAATTGCTAATGGTCTCAGGAGTAGGCCCTAAAGATCAATTACGTCAGTTTGAGATACCGCTGATTCATGACCTTCCTGGGGTTGGTCAAAACCTACAAGATCATCCAGACTTTATCTTTGGATACTCAGCCAATAGCCTTGATCTTATTGGTATATCTTTAGCAGGTTCCGTTAAGTTGGTCGGTGAAATCCTCAAATATGCTCGTATACGTCATGGCATGATTGCGACCAACTTTGCAGAAGCAGGCGGCTTTCTGAAAACAGATCCCAGTCTTGACGCACCCGATGTGCAGCTGCATTTTGTAGTCAGCCTAGTGGAAGATCATGCCCGTAAACTACATATGGCCCATGGTTATTCATGTCATGTGTGTGTGCTAAGACCAAAGAGTCGCGGTCAAGTGACTCTGGCTAGTGCCAATATGAATGATGCACCTTTAATAGACCCCGCTTTTCTAATCGAAGAAGAAGATCTAGAAACCTTGGTTAAGGGTTATAAATTAACTAAAAAATTAATGGATGCTCCTGCATTTACCAAGATACGCAAAGAGGATATCTTTACGCCGAATGTAAAAACTGATGACGATATTCGGGAGATTATTCGAGAGAGGGCAGATACGGTTTATCACCCAGTAGGCACTTGCAAAATGGGTAATGATGATATGGCCGTGGTTGATTCAAACCTCAGAGTTCACGGAATAGAGGGCCTTCGTGTTGTTGATGCATCTATCATGCCGACTTTGGTTGGCGGCAATACTAATGCTCCCGTAATCGCCATTGCTGAAAAGGCTGCGGATTTGATCCGAGAGGATCGTTAATCTAATTCATCGAAATTGGGTGCGCGCTTTTCTATAAATGCTGTGAGCGCCTCTTTGGCTGCCGGACTATGTAGTCTATCGATAAAGAGCTTGCCCTCAATATCGATTTGCTTGAGTATTGCAGCCTTAAGCTCACCACCTTTTAATAATGACTTGGTTCGTAAAACGGATCCCAATGATAGGGCAGCAAGTTTTTTTGCGCGCTGTTCTGCATATGGCAATGCGGATGGTTCTAAAACTACCTTGTTTACAAATCCAAGCGCCTGAGCATCTTCTGCGCTAATAGGCTCACCGAAAAGTAGAATTTCAGACGCCTTTTGATGGCCAACGAGGCATGGGAGCAATAAAGATACTGCACCCTCTGGAACCAATCCCAGCGAAACAAATGGAAATATAAAGCGCGCATCCTTTTGGGCGTATACCAAGTCACAATGAAACAGCATTGTTGCCCCAATACCGACGGCAACCCCATCAACAGCAGCAATCAAGGGCTTGGTAAGACCTGCCAGCACCTTTAATAAGTTAATGGGTGGAGCATCTTCATGAGTGATAGGGGATTGCATGAAATCCGCAATATCGTTTCCGGCTGAGAAGGAATTTCCAGCGCCAGATATCAACATCACTTTTACTTGAGGGTTCTGATCGGCCTCAGATAGTATCTGCGTAAGCTCACGATACATGGCGTTGGTAAACGCATTCTTTTTCTCAGGACGATTTAACAATATCTTGAGAATTCCGTCAGACAAATAATGATTAATCATGAGAATTAAGCAGGGCTTTTAAGTAATGCGTCTTTAGTTTGATCGTATTCAGTCTTTAAACGAGCAACAAACTGTGCCGTAGGTGTAACCGCTTTTACGGCCCCAATACCTTGCCCGCAGCCCCAGATATCTTTCCAGGCCTTCTGAGCTGCCCCGCTAAAGTTCATCTTGCTGGGATCGCTTTCGGGGAGATTGTCTGGATCCAACCCGGCATTACGGATGGAGGGTGCTAAATAGTTACCAGAAACGCCGGTAAATAGGTTGCTCAAGACGATATCATCTGAATTGCAGTCGACTACTGCTTGCTTGTAGGCGTCACTTGCGCGCGCTTCCTCAGTGGCGATAAATGCCGAGCCAATATAGGCATAGTCAGCACCCATTGCTTGAGCAGCCAATACTGCACTACCAGTGGCAATGGAACCACTCAGAATCAACGGGCCTTTAAACCATTCCCGAATTTCCTGAATTAAAGCAAAAGGACTTTTAATACCAGCATGTCCGCCAGCACCAGCAGCAACAGCGATTAAGCCATCAGCACCTTTTTCAATTGCTTTCCTAGCAAAGGCATTATTAATAACATCATGTAAGACGATGCCGCCATAACTATGCGCAGCTGTATTAATTTCTTCGCGAGCACCTAGAGAGGTGATGATGATTGGAACTTTATATTTAACGCACAGCGCCATATCGTGTTCAAGACGATCATTACTCTTGTGCACAATTTGATTAATGGCAAAAGGGGCGGCAGGCTTATCGGGATGTTCTTGGTTGTATGCATCCAGAGCAGTAGTGATTTCAATCAACCACTCCTCAAGTTGCTCTGCAGGTCTAGCGTTGAGGGCAGGCATAGACCCAATCACGCCCGCCTTACATTGGGCAATCAGCAGCTTGGGGTTGCTAACAATGAATAGTGGGGCGGCGATGACGGGCAAATTTCCATTTGCCAAATGTTTGCCTAGAACTTCTGGAAGAGGTTGATGGTTCATATGGTGTATTTAATTGGTATGTAAATTACTGCTTTGCTTTGTACCAAACTTGGGTACGTCCCAATAGTGGGACGCCTATATAACCGCGAACATCCATTTTTTTGCCATCTTCAGTCGCAATCTTGACGCGATAGATCTCACCTTCCTCTGGATCTAAAATTCTGCCATCCGACCAGACGCCTAGCTTGTCTCGCTTAAGATCGGTCATGATTTTCATACCGAGAATCGGTTTATCTTTGCGATCATCTTTGCAAAGTGTGCAATAGACCAAGGGTTTTTCATTGGGCTTGGGGAAAGTTTTAATGATGGTACCTTCAAGTTTGCCGTTCACTTCATCAATTTTGATTAAAGAGGATGGTTCATTCGTCTTGTCATCGATCGTCTTCCAAACGCCAACAGCTGGATCGGCGGCTTGAGCATACGCATTGCCTGTAAGAAGACCTAGAAAGCAGGCTGATAGCATGAATTGTTTTTTTAACATCCTGATGTCTCCTAATAAGCAATGATGTCGATTAATTCTGATAAATGTTATTTAACAACGCTCAAATATTCCAGCTGCGCCCATACCAGTGCCTACGCACATGGTGACCATCGCATGCTTCAGTTTGCGTCGCTGCAAAGCGTGGATGGCGGTAGCAGCGCGGATAGCGCCTGTAGCGCCCAAAGGATGCCCAAGGGCAATAGCACTTCCTAATGGGTTCACCTTGCTTTGATCTAAACCAAGATCTCGAATGACAGCTAAGGACTGTGCTGCAAATGCTTCGTTCAACTCGATCCAATCTAAATCCTGCAAATTGAGTCCAGCCAGTTTTAATGCAGCCGGAATCGCTTCTTTAGGTCCAATCCCCATAATTTCAGGAGGAACACCTTTTACTGCAAAGCTCACAAAGCGCGCCAAAGGAGTTAGCCCAAAAGTCTTAATGGCTTTTTCACTAGCGAGGATGAGTGTGCCAACACCATCTGAGGTTTGTGAGCTATTACCAGCGGTAACGCTACCCCTAGCTGCGAATGGCGACTTCAGTTTTGCCAGACCCTCAAGAGAAGTGTCAACCCGCGGGCCTTCGTCTTTAATAAACTCGCGCCACTGAACCTCTACTTCACCTTTATCTAAGTTCATAGAGCGTTGCGCTACTTTGACTGGGAAGATTTCGGAGTTAAATTCACCTGCTGCTTGAGCGGCCATAGCTTTTTGGTGCGAGTTAAACGCAAAGGCATCTTGATCCTCGCGACTAATCTTCCATTGCTGAGCAACTTTTTCTGCGGTTAGCCCCATGCCATAAGCAATCCCAATATTCTCATCACCCATAAAGATCTCAGGTGACATGGATGGGGAGTTGCCTCCCATCGGAACCATGCTCATCGACTCAACACCGCCAGCAATCATGACATCTGCTTCACCAACCCGAATGCGATCGGCTGCCATGGCAATGGCATTTAAACCTGATGAACAGAATCGATTGACGGTGATGCCGCCGACGGTATTAGGTAGCCCACCTAAAAGAAGTCCAATACGGGCAACATTTAAGCCTTGTTGAGCTTCTGGCATTGCACACCCAATAATGGCATCCTCAATTGCTTTGGGATCCAAAGTAGGAACTTGCGTTAAAACATGTTGTAAGGCGTTGCCCAGCAAATCATCGGGACGAGTATTTTTTAATGCACCTCGACCAGATCTGCCAACAGCACTGCGAGTGGCTGCTACGATATATGCGTCTTGAAGATTTTTCATATTGATGTCTCAGTAAATTAGTTGCGGACAGGCTTGCCGGTTTGGAGGATGCCCATAATTCGTTCCATCGATTTGGGGTGGCCAATGAGTTCAACAAAAGCTTGGCGCTCAAGTTTGAGGAGCCAGTCTTCGGTAACAAGAGTGCCTGCATCAACATCGCCACCAGTAATAATGTCAATGATTTTCTTGGCTATATGAGCATCGTGTTCTGAGATAAAACCACCATCACGCATATTGACTACTTGACCCATGACAGTTGCTGCAACAGAGCGGCCGCCAACCGGAATGAGTGTGGGGATAGGTGGCCTGTATCCAGAATAGCGCATAGCTTTCACCTGGTCTTGAGCCAAAGCGAGTAATTCATAGACGTTTGGAACAATGATGTCGCCTTTTTGCAAGTAAGCCATCTTCATTGCCTCTTGAGCAGATGAAGAAACCTTGGCCATTGCAGCATTTTCAAAAGCGGCTTTCGTGAAATCCAAATAATTGGTATTGCCAGCCAATGCAACGCCTTGGGCTGCACGTATGGCTGCCTCTTTAAGGCCTCCACCAGCGGGTAATAGGCCAACACCAACTTCTACCAATCCAATATAGCTTTCCATTGCAGCAACCCTGCGTGCAGATTGCAGAACTAATTCGCAGCCACCACCTAAAGCAATGCCGGAAACTGCAGCGACAACTGGTACTTGGGAATATTTGATTTTCATCATCGTGTCTTGAAATTCTTTGACGAAAGGCTCAACACCAGCAGGGCCACCTTTCATGACCATTGGCATTGCGGCTTCTAAATTGGCTCCCGCAGAGAACGGTCCACCAGGTGTGCCTAGCTTTAATGAAGTGGGTTGCCAGATCACTAAGCCCGCATAGTTTGCCTCGGCGATTTCTACAGCCTTTTGCAGGCCACTTAATACGTCTGGGCTGAAGGTATTCATCTTCGAGCGGAAGGATGCAATTAAGACTTCTGGCTGATTAGCATCGACCCAAGCGCGGAAATCTGTATTTTCGTAAATAGTAGTGCCAGCTGTTTTCGGATCAGGTGAACCATCTCCGAGTAATGGCGCTCTAAATACTTGCTTTTGATAAACCGGCAGAGAAGAGCGGGGGATGTATTTATTTTCAGAGGTAGACCATGAACCTTCGGGGGTATGGAAAGCTTGCTTATCAACTACTGGACCGCTAAATAGCCAAGCAGGCAAGGGCTCTTTGCTCAGTGTTTTGCCGGCCTCGATATCTTCTTTAATCCAGTTTGCTACTTTGGTTACCCCGGCAGCTTGCCAGTCTTCGAAGGGTCCTAAATTCCAGCCATAACCCCAGCGCATTGCAAAGTCAATCTCACGGGCAGATTGCGCAATCTCGCCGAGGTGAATGGCGCAGTAATGGAAGATATCGCGATAGATGGCCCACAAGAATTGGGCTTGCGGCTCATCGGTTTCGCGAAGTAGCTCAAGCCGTTCAGCAATAGGCTTTTTAAGAATGCGCTCAATCAGTGGTTCAATTGTTGCAGTAGAGGGCTTGTATTCACCAGTAGCGGCGTCCAATACAAGAACATTTTTGCCATCCTTGCGATAAAAACCGGCTTTGGTCTTTTGACCAAGCGCACCTTTTGCAATCAGTTGAGTAACTACCTCAGGTGTTTTAAAGATTGCCGAGAATGAGTCGCCTTGTAAAGCATTTTCCATGGTCTTAATAACATGGGCCATGGTATCGAGGCCAACAACATCACTTGTTCTAAAGGTGGCTGATTTAGCGCGACCCAACTTACTGCCGGTAATGGCATCTACTTCATCAAAACCTAGGCCAAACTTCTGTGCTTCAGCAAAGACTGCCAAAATTGAGAAAACACCTACGCGATTACCAATAAAGTTCGGTGTATCTTTAGCGCGCACAACCCCCTTACCCATTGTGGAGGTCATAAACGTTTCTAAGGCATCTAATACAGCATGATCGGTATCGGCCGCCGGAATGAGTTCTAGTAAATGCATATACCTTGGTGGGTTAAAGAAATGCACTCCGCAGAAGCGCTTCTTTAGGTCGCCTGAAAAGCCTTTGGCGAGTTCGCCAATTGGCAGGCCTGAAGTATTGGTGGCAAAAAGTGCATGCCCCGGAATATGTGGAGCTACTTTTTCATAGAGAGCATGCTTCCAATCTAGGCGCTCAGCAATCGCTTCAATAATCAGGTCGCATCCTGCCAGAAGGCCTAAGTCATCTTCGTAATTCGCCGGGATGATGAGATTGGCTTCTGAGGGCAAGCCTAAAGGGGCGGGCTTCAGTTTTTTCAGGTTCTCAATTGCTTTTATAGCAATCGCATTTTTATTAACGGGTTTACCGTCATCCGATTTGCTCGGTAAGTCAAATAGCACAACTGGAAGACCGACGTTAATGCACTGTGCAGCAATCTGAGCGCCCATAACGCCAGCACCTAAGATGGCAACTTTTTTAATAATCTTGTTATCACTCATGTTTAGTCTTTCAGAAAAAATCAGCAGGCATAGCCATTAAGGACTTAGAACCAGCGCGTGCTTGACGGATCAGCATGGCAGTCTCGGGAAGTAGTTTGTCAAAGTAGAAACGGGCAGTAGCTAGCTTTGCTTCATAAAAAGGATCTTTGCTTGCTTTATTGGCTAGAGCAATTTTTGCCATGCGTGCAAATAGGTATGAGTAAATTAAGTGACCCACCACGCGTAAGTAAGGCACTGCAGCAGCGCCAACTTCTTCATGATTCATCATCGCTTTCATGCCAATCTCTTTGGTGAGCTTTTCAACCTTGACGGCGATATCGGAAAGAGGGTCAATAAATTCTTGCATTTCTTTGCGGACACCCTCATCTTCAATAAAAGCTTCAATGATCTTGCCAAATTTGGTGAGCTTTTTGCCCATATCGCCAAGCACCTTGCGACCCAAAAGATCAAGAGATTGAATGGTATTGGTACCTTCATAAATCATATTGATGCGGGCATCACGAACGTATTGCTCCATACCCCATTCAGCGATATAGCCATGACCACCAAATACCTGCATACCTTCATTGGTTGCAGTAAATCCGTTATCAGTTAAGAAGGCCTTAATAATTGGCGTGAGAAGGGCGACCATTTCACCCGTTTCTTTGCGAACACTTTCATCTGGATGATTTAGTTCTTTATCAATCATAAGTGCAACCCAGTAAGAGAACGCTCTACCAGCTTCTGCGTAAGCCCTTTGCGTGAGCAGCATCCGGCGTACATCAGGATGAACAATAATCGGATCTGCTGCTTTTTCAGGTGCTTTGGCTCCAGTCAAGCTCCGCATCTGTAAACGCTCTTTAGCGTAAGCAACTGAGTTCTGATAGGCCACCTCAGTTAACCCAAGACTTTGCATGCCCACACCAAGACGAGCGGCATTCATCATCACGAACATTGCATTTAAACCTTTATGCGGTTCACCAACTAGGGTGCCAATTGCGCCATCAAAGTTCATGACACAGGTAGCATTGCCATGAATACCCATCTTGTGTTCAAGTGAACCACAAGAAACTGCATTGGCACTACCAATAGAGCCATCGGCACCAACCTTAAACTTCGGAACAGCAAATAAAGAGATGCCTTTGCTTCCTACAGGAGAGTCAGGTAAGCGTGCCAATACCAGATGCACAATATTTTCTGCAAGATCATGATCGCCGCTAGAGATAAAAATCTTGGTTCCAGTAATGGCGTAAGTGCCATCGGGTTGTGGTTCGGCTTTTGTCTTTAATAAACCAAGATCAGTGCCGCAATGGGGTTCTGTCAAGCACATGGTTCCAGTCCACTGGCCAGAAACTAATTTTTCTAAATAAGTTTTCTTCTGCTCCGCAGTTCCATGGGCATGTAAGCACTCATAAGCGCCATGTGAAAGGCCTGGATACATCGTCCACGATTGATTTGCAGAATTCAGTGTTTCATAAAGAACGGTATTGAGAAGTTGCGGCAATCCTTGACCACCGTATTCAGGATCGCAGGATAGGGCAGGCCAACCCCCTGCAACATACTGCTCATAGGCTTGCTTAAAGCCAGTAGGCGTTGTCACTGAGCCATCATCATGACGTGTGCAACCTTCCTTGTCACCAACCTGATTCAGGGGAAAGGCAATCTCACTTGCAAACTTACCAGCCTCCTCAATAATCTGGTTCATAGTGTCCTTATCAACATCTTGATAAGCTGGTAGGGCAGAAAACTCTTTGCCAGCATCAAGCAGTTCATGAATCACAAATTGAATATCACGCAGAGGTGGGTTGTATTGAGGCATGTCAGATCCAGAATTTAAATAATTGATTAAATGAGAAAAGAAAGTAATGGATGTAAAAAGAAAGTTAAATAAAGAAGTTAAATAAGAAAGTCAAATAGAGAAGACGACTATTTAATTACTTGTTGAGCAAGAAAAACATTTTTAATGAGTTTTTTGGCTAAGCTAAGGCTTTTGGGATTCTGTAAAAATCTCGAGTCGTGATGGGCTCCAAGCACAATGCTGTAAAGGTTAAAAAGCATTTCTTGGGGAACCACGGACTTCTTGAGATCGCCAGCAGCAATAGATTCTTTGATAGCCCGCAAAAGAGCAGAGCGCCAATCTTCGACGCTGCGAACTAATTCATCACGAACTATTCCGGGGCGGTCATCAAATTCAGCAGCGCCAGCAATAAAGAAGCAGCTAGAAGTGTTTGCGCCAACACTCATTTTGATCCAAGCATCGATCATGTAGCGCAAACGAGGCAATCCTTTAGTCTTAGTTAGGGCGGGAATAAAAACAATTGCAGAGAAATATTCGTAGTACTTACGAATCACTTCAATTTGAAGTTCCTCACGTGAACCGAAGTGGGCGAAGACGCCGCTCTTGCTCATGCCAACGGTTTCAGCTAAACGGCCAATTGTGATGCCCTCTAAACCCGACTTGCTAGCAATATCCAAAGCGGCTTGCAAAATGACAGATTTTGTTGCCAAACCTTTTTTGGGTTCAGCAGTCAAAGCTGGAGAACTAGACCTTGTATCAAGCATGGATATCAATAATTACTGATTTTGTTGTAAAAATAATACGATCGTTCGTTTATATTACAACAATATGAAATCGTCTAGAACCCCATCAAATAAGGCCTCTGTAATTCCTACTATCTATAGGGCTAAGTAATTTATTGCATTGCAAAATAAATAAAGGGAAAACCCGAGATACAAAGGCTAATGAA
Source organism: Polynucleobacter sp. MWH-UH35A (assembly GCF_018687075.1). Lineage (NCBI taxonomy): Bacteria > Pseudomonadati > Pseudomonadota > Betaproteobacteria > Burkholderiales > Burkholderiaceae > Polynucleobacter > Polynucleobacter sp. MWH-UH35A. Next base: position 854,382 of record NZ_CP061285.1, read on the forward strand.
TCTAATTAAGATTCATGAAGTTGTTTTAGATTAATTAGAAAAACCAAACACAGGAAGACATATGAAAACAGTAAAGATCAGCGCCTTAGCTTTAGCAATGGCTGGAGTATTCGCAACAAGTGCACATGCACAGTCAGCAAAGACCAATGCTTGGGAAGGTTTTTATGCTGAGGCAGCAGTAGGATATGCAGCATTTAGCCCAACAGTCACTGGAGCTAGATTGGCTCCCACTGGATATCCTGCTGGGGTTACTGTTCCTGTAGCTACATCTACTACCGATCTAAATACTGCTACTAATAAATTAGGTGTTGGCTATAACTATGGAATTAATGATAAGTTCACCCTAGGTCTTGCTGCAAGCTACGCTATCGGAGCTTCATCGGCTGCAGGCGGAACTTTTAATGCGGGTACAGGCCCAAAGTGGTTTAATTATCAATTGAAGAATATCTGGTCTGTAACCCTAAATCCGGGTTATGTCATCGATAAAGATAGTTTGGTTTACGGCAAGGTAGGTGCAACAGGAAACACAATGGGTTTAAATGGTCAAACTGCAAACTACCAAACCAATAATTTCACGGGATATGTCCTTGGTTTGGGTTATAAGCAAATGGTTACCCAATCTATTTACTTGCTCGGAGAAGTTAATTATGCGAGTCTCAGCTCTAAGACGGCAACATTGGCAACAAGTAGCGGTCCTATAACTGCTAATTTGGGCGGTTCTGGCTACGACTTTATCGTCGGTCTCGGCTACCGCTTCTAGTATTTGTTGTAATCAATTAAGTCAAAGCCCTCTCGTTGTAGAGGGCTTTTTCTTTTTGAAATTAGATGTTGCTGTGTTTAGAATGGATTATGCAGATTTAGTAATCTGACTATAAATAAAAATAATTCGAGACTGAAAATAACTTCATGGTTAATCCTACAAAACCCTGGTTAAAGAACTATCCTGAGGGCGTTCCTCACGAGGTTGACATCTCGGGTTATAACTCTTTGCTTGATATGTTTGAAGAAGCATTTGAGCGTTATCCAAATCGTCAAGCATGTGAGTACCTAGATAAGTTTCTAACGTATCGAGATCTAGACCAACATTCCAAACATTTTGCTTCATATTTGCAGAACTTAGGTCTGGAGCCCGGGTCTCGTATTGCCATCATGCTTCCAAACGTATTGCAGTTTCAGATTGCAATGTTAGGCATTCTTCGTGCGGGATTTGTGGTGGTTAACGTCAACCCACTTTACACATCGCGTGAATTAGAGCATCAACTCAAAGATAGTGGTGCATCAGCCATTGTTATTCTGGAAAACTTTGCACACGTTTACCAACAGATTGCTGCTAACGTTCCATTGAAGCAAACCATCGTTACTTCAATGGGTGAAATGATTGGTCTAAAAGGTGCAATCGTGAACTTGGTTGTGCGCAAGGTTAAGAAATTGGTGCCTGCATGGGATTTACCGGGACACATTACTTTCTTGGCTGCTTTAGCCGATGGTAGTCGTCATCGCTGGAATAAACCTAAGACAACTTTGGAAGATATTGCCTTTTTGCAATACACCGGAGGTACCACGGGATTGTCTAAAGGTGCCATTCTCCTTCACAGAAATATCCTTGCCAATGTCTTGCAGACAGAGCTATGGCTCGAGCCAGGATTAAAACGTAAGCATGTTGATCAATTGGTATTTCTGTGTGCGCTACCGATGTATCACATCTTTGCGTTAACGGCCTGTTCAGTTCTAGGGATGCGCAAGGGCGGTCTGTTAATTTTGGTTCCCAATCCTAGAGACTTTGATGGTTTCATCAAGCTTTTGCAGAAGCACCCCAATATCAATATCTTCCCGGGGGTGAATACTTTATTTAATGCGCTCATGCATAAACCCGCATTTGCTGCAGTGAAGTTCCCTAATATTTTAGCAACTATCGGTGGTGGTATGGCTATGCAAAAGGTCGTCGCTGATCAATGGCAGGCTATGACTGGTGCACCTATTGCAGAAGGTTATGGCCTCTCAGAAACTTCTCCTGTAGCTTGTGTGAACTCCCCATTAATAGAGAGCTTTACAGGCTATATTGGTCTGCCAGTTCCAAGCACCGAAGTGCAAATTCTGAATGATGATGGTGTCGAGGTGCCTTTTGGAACGCCTGGTGAGATTTGCATTCGGGGTCCACAGGTGATGGCTGGTTACTGGAATAAGCCAGAAGAAACTAAGAATGTGATGACGCCTGATGGATTCTTTAAGTCGGGTGATATTGGCATCATGAATGCAGATGGACTAACGAAGATTGTTGACCGCAAAAAAGATATGGTTCTAGTCTCTGGATTCAACGTTTACCCAAATGAAGTGGAAGAAGTGCTGTCGCTCATTCCGGGGGTATTGGAGTGCGCAGTCATTGGCGTGCCAGATGAAGAATCGGGCGAAGCTGTCAAGGCATTCATTGTGAAACAAGATTCGTCCCTCACAGAAGAGGCCGTATTGGCGTTCTGCAAGGAGAATCTCACGAACTATAAACGCCCCAAACATATCGTCTTCCGTGCTGATCTGCCGAAAACGAACGTTGGCAAAATCTTGAGACGTGAATTACGAGATTTATAAAGCATCCAAGAAATCGGCTTGATAAGAGAGGTGCCCTAACTTTTAGGGGCGCTCAACTTGTAAAGGCTAGTCATTTAAAATACATTTTTAATTACATATTAGTAAAAATATTATCGTGATTCTTTGGCTTAAATCTTTAATGTTTTATCTATTTGGTTTCACTTCGGTGACCCTTTATGCCTCAGTCATTATTCTGGCGATCCCATTTACCAGTCGACATACTCGCTACAACATCGGCGTAGCTTGGTGTCACTTGATCCAGAATGTGTTGTCAGTCTTGTGTGGCATTCGGTCAAAAATTGAAGGCTTGGAAAACATTCCAAAAGATCCCAATAAGCCATTAATTGTTTTGGGTAAACATCAGTCTGCCTGGGAAACCTTTGTATACCCAGCAATTTTTCCTAAAGAGCTTTGCTTTGTATTCAAGAGAGAGCTCTTATACGTGCCATTCTTTGGATGGGCTTTGTCTTCGCTGCGAATGATTCATATCAATCGTGGCGATCGTGAAAACGCAAGAGCAGCAGTTGCTGCTCAAGGCAAGGTAGTATTGAAGGAGGGTAGATGGATTGCGATTTTCCCAGAGGGCACGCGCACTCCACGTGGATCTTTTAAGCCTTATCGTAAGGGCGGTGTGCGCCTTGCTATTAGCACGCAAACTGATATTCTGCCGGTGGCGCAAAACTCTGGTGCTATATGGCCGAGAAAGACATTTCTCAAGAAGCCCGGATTAATCACGTTGTCCATTGGACCTGTGATTTCTGTTCAAGGCAAAACTGAAGAGCAGTTGCAATTAGAAGTAGAGGCTTGGATTGAAGGTGAAATGCGCCGACTAGATGCGTCAGCTTATGTAAACCAATAAAAGTAAAAGTACTGGTTATTTCACTTCATCTTCTTGCGTATATATAAAGTCTTCGTAATACGCGCAACGACATCTTCTTCCTTGTCTTTAACATCCACAACAAAGTCTTTGTAGATTTTATTGCCAGGCTCTGCAGCGCTGATGATGTCATCAATTTCTTGTTGAGTGACTTCAAAGGAGGCATGCACAGTGCCTTTACCAGGCTTAAGAAATTCAATCTTCGCCGCTTGATCCCAAACGATGTAGCCCTTGCCGATATTCTGCGACACCATCATCATGAAGAAGGGGTCAGTCATTGCAAATAGACTGCCGCCAAAGTGAACACCCACGATATTGCGATTCAATAAGCCATGCTTTAGGCGAACCTTGGCATGCCTAAAATCTTTCGAGATTTTTTCAACAGTAATTCCAGCCCCCAGAAACGGAGGCCATAGATTCATTCCTCTGCGAAGTAGATTGGCATTAATCACTGAATCAATTTCTATTGATTTTTACTTCGACTGCGGCGTCTTGCCAATCATCTTGGCTGATCTTAAGAAATCAAAATCCACACCTTGATCTGCCTGCGTCACGGTATCTAGAAAAAGCTTTTTATACCCACGCTCGGCAGTTGGGGTAGTAATAGGGTTATCTTTCATGCGCTTGGCAAGTTCTTCATCCGAAATCAGTAGGCTAATCTCCCGATTTTTCACACTCAATCGAATGCGATCACCGTTGCGTACTTGCGCTAAAGGGCCGCCAATTGCAGATTCAGGTGTAACGTGCAACACAATCGTGCCAAAGGCGGTACCACTCATACGTCCATCAGAGATGCGTACGATGTCTTTCACGCCAGCTCTTGCTAACTTCATCGGAATTGGGATGTAACCCGCCTCAGGCATGCCAGGAGCACCTTTAGGTCCAATATTCTTTAATACCAAGATATCGTCAGCAGTGACATCCAAATCTGGACTGTCAATGCGGTTCGCTAAATCAGCGGCATCTTCAAAAACTACGGCACGACCTTCATGCTCCATCAACTTCTCATCGGCAGCAGACTGTTTAATGATGGCGCCACCGGGTGCAAGATTGCCATGCAATACAGCAATACTACCGCGTGGATAAATAGGCTTATTAAAAGGACGAACGACATCTTGTTTAAAACTAGGAAGAGCCGCATCAATTTCTTCGCCGAGTGTTCTGCCTGAAACGGTCATTGCATCTAGCTTCAATAATGGCTTGAGCTCACGAAGCAGGGTAGTCATACCCCCTGCATCATGAAAGTTCTCCATGTAATGATCGCCGGAAGGTTTTAAATCCACTAGAACCGGAGTCTCATCACCCATCTTATCAAGGGCATCCAAATCAATCTCAAGCCCCATGCGTCCTGCAATCGCTGCAAGGTGAACAATGCCATTAGTGGAGCCGCCAATGGCAAGTAAAACGCGCATTGCATTTTCAAAGGCATCAGCAGTTAAGATTTTGTCGATCGTTAATCCCTCTTTAGCCATCTTCACTGCACAAGTGCCAGTTTCTTCCGCGATACGGATGCGATCTGCAGTTACTGCTGGAGGGGTTGCGCCACCAGGAACGGTCATACCCAGCGCTTCTGAAATGCAAGCCATGGTGCTGGCTGTACCCATTACAGAGCAAGTGCCAACGCTGGCAACTAACTGATTGTTTACCTCATCCTTTTCTGCTGCATCGATTTCACCGGCACGGAATTTACCCCAATAGCGACGGCAATCTGTGCAGGCGCCAACACGTTCGCTACGATGTGATCCGGTTAGCATTGAGCCGGTAATCAGTTGAATAGCAGGTAGTCCAGCAGAGGCTGCGCCCATCATTTGTGCAGGAACTGTTTTATCGCAGCCGCCAATCATGACGACGGCATCCATCGGCTGAGCACGCAACATCTCTTCGGTGTCCATCGACATCAAGTTGCGTAGATACATTGATGTAGGAGAGGAAAAACTCTCATGAATGGAAATCGTAGGGAAATCCATTGGTAGACCACCAGCTAACATCACACCACGCTTTACTGCTTCAATTAATTGCGGCATATTGCCGTGACAGGGGTTGTATGCACTACCGGTATTAATAATGCCAATTACAGGGCGATCCAGGGCACCATTGGTGTAGCCAGCACCTTTAATAAAAGCCTTGCGTAAAAACAATGAGAACCCTTTGTCGCCATAGCTTGTTAAGCCCTTGCGTAAGCCGCTTTCAGTAGGATCTTTTGGTTTATTGCCCATGAATGTCTCGTATCTCTTATCAATGTTCTTTCACGTGATTGTAGCGACGGAATGACTTGTTTACCTATAGTCCGCCGCCCCAGCGGTATTGCCACGAAATACCCAGGGCATCATAGCTATTGTTTGTTCTGGAGTAGACTCCCGTGCTCCCAGTAAGCCGTATAGAGTTGTGCTTATTAATGGGGTAGGACAGAGTGCTCCCAAATCGCCAATTTTCTTGAGATCCATTGATCGGCATACCATTGACATGCGATTGACCACCCATATAGTAAGTTGCATCCGCTGATATCCAGGCTTGGTTCTCGAAATAGTAAATCACATGCGTTTCAGTGGAGTACATGGGATTTTGGGATAGCGTATTACCGCCCATAAAGTTCGTATTGTTGGTATAGATTGTGGCCATTCCTGCAAGTTCTAAACGCCAAGGACCAATAGCTTGTGAAGCCCCGATACCCGGTTGAATAACGGAGCGATTAGCGCCAACGTTGAGCATTTGATCGCTGTTGTATTTGCCCCATGGAATAGAGGCAGCAAGGCTGGCCCCAACAATCAAGTCTTGTTGATAAGTCTTGAACTCATCCAAGGAAAGTGCAGGAGCGCCATATAAGTTGGCAGAGACTTTAATAACAGGATCGGACAAGCCTTCTGCAGAAGCATTCATGCTCTGAGAGCCTATATTGCCTGACCCCGTTAGCTGCGCATAGGGCAATAAAAGACTAATCCTACCGGATTGCCCAAAGACATCGATGATGCGGGTGATATTGGCTGCCTCGGTAGTAAGTCGATAGGAGCCACTTTTAGCTTGAGCAATACCACCGGTAAGGAAGTTAATTCCAATCGGCGAATTGGAATACATGCGTGCTTCAATTTCTTGGGCAGACGCTTGTTGGCAAAAAATTCCAAACAAGCATAGCCAAAAAATTCTCACGCAATGAAAGGATGACAATTATTTTTTGGAGCCAAACAGGATTTCTAGCGTGGCTGTGTTGCCTAATGCTTGATTGACGCCCATAAAGATTAAATAGGGCCAAACAATGAGCCAGTAGAGAATGGACATGGCAAGAATTCTTAATGGATCGCCATGACCAAAAGCTCCCATAGATGCGATAAAAGTCTTCCCATGCATCAAGCCATCTACACCAGCCTCTAAAAAGTTCAAAGCAATTACAACGATGATGTAGATAATGGATTCAAAAACAAGTGAATTAACGATGCCATGTTCCTTATTCACCTTAATTGGATAAGCCGCTTGCGCAATCAACATGAACTTTGCTGATATACCGGCCTTGATTAGTGCAAAACCAAAAATTGAGAGCGGAATAGGGCGCTCTTCTAAAGCTGTGGCAGCCATAAAAGTAATTGCGCAGAACCAAGCGCCAAAATAAAGCGTTAATGCGAATGCTTTTTTGGCTTCCTCTTTGAACTTTTCTTTAAGGTTACGATTTTTGGTGTTGCTCGCAGCAGCGTTAGTCATCAAAGCACACTTTCAAAGAAAAAAGATTACTCGCCACAAGTGGCGCAAGATCCAGATGTTTCAACAGGAGCTGGTTCTTGTGTATAACGAGCAATAAAGGCATGTTTGCTAGTCATTGGGATCTTGAGCCATACAAAGTGACCAGAGCCTGGCGCAACATCAACAGGCTCGCCATTCACATTCCACATTTCTGACAACACTACATCGGTGTTTCCGTTGGGTTCGATAATCTCAATTTTATCGCCAACAGAAAAGCGATTCTTGACATCGACCTTGACGCGACCGTTAGCAGAATCCATATCTACAGTTTCGCCGACATATAAGCTGCGACCAGATAATGAGTGGCCACGCATATACAGTTGATACTCTTTATCATGATGGCGTTCATAAAAACCATCGGTATAGCCTCGGTTAGCCAGGCCTTCTAACTGACCTAATAAAGCGGTATTGAATGGTCTGCCCGCTACAGCATCATTGATTGCGGCTCGGTAGGCTTGCACGGTGCGAGAAACGTAATAAGGGGACTTGGTGCGTCCTTCGATCTTGAAGGAGTCGACACCCATCTTCGTTAAGCGCTCAATATGCTCAATAGCGCGCAGATCTTTGGAGTTCATGATGTAAGTGCCATGCTCATCTTCTTCCATGGGCATCAAATCATCGGGGCGGCGAGCTTCTTGTAGGAGTACGACATCACCGCTACCATTTTGCTGTCCTGGCTTCACTTTGTAGTCCCAGCGACAGGCATTGGTACAAGCACCTTGGTTAGAGTCTCGATGTGACATATAGCCTGATAATAAGCAACGGCCTGAGTAGGCAATACACAGAGCGCCATGAACAAAGACTTCCAGCTCCATTTCTGGGCAGTCTTGACGTACTTCTTCGATTTCATCAAAAGAGAGTTCGCGAGACAGAATTACTCGGCTGATACCTACGGAACGCCAGAATTTTGCTGAAGCCCCATTGACGGTATTGGCCTGAACTGACAAATGAATTGGCATATCTGGCCAAGCATCACGTGCCATCATGATTAAACCAGGGTCAGACATGATTAAAGCATCTGGCTTTAGTGCAATAACCGGATCCATGTCTTTGATGTAGGTGCGTGTTTTGCCGCCGTGCGGCAATAAGTTTGAAACTAAATAAAACTTCTTGCCTAATTCATGGGCAGCATCAATTCCTTGCTTGAGAACTTCGATCTTGCCAAAGTCGTTATTGCGAACCCGCAATGAATAACGTGGCTGTCCGGCATAAATGGCATCGGCGCCAAAATCAAATGCAGTTTGCAGCATATTGAGGCTGCCAGCTGGAGCAAGTAGTTCAGGAATCTTAGTCATGGGCTCTATTTTAGTGTGCTTAGCCCCAATTTGGTTTATGGCTGTGAGTGCCGTGAATATGCTATCTCAGGCCCTTGCGTGGGGATTGTGTAAAGAAAAAGCCCCTAAATCTCTTTAGGGGCTTCACTTATTTGGCTCCTCGACCTGGGCTCGAACCAGGGACCTACGGATTAACAGTCCGGCGCTCTACCGACTGAGCTATCGAGGAATAAGCCGATATTATAGCAAGATGAAATCACTTCTTCCCACTTCTGTGCAGATCCCCAAAGTGCTGACCATTGCTGGGTCCGATAGTGGCGGCGGGGCAGGGCTTCAGGCTGACCTCAAGGTCATCACGGCCTTGGGTGGCTATGGAATGTCTGTGATCACCGCAATTACAGCTCAAAACACCCTGGGGGTCACGCGTATTCAAGATGTGGATCTTGATGTAGTAGAGGCGCAGATTGACGCTGTATTAATGGATATTGGCGCTGACATTGTCAAAATCGGCATGCTAGCCAGTCCAGAAATTGTCAAAACGGTTGCTAAATCTTTACGCAAACATGGTGTAAAGCGAATAGTCCTTGACCCTGTTTTGCGTGCCACCTCTGGTGCAAGTTTAGGTGGTGACGATACTGCTCAAGCGATGATCGCTGAATTATTTCCAATGGCAACACTCATTACACCAAATTTGGATGAAGCTTCTTTATTGTTGGGTCGTGAGATTAGTGGGCCGAATGATTTCAAAATAGCCGCAGAAGAATTGCTCGAAATGGGACCGCAAGCAGTCCTGATCAAAGGCGGTCACTTAGATAGTACGCATACCCAAATTACAGATTACTTAATGTGGCGCACGATCGAAGATGGTCTGGAGGTAGTTCAAACAAAAGAGTTTAAGCACTATCGCGTGAACACTGTGAACACTCACGGCACAGGATGTTCTCTAGCATCTGCAATTGCGACTTATCTCGCAGATGGCCATGATCTCGCTCATGCGGTTGCTAAAGCCATTGCTTTTGTTGAGGCCGGCTTAGAAGCAGGGCGCTTCTTAAGTATCGGTGAAGGTCCTGGGCCTTTGTGGCATATGCATGACTTTTACCCAACAGCATTGTTGGATGAAAACGATAAGTGCTAATAAATTAAATGCCAAGAAAGATAAGTGCGCTAAAAGATTTAAATCAATCGCTTTAGGCCTGCATTAATTCTTGAAGATGTTTTACTGCCGCCTTTGGATCTTTTGCTTGGGTAATGGCCCTCACAACGGCGACAGACCCCACACCACTTTTGGCAACCGCATGAATGCTTTCTTGATCAATGCCACCGATAGCCACCAAGGGGTAGTGACTCATTAACTTGGCGTACTGATATAAGCGTCCCAGGCCTTGAGGTGCAGTGGGCATCTTCTTTAAATTTGTTGGAAAAACTGCACCCATCGCAATATAGCTTGGGCAAAAGCGATCGGCATGGGCAAGCTCTGCATAACCATGAGTGCTAATGCCTAGTCTTAATCCTTCCCCACGAATTTCTTCAAGGTTGGCGTCAACTAAATCCTCTTGACCTAGATGAACACCATAAGCCCCCGCATCAATAGCTTCTTGCCAGTAATCATTGATGAAAAGTAGCGTCTTGCTATCTTTTGCAGCGGCAACGGATTCTTTAATTTGTTTTCGGATCTTCGCTTTCTCGTCCGATTTGAAGCGCAGTTGCACAGTTGGAATCTCAGCATCGACCATGCGCTTTACCCAGTCGGCATCGGGCATGACGCCATACAAACCCAAACGCTTTGGGCACTCCTTAAAGGCATTCGGATTCATATTGCGAGTCCAGGGCAGCAAATCAAAATGCTCCGGTCTACTCGGCCACTTAAAGGGATTAAAACCACCATCTTGCAAAGTCATGCGTGACCAGGCTTTACCAAGAATTCGGGCATCAGATTCTATAAAACCCATTTCAATGCTGGCTAATGCACCTGCTAGTTCGTAATGATCAACCGCCACCTCGTTATCAATTAATGGGGGTGGATTGTGTAGGTTATAGCTTGGAATCGGAATGCACAGATCATCGTTGCGATGTGCTGCCACGATTTGGTCTGCTAGGTCACGAATGAGGCTCATAGAATCAGTGTACTTAAGTTTGATGCCAAAATGGCGTACCCACCAAAGGCGTACTGGCTTGAGCAGATTCTTGTGGCTTCATGGCGCCGGATACATAGGCAGCACGGCCCGCATCTACCGCCATGGCAAATGCCTTTGCCATGGCCACAGGATCGTTAGCAAGTGCCACTGCAGTATTGAGCAGGACACCATCAAAGCCCCATTCCATCACAGTGCAGGCATGGGATGGAAGACCTAAGCCCGCATCAACTAAGAGCGGGACTTTCAAACGGTCACGCAAGAGTTTCATAGCATAGGGATTTAAAGGTCCTTGCCCAGTTCCGATGGGTGCCGCCCATGGCATGACTGCCTGGCAACCTGCGTCCACTAATCGTTGACACAAAATAAGATCTTCAGTGCAATACGGCAAAACTTTGAAGCCATCTTTAATGAGGATTTCTGCAGTTTGTACTAATCGTAGAACATCGGGTTGTAAGGTGTAGTCATCACCGATTAGTTCAAGCTTGATCCAATCCGTTTCAAAAACTTCACGCGCCATTTGTGCGGTGGTAATCACTTCTTGTGGGCTATGACAACCGGCGGTATTTGGTAAAACTGGTACAGCCATCTTTTTGAGTAAATCCCAAAAGCCGCTATGCGCTTCAGCAGTCGAGGTACCTTGGCGACGCAAGCTTACGGTAATCATGGCAGGATTGGAGGCTTGAACAGCATGCTCCAACACCTGAGGGGAGGGGTAGCGTGAAGTACCCAATAACAAACGGCTGGCAAAGCTCTCGCCATAAAGAACAAGAGTGTCAGCGCTGTTAAGGTTGCTCGGTAAGGGTGCGTTCATTTCAACTTCATTCTTATATTTATCTGCATCAGCCACCGGTAACTGGGGCAATCACTTCAATTTGGTCATTTTCCTTTAAGACAAACTCGGTATGCTTAGTTTTGGGTACAAAATGCAGATTCACTGCGACAGCATAGGGCGGTTTGGCGTTAATTAAGGCTAGCGCATCACTCACCAAGCTCTGGCTCGGAAGCTCATAGGGGACTTGATTAACAATTACGCGCATACAGCATCTACCTGCTTAGTGTTATGAGTAATAGTCAAACCTAATTCCAATGCAGTCTTGCTTGTACCTTGCGCTAAAAGCTCTAGGGCGCAATCGAGCACCGCAGGGGAAATCATAAAACCATGGCGATATAGGCCATTGATCATGATCAAATCAGCCAACCCTTTTTCTTTTTGAAACCGTATTTCTGGGAGATTGTTTTTCAATGTGGGTCGACATTGCGTTGCCATTTCTAAAATTCGGGCTTCAGCAAAGCCGCTATGTACCGTGTATACGGAGCTCAGTAACTCCATAGCAGAGCGCACACTCATTTCTGAGAGATCATCAGATTCAATCTCAGTAGCACCCACTACATAGACATCATTTTCTTTGGGAGCAATATAAATCGGGTAGCGTGGATGGATTAAACGCGTTGGGCGACGCAACTTCACCTCTGGGGCATAGAGTCTAACTACTTCACCACGTACGCCCCGTAAGGCATTGGGCTGCTCACCAGTAGACCAAGACTCTTTAGCGCCGGTACCACGACAATCAACCACCGCTCTGTAACAGCTTTGTTTTTTTAGCTCTTGTGGGTCAACTTCTGTATGCCAGTGGCAATTCACCTTCAATAGCGTTAATTCATTAGCAAGTGCATCTAATAATTGACGATTATCTAGCTGCCCTTCGTTGGGTAAATATAGCCCCTGAGTAAATCTGTCGGCAACACCAGGCTCAAGTTCACGCAAGGCTTCATTGCTTAACTTTTGCGGCGCACTGAGGTCGGAGTTCGCACGACAATTCTTTTGTAAATGCGCAGTAAAACGTTCTGCTTCACTAGCGTCTTGCCTATGCCAAAGAATCAGCGTGCCGTCTTGCTGAAAGTACACTGGGCGAGACAAATCTGAAATCAGTTTTTTCCAGCGCGGTAGGCTGTATAAACCCATTCGCACAACAGAATCTTCCGTGATAGCAGACTCTGCCAAAGGCGCCAACATCGCTGCTGCAATGCGTGCGGCAGCATGAGAACCATCGGGTCCGCCCTTGTCAAAAAGGTCAACCTGCGCACCTTCTTTTGCAAGTGCAAGTGCAAGCAGGCGACCCATGAGGCCGCCGCCAACAATTGCGTACTTACTTTTGGAGAAGCTTTCGCTCGTCATATTTATCTTTTAGTTATGTGACTTACTGATAAATTTCACTACCGCGTTTGCGGAACTCTGCAGACATTTCTTCCATGCCTTTAGAAGCGTCAGCTACTTCAGTAATTGGAATGACTTTAGCTTTAGGGTTGCCATCAGCATCTAAGGTCGCTGCGTAGTCACGTACCTCTTGGGTGATTTTCATGGAGCAGAACTTCGGACCGCACATTGAACAGAAGTGAGCGATCTTTGCACCTTCAGCTGGCAGAGTTGCATCGTGATACTCCCTGGCGCGTTCTGGATCCAAGCCTAAATTAAATTGATCTTCCCAACGGAACTCAAAGCGGGCTTTAGACAATGCGTTATCGCGTACTTGTGCGCCAGGTAAACCTTTAGCTAAGTCAGCGCCATGGGCTGCGATCTTGTAGGTGATGATGCCTTCGCGTACATCTTCTTTATCTGGCAATCCTAAATGCTCTTTTGGTGTGACATAGCAAAGCATGGCAGTGCCGTACCAACCAATTTGCGCTGCACCAATGCCGCTGGTAATGTGATCGTAACCAGGAGCAATATCTGTGATCAATGGTCCGAGGGTATAGAAGGGCGCCTCTAAGCAATGTTTCAGCTCTTCGGTCATATTTTCTTCAATGCGCTGCATAGGTACATGACCAGGACCTTCAATCATCACTTGCACGTCATGTTTCCATGCCTTAGCAGTCAATTCGCCTAATGTATGGAGTTCACCAAACTGAGCAGCATCATTTGAGTCTGCAATGCAACCAGGACGCAAGCCATCACCCAAACTAAATGACACGTCATAGGCTTTCATGATTTCACAAATCTCATCAAACTTCGTATAGAGGAAGTTTTCTTTGTGGTGAGCTAGGCACCACTTAGCCATGATGGAGCCGCCGCGAGACACGATGCCGGTAATGCGGTCAGCCGTAAGTGGGACATAACGGAGTAATACGCCCGCATGAATAGTAAAGTAATCCACACCTTGTTCGGCTTGTTCAATTAAGGTGTCGCGGAACATTTCCCAAGTGAGGTCTTCTGCAATGCCGCCAGTCTTATCTAATGCTTGATAGATGGGAACGGTGCCAATCGGCACTGGAGAGTTGCGAATAATCCATTCACGGGTTTCATGAATGTGCTTACCGGTGGAAAGATCCATGATGGTGTCAGCACCCCAACGAATAGACCAGACCATTTTTTCTACCTCTTCGTTAATGGAGGAGGTCACTGCAGAGTTGCCGAGGTTGCCGTTAATCTTCACGCGGAAGTTACGACCGATAATCATGGGCTCTAGTTCAGGATGATTAATATTGGCGGGAATAATGGCGCGGCCAGCGGCAATCTCAGAGCGCACAAATTCACCGGTAATGATGTCAGGTAGATTGGCGCCATAGCCTTTGCCAGGATGTTGCTTGAGGAGTTGCTTATAAGCAGGGTCTTTGCGCAGTTGCTCAAGCCCCATCGATTCGCGCAAGGCAATGTATTCCATCTCTGGAGTAATGATCCCTTTGCGGGCGTAATGCATTTGACTTACGTTGTGACCAGATTTAGCTACGCGTGGGGCGCTGATGTGTGAGAAGCGTAAGTTTTGGGTTGCTGCATCTTGTGAACGCGCAACGCCGTATTTAGAGCTAGGGCCTGCTAATTGCACTGTGTCGTTGCGTTCTGCTATCCAGGCGTCACGCAATCTTGGCAAACCTTTTTCGAGATTGATGACAACATCAGGATCACTGTAGGGGCCAGAAGTGTCATAAACAGGAACAGGCGGGTTTGCCAATAACTCTTCGCCAACGCGAGTGGGGAGTTGCTCAATCATCCGGATTGGCGCTTTGATATCAGACCTTGAACCCTGGAGGTAAGTTTTTGTTGAAGCTGGGTAGGCAAACTTTTGCCCAAAGTCACGCTCTAAACTTTTTAAACTCGGAATCTCGTGTTTAGCGTTTTTTGTTGTGGTCTTGCCTGTACTCATGTCCATCTCCTAGCTGGTTTAGATGGACGAAACCGGGTGTCGGTCTGATGTAACTCCCCACGCCAGCATTATCTGGATCGGGTTCTAGGGTCTTTCTCAGCGCCTTCAAGCAAAATCGCAATAAAGGGCACCCCTGTTTCATCCTTAAGGAGAATTTAACCACGAATTGGTTGTTTAGAGGGTGACAGCAGTTAAGCTAAGCGCCAACGAATCAATTGGCTTGAAATCAGTTATTTATTGCGCCGCAATATGAAGTCTGCAGTTACAAAAGCAGCATCAGAGGTGAACTCGTCAGCCAAAATTCTTGCAGCAGCTTCTGGAAGTGGGATTTCAATAAATCCACTGACTTCACCATCGTGATTGGTGGGGACAAAATTATCGGCGAGCTCTAAGTCATAAACGTAGAGCTGTTCATCATGAAAGCCTCTTCCTGGTATTGGACGACGCATATGAATGCGGCCTACAGGTTCAATCTGATCGGCAATCTGATCCGGGACGCCAGCCTCTTCCCAAAGTTCACGACGCGCACTGACCCAGGGTGTTTCGTCGGCAGTGATACCACCAGCGGCTAAGTTATCTAACTTACCGGGGTCGGTAGGTTTCGTCTCGCTACGTCTGCCCAACCAAATCGTATTGCCTTGAGTGTAACCATTGATATGAGTTGCCATACTGCGAAAGCCAAAGGTGCGAAACGCAGCGCGCTCCATGCGAAAGTATTTATGACCGTTTTGATCAATCCATGCAAAATCTTCATTACGCCAGCCTGGAATAAATCCACCGAGACGCATACGATTGGCCAATTGATACAGGCTGTTTGATAAATCCTTGGGCTTACTAATGCGAATAGTGAGTTTGTCATGACCCATTTCAATCAGCGGAATAGATTCTTTTTGCAATGACGTTTGCAAGTAGGATATGAACTCTGGATTGAGATGTCCAATTAGCTGGTCACCAAGCACGCCGCGGGATAAGTAAATTGGCAGGTAATCTGCTGGAGCAGGGCGCGCCGTATTCTGGAGCATTTCCTCAAGGGCGGCTAGCGTGCTGGTAGAAAGGCTGGACATGGCCCTAAGTGTAAGGGAAGTTAGGCTCCTGCGCCCTAAGTCAAGAGTCGCCATAGCACATAATTTCAATTTGTATAAATAAAAATTTGTCAGAAAGTACGGAAAACAGAGGAATACTTCTTGCACACAAATTAGGCAAGCTAGGTCAACCTATACAAATCTGTGACTTACGAAAACTTTTGTGGATTTATCCACAAGGCCTGTGGATAAGTGGCAAGAATTTTTTGGTCCCGCCGACAGGAATCGAACCTGTATCCCACGCTTAGGAGGCATGTGCACTATCCATTGTGCTACGGCGAGATGCTAAAAAATATAAAGTGTGGTAGCGCAATTCTAATGAATTACCAACCACAAAGCGCCCAAACTTGATTGGTTACTGCCACCATCATATCTGGTGCGAAGTACAGTGAAAAAACAAACAGTAAAACAAACAACGCAAATCCGTAGGAAATGATTTTCCAGATGGATGTTTTTTTCTTAAGCATTTGCTGCTCGATGAATAGCACGTTCTTTTACGGGAAGATTCACTAAGAAGGCAAATACACCTAGTCCAATAGCAATTTCCCAAACAATTAAATACGAACCTGTTTGATCAAACAAATAACCGCCTAAGAAGGCTCCGCAAAAACTACCCAGTTGATGCGAGAAAAAAATCAAACCAGAAAGCATTGTTAAATACTTAACCCCAAAAATTTGCGCCACGATGCCATTGGTAAGTGGAATGGTTGAGAGCCATAAGAATCCCATGATGGCTGCAAAGATGTAGGTGCTCATCGGCGATGGCGGCAGTAGTAAGAATGCCGTGATGGCAATTGATCGCCCTATATAAATTGCAGACAACAAATAGCGCTTCGGAAAGCGTTGTCCCAATATTCCGGAGCTATAGGTTCCAAAGATATTGAAGAGGCCGATTAAGGCCAGGGCAGTCGTGGCGACTACTGGCGCCCCAACAGCTGGATAGCTTGAGGAGAGGTCTTTTAGGTAGGGCGCCAAATGAACGGCAATAAACACCACCTGGAAGCCACAAACAAAATACCCTAGAGTTAGATAACGAAAGCTTGGATTGCTGATGGCTTCTTTTAATGCCTGCTTGATCGTCTGATCACCTAGGTTATGGTTGTGGGTGAAATTCTTTTCACGCAACATAAAAGCAGTTGGAATCATCAGGCTCGCCATTAATGCCAACATCAGAAGTGCATCTTGCGTGCCAAATATACTGAGCAATCCTTGTTCGGCGGGAATCATCAGAAATTGCCCAAACGAGCCAGCGGCAGCAGTAATGCCCATTGCCCAAACCCGTTTTTCCGGTGATACATTGCGACCCAAGATGCCATAAACCACGCTATAGGTCGTTGCAGTTTGCGCCAAACCAATGAGCAATCCACCGGCTAGGGTGAAGTTCATCACGTCGGTAGAAATGGCCATGCCTGCTAAACCCAGGGCGTACAAAATGCCGCCGGCAACCATAATTTTGAATGCCCCGTAACGATCAGCCAGCGCTCCAGTGATTGGTTGCACAGCTCCCCAGATCAGATTCTGAAGGGCAATCGTCAGCGCAAAGGTTTCTCGACCCCAACCATTGGCTGAGGTAATGGGTAAATTAAAGAGTCCAAAGCCATGACGAATGCCCATAGACAGCGTGACCATGAGTCCGCCATAGATGAGGACATCCTTGATAGAAAGCCCTGCTTTGGAAGTGAGCGTGGTCATGGTTTAAATAACTCCCTTGATGCGCAGCTCTTCTATTGTTTTGTTATCCAATTTGAGGCGCTCATGCAGGATCTCTTGTGTATGCTGGCCCAGAGTGGGCGGCGCCATGCGTACTTCTGTTGGCGTCTTCGATAAACGCATCGGGCTTGCAACCAGCTTCATGTTGCCCACCGTTGGATGGGGAACATGAATTTGTACGCCGCGATGAATGACTTGCTCATTATCAAAAACTTCTTTGAAGTTATTGATTGGCCCGCAAGGAACATTAGCTTTCTCAAGCAATTCAATCCATTCACCTTTGGTCTTCTTGCGAGTCATTTGTTCTAAAAGCGGAATCAGTTGCTTACGATGTTCTACGCGTTGAGGGTTGCTTACAAAGCGTGGGTCATCCGCCAGCTGAGACTCGCCACCCGCGGTCACAAAATGTCGGAATTGGCCATCGTTGCCTGCAGCTACAATCATCCAGCCATCTGAAGTCGGGAAGGTTTGATAGGGAACAATAATTGGTGAGGCGTTACCCCAACGCTTTGGCACTTCACCAGAGGTTAGGTATGCGCTAGATACATTAGCCATTACGGCGATTTGTGTATCTAAAAGCGACATGTCAATGTATTGACCTTCGCCCGTGTGGTCACGATGAACGATGGCTGCAAGAATAGCGGTGCTGGCATACATGCCAGTAAAGATGTCCGCGATTGCAACACCAGACTTTTGTGGGCTGGCACCTTCAAAGTCTTGCGCTTCACCAGTCACACTCATGAAGCCGCCCATACCTTGAATAATGAAATCGTAGCCAGGACGGTGAGCGTAAGGTCCGGTTTGCCCAAACCCTGTAATTGAGCAATAGACTAGGTCTGACTTCACTTTTTTAAGGCTCTCATAATCAAGCCCGTATTTAGCGAGATCTCCTACTTTGTAGTTCTCGATAACAACATCAGACTCCGCTGCCAGCTTACGGATGAGTTCTTGCCCCTCAGGCTTGGCAATGTCAACGGTAATGGAGCGCTTATTGCGATTAATGCAAATAAAATAGGCAGATTCAGCTGTTTCCAGGCCATTGGCGTCTTTGGCAAAGGGAGGGCCCCAATGGCGGGTGTCGTCCCCAACCCCTGGTCTTTCGACTTTGATGACATCCGCTCCTAAATCCGCTAGATTTTGAGCGCACCAAGGACCAGCCAAGACTCGGCTAAGGTCTAAAACGCGAATATGACTTAAGGCTCCCATCCCCTAATTTTGGCATGGATGACAGGGGAATTCCTGAAAAATTCGGTCTAGATCTCAGACATGACTACAATTTGCGCGCATGGCTACCCGTAAAACATCCGAATACAGCGAATCGTCGATTCAGGTCCTAAAAGGACTAGAACCAGTCCGTCAGCGGCCTGGAATGTATACCCGTACTGACAATCCGCTCCACATCATTCAGGAGGTTCTCGATAATGCCTCCGATGAGGCCTTAGGAGGATTTGGCAAACAAATCATCGTCACCATGCATACCGATGGTAGTGTCAGCGTCGAAGATGATGGCCGTGGCATTCCAGTTGGGATGCATCCTACTGAAAAGTTACCGGTAGTTGAGATTGTTTTTACCCAGCTGCATGCTGGTGGTAAGTTTGAAAAAGGCACGGGTGGTGCATATGCATTCTCTGGTGGCTTGCATGGTGTTGGCGTTTCTGTAACCAACGCTTTATCTAAGAGATTAGAAGTTACTGTTTGGCGCGATGGCCAAATGTCAACATTGACCTTTGCCGATGGCAAGGTAATTGAAAAACTAAAATCGATTGCCGCTTCAAAAGAAGATAAATCACACGGCACGCGTGTTCGCGCTTGGCCTGATGGTAAGTACTTTGATAGCTCAGTTATTCCAATGCCGGAGCTCATCCGCTTATTGCGTTCTAAAGCTGTTTTGTTGCCTGGCGTAAAGGTAACCCTGATTCAAGAAAAAACGGGTGATACCCAGACTTGGCAATACGCACAAGGTTTGCGTGGCTATTTAAATGAAGCAATTGCACAAGCAGGCCATGGCGCAGAGGTAATTCCCCCATTTGAGGGTGAGCAATACGCTACTGGTAGCGGTGATGATGATTCCTTCGCTGAAGGTGAGGGCGCAGCTTGGGTTGTTTGCTGGACTGAAGATGGTGCGCCAGTGCGCGAGAGTTATGTGAACTTGATACCAACGCCAGCGGGCGGTACACATGAAAGTGGTTTGCGTGAAGGTCTATTTAATGCTGTCAAAGGCTTTATAGAAATGCATGCATTACAACCCAAAGGTGTGAAGCTGATGCCTGAAGACGTATTTGCACGCGCTTCCTTTATTTTGTCTGCCAAAGTACTGGATCCACAGTTTCAGGGTCAGATTAAAGAGCGACTTAATTCACGTGATGCAGTGCGCTTAGTTTCGGGTTACGCAAAATCTGCACTAGAGCTTTGGTTAAACCAGCACGTGGATTACGGTCGTAAGTTAGCAGACCTAGTGATTAAGCAGGCCCAAGCCAGAACCCGCGCAGGCCAAAAGGTTGAGAAGAAGAAATCATCTGGTGTGGCGGTGCTTCCAGGAAAACTCACGGATTGTGAGAGCCAAGATATCAGCATGAATGAAATCTTCCTGGTGGAGGGCGATTCTGCGGGCGGCTCAGCCAAAATGGGTCGCAATAAGGAATATCAAGCCATTCTCCCGTTGCGCGGCAAGGTGCTCAATACCTGGGAAGCGGAGCGTGATCGCTTATTTGCTAATAATGAGGTGCATGACATTGCAGTAGCGATTGGCGTTGATCCACATGGTCCGAATGACAGCCCAGATCTTTCTAATTTGCGCTATGGCAAAGTTTGCATTCTTTCGGATGCGGACGTTGATGGCGCACATATTCAGGTATTGCTGCTCACTCTTTTTTATAAACACTTTCCTAAGTTGATTGAGTTAGGTCACGTACACATTTCGAGACCACCTCTATTTAGAGTGGATGCGCCAGCACGTGGCAAGAAACCAGCCCAGAAGATCTACGCGCTTGACGCTAACGAGCTACAGGCGATTGAAGATAAGTTGCGTAAGGATGGTGTTAAAGAAACAGCATGGCAGATTTCCCGCTTTAAAGGCTTGGGAGAGATGAGTGCAGAACAGCTTTGGGATACCACTTTAAATCCAGATACTCGACGCTTACTACCGGTAACGCTTGGCGCTTGGACTGAAGACGAAACATTTAAAACAATGGATATGTTGATGGGTAAATCTGAATCTGGCGCACGTCGCGATTGGCTTGAAGAACGCGGCAATGAAGTGGAGGCAGATATCTAATGGCAACCAAAAAGACTCCTGGGAAAAATGCACCAGCAGAGCAAGCGGATCTATTTTCAAGTCCAGTAGAGGAAATGGAAGTAGTTGAAGTCAACGAGGCTTCAGCCAAAGTTGCGTCTTCTGATGGCGGTTCCGGCACTCATGATCCTAAAACCGTTGAATTAAATGAGGACGGTAAAGACAGTCTAACCCTTGCAGTATATGCAGAGCGCGCTTATTTAGATTACGCCATTAGCGTAGTCAAAGGTCGTGCGTTACCTGATGTATCAGATGGTCAAAAGCCTGTACAGCGCCGTATCTTGTTCTCCATGAGCGAAATGGGCTTACGTGCCGATGCCAAGCCCGTAAAGAGTGCTCGGGTTGTGGGCGATGTCCTCGGTAAGTTCCATCCGCATGGTGACCAGTCCGCTTACGATGCTTTGGTTCGTTTAGCCCAAAGCTTCTCATTGCGTTATCCGTTAATTGATGGCCAAGGTAACTTTGGCTCCCGCGATGGTGATGGCGCAGCAGCAATGCGTTATACCGAGGCACGCCTTACCAAGATTGCTAGCTTATTGTTGAGCGAGATCGATGAAGGTACGGTAGATTTTGCGCCCAACTATGATGGCTCATTCCAGGAGCCTAAATTATTGCCAGCTCGTTTGCCATTTGTATTGCTTAATGGTGCGTCTGGTATTGCTGTAGGTATGGCAACGGAGATTCCTTCACACAATTTGCGTGAAGTCGCTACTGCTGCTGTTGCTTTAATGAAGTCTCCAAAGATCAGTACGGCAGAATTACTAGAGATCATGCCTGGACCTGACTATCCCGGTGGCGGTCAAATTATTTCTTCAGCAGCAGAAATCGCCCAGATTTATGAGGCAGGGCGTGGCAGCATTAAAGTGCGCGCACGTTGGTCGGTTGAAGAATTGGCTCGTGGTCAATGGCAAGTTGTCGTCAATGAGTTGCCGCCAGCCACTTCTTCTCAGCGAGTTTTGCAAGAGATTGAAGAGATCACTAATCCCAAGGTAAAGGTTGGCAAGAAGACCTTAACTCCTGAGCAAAATAACCTGAAGTCGACTCTTCTCAATGTGCTCGATGGGGTTCGGGATGAATCCAGCAAGGATGCTGCAGTGCGTTTGGTATTTGAGCCTAAGAGCAAAAATATTGATGTAAACGAGTTTGTTAACCTCTTATTGGCACACACATCATTAGAGTCCAATGCGCCGATGAATTTGGTGATGATTGGCAATGATGGTCGTCCGCGTCAAAAAGGTCTCAAAGAAATCCTGTCCGAATGGATTGCCTTTAGGGTGACCACGGTTACGCGCAGAACCCAACATCGCTTGGGTAAAGTCAAAGACCGCATGCACATATTGGAAGGGCGCTTAACCGTACTTCTGAATATTGATAAGGTTATCAAGATCATTCGCAATAGTGATGAACCTAAAGCTGATCTGATTAAAGAATTCAAGCTAAGCGATCGCCAAGCTGAAGATATTTTGGATATTCGTTTGCGTCAGTTAGCTCGCCTAGAGGGCATCAAGATTGAGCAAGAGCTTAAAGAGCTTAAAGCTGAGCGTGATGACTTAGAAGGTTTATTGCAGAGTGATGCCGTCTTGCGTAAGCGCATCATCAAAGAAATTGAATCCGATATGAAGGATTTCGGTGATGATCGCCGTACCCTCATACAAGAAGATAAACGTGCTGTTGCTGAGACTAAGGTCATAGATGAGCCTGTCACAGTGATCGTTTCGCAAAAAGGCTGGGTACGTGTGCGTCAAGGACACGAGCATGATGCAACTCAGTTCGGCTTCAAGGCGGGCGATGCTTTATATGCAACCTTTGAAGTTAGGACAGTAGACGTCATTCAGGGTTTTGGTAGTGATGGACGTGTGTATACCGTACCTGTTAGCGAGTTACCGGGCGCACGTGGTGACGGTTCTCCATTAACCAGTTTTGTGAACTTGGCTGCTGGATCACAAATGGTTGCGTATTACGCTGGTCAATCGGATGATTTGGTGTTGCTTTCTACCAAAGCAGGTTTTGGTTTCTTGGCTAATGTAGCTGATATGACTACGCGCAACAAAGCAGGTAAATCATTCTTAAGCATGGATGCCAAGGTTCCTGGTAATGCCCCTCTGGGTGCGGCCAAAGTGATGCCCGGAATGAAGCAAGTTGCTTGTTTGTCAGAAGCTTCGAAATTGTTGGTCTTCCCGCTGGATGAGCTCAAACGCTTGCCAACTGGCGGTAAGGGTGTGATTCTGATGGGTCTAGATGATAAAGAGTACTTGGCATCAGCTATTGCTGTAGGTTCCGATGGTGCGACGTATTCAGGTGCTGGTCGTGCTGGTAAGCCAACCGAACTTAGCTTAGATGCTAAAACCTTAAAGTCATTTGCAGGTAATCGCGCACGTAAAGGCCACTTTGTCGAACCCCGCTTGAAAGATGGCAAGCTAAAAGCCAACTAAGTTGGCTGGCTTAATTTTTCTTCGGAATACTTAAGCCATATTTCACCGCAATCACTTCTGCCAGAATCGAAACAGCGATTTCTGGTGGAGTGAGGGCGCCAATATATAGCCCAACAGGGCCATGTAATTTATCCACCTGTTCTTGAGTGACATCAAATTCCAGTAAGCGCTCCTTGCGCTTCTGTGTATTTTTGCGGCTTCCTAATGCACCCACATAAAAAGCTGGCGACTTCAAGGCTTCCATCAACGCCATGTCGTCGAGCTTGGGATCATGTGTGAGAGCAACAACGGCCGTATGAGAATCTACGCCAATGTCCAATAAGACATCATCTGGCATGCCTTGAACAAAGGTAATGTCAGTGCGATTGAGGCCTTCCGCATATTCTTCACGGGGGTCAATCACAATAACCTCAAAGTCGGATGCCAATGCAAAATCTGCCGTATATAAGGAAAGTTGACCTGCGCCAATAATCACCATGCGCCAACGCGGACCATAGGTGGTTTGCATAAGCTCTTCCGTACAAGCAAATTCATCATTACGATTACCTGAGGTGAGGGTGGACTTGCCTGTAGATAGGCTCACAGAGCGACGGATTATTTGATGGGCGCTAATTTCCCGCAGTAATGTTTCCAATACCGCCAATTCGGGTCTAGGCTCCACCAATAGTCGTAAAGTTCCCCCGCAAGGCAAACCAAAGCGCGCCGCTTCTTGTTGCGTTACTCCATAGACCACCATTTCAGGGGTGTCGCGCGTGAGAATTTCGGTTTGCACTCTACGGATCAAGTCGTCTTCAACACAGCCCCCTGAAACGGAGCCCGAAACCTGGCCATCAGCACGGATGGCAAGCCATGAGCCCACTGGACGGGGGGCTGAGCCCCATGTCTGCACAACAGTTGCAATGGCAACGGACTGACCCGATTGGAGCCATTCAACGGCAGACTTGAGGACGCTTAAATCAGTGCTATTCATACGTTTTTTCTTCTACGTTTTCTTTGAATACTATTAATAACTATTTATTATCACTCTAATGACCCTTTCTAGCGATCCCTCTAAAACCTCAAGATTGCGCCTAGCTGTATTGATCCTGGCTGCAGGCGAGGGTAGTCGTTTGGGTGGATATCCAAAGGCCTTGTTGAAAAAGGAATCGGGCAGTTTGTTAAAGCGCTTGATCGAATCATCACAAGGTTTTGCCCCCATCGAAACATTGGTCGTTACTGGCTTTTACTCAGACGAAATAGAAGCTGAAATTCAGTCTATTCAACAGAGTGTGCTTAGCCCAATTACCTGGGTCAGAAATGCAAATCCCGCAGCAGGTCAGTCCACATCCGTAAGGCTTGGTCTTGAGTCGCTAAAGAGTGATTACGATCTTGTCTTGATTGCTTTAAGTGATCAACCTAATATCGGAACATCAGAGATCAAATCGCTACTAGAGCAATTTAGTCAACATTCCTTACAACATGAAATTGTATTGCCTGTGGTCAACGGCCAGCGCGGTAACCCAGTATTGTTCTCGAGAGAGGTTATCCAAAAGATCTTAGAGATACCTGGAATGGCCTGCAGACCCTATATGGATCAGCATCCCCAGCTCGTGAAAACTTATGAGACGGATAATGATGCTTACATTTTGGATGTCGATACACATGACGACATCCAAAAGCTTGGGCTCAATTAAATCTCAGCTATCAATTCGATTTCAACACACGCCCCAAGCGGAATCTGTGCGACACCAAAAGCACTGCGCGCATGTTTACCTGCCTCACCAAATACCTCGAAGAGTAATTCTGAGCAGCCATTGACTACCAGATGTTGTTCTGTATAGCTCTCTGTAGAGTTCACTAAACCCATGACTTTCACAATACGCTTTACTTTGTCTAGCGAGCCTAAATGATTTTGTAGCGTCGAGATTAAATCAATTGCAATGGAGCGAGCAGCTGCTTTGCCGGTCTCAGTATCCATGTCTTTGCCAAGCTTACCGACCCATGGCTTGCCATCACGTTTAGCAATGTGGCCCGAAAGAAAAATGGTATTGCCGGTGGTGGTCGCCATGACATAGGCGGCTGCAGGGGGTCCTGGTGGAGGTAAATCAATTCCAAGGGTTTTGAGACGGTCGCTAATGTTTGTAGTCATGATGGATATGAAGTTGGATTAAGAAATATATTTGAATTTGAAAAGTAGATTGAAAACTTACTTGGAAAGTTGTCGCATGGCGCTTTCAAGCCCATTTAAAGTTACTGGATACATACGATCTTTCATCAAGTTTTGCATGATATCAATCGATTGGCGATATTGCCAAATGGACTCGGGCTCCGGATTGAGCCAAGCAAAATGTGGAAAGTGATCAATCAGTCGATTGATCCAAACGGCGCCCGCTTCCTTGTTGTTGTATTCAACCGAACCATTAGGGCTGAAAATTTCATAGGGTGACATCGTCGCATCACCAACAAAGATCAATTTATAGTCAGGACCATATTTATTAATAATGTCTTGCGTTGGGGTTACTTGATCTCGTCTGCGGCGATTGCTTTGCCATAGATTTTCATAAACACAGTTATGAAAATAGTAGTGCTCAAGATGTTTAAATTCCGCTTTGGCAGCAGAGAACAGTTCAGCAATGCGCTGAATATGATCATCCATAGAGCCACCAACATCCATCAGTAGCAATACCTTGACTTGATTATGTCGCTCAGGTCGCATTTGAATATCTAGCATGCCAGCATTGGCTGCAGTTGAATGAATCGTTTTATCTAGGTCAAGCTCTAGAGTGGAGCCTTCGCGAGCAAAGCGACGCAGACGTCGTAAGGCTACTTTGATGTTGCGAGTGCCTAAGGCTAAATCGCTGTCGTAATCCTTGAATTCACGCGCCTCCCAAACTTTGATTGCCGTTCTATTGCCAGCACTCTCACCCCCGATGCGAATACCTTCTGGGTGATAGCCGCTATGACCAAAGGGTGAGGAGCCGCCGGCACCAATCCATTTATTGCCGCCACCGTGCCACTCTTTCTGCTCTTTTAAAAGCTCTTCAAGACGCTTTCTTAAGGCATCTGGCCCTCCTAGTTTCTTGAGGGCGGCTTTTTCTTCATCGGTGAGAACGCGTTGCAATTTTTTCTCAAGCCAATCAAGTGGGATATCCGGTGAAAGGGCAATAATTTTCTCAACCCCGTTAAAGTAAGCGCCAAAAACTTGGTCAAAGCGGTCAAAGTGCTGCTCATCTTTAATCAATGTCATGCGTGACAGTTGATAAAACTCATCAATAGATGGATTAATGACGCCTGATTTCAAAGCCTCCATGAGTGTTAAAAACTCTCGCACTGAAACAGGTACCTTAGCCTCTTTCAGATTTAGGAAGAATTGAATCAACATGGGTTAGCGGTGGTTGCGATTCATCATGACCAGTCTTTCAAACAAGTGAATATCCTGTTCGTTTTTGAGTAATGCGCCATGGAGCGGGGGAACAACAATCTTTTCATCGCTACTGTGAAGCGCCTCAGGTGGGATGTCCTCAGCCAGTAAAAGCTTTAGCCAGTCAATTAATTCAGAGGTAGAGGGCTTCTTTTTTAGCCCTGGCAAGGAGCGTATTTGATAGAAGGCTCTGAGGGCGGCATCCAGTAAATCCTGTTTGATGTTGGGGTGATGTACATCCACGATGCTTTGCATGGTGGTTGCATCTGGGAAGGTGATGTAGTGAAAAAAGCAACGGCGCAAGAAGGCGTCCGGTAATTCTTTTTCATTATTCGAAGTGATGATCACGAGTGGACGATGTTTTGCCTTAATGAGTTCGCGAGTTTCATATACATAAAATTCCATGCGATCAATTTCACGCAATAAGTCGTTGGGGAATTCAATGTCGGCTTTATCAATTTCATCAATCAGCAAGACAGTTGGCTCATCAGCCTCAAATGCTTGCCAGAGAACACCTTTGATAATGTAGTTTCGAATGTCCTTTACCTTTTCATCGCCTAATTGTGAATCGCGCAAACGGCTCACGGCATCGTATTCATAAAGACCTTGTTGGGCTTTGGTGGTTGACTTGATATGCCATTGAAGTAGGGGCATCTTCAGTGCGGCAGCCACCTCTTCAGCGAGCATGGTTTTACCGGTACCAGGTTCGCCCTTAATTAAGAGAGGGCGCTGCAGTGCAATGGCGGCATTAACGGCCAACTTGAGATCATCTGTGGCGACGTAGCTTTGGCTGCCGTCAAAGCGGTTTTGGGGTGAAGTAGTAGATTTGCTCATCGTGTTGCCTAAAAGTGCATGATTAAGCGTTCCAGTATAGGTAAATGGGTGAAATTTTTCAGTGTTTCTACTGATTTTGGCCTCTGAAATAGCGAGAAGGGCGTCTGTCCGCTATACTCATGCAAATTGATCTAAATCAACTCATTAATAATGATTTCTATGAAAAAACTCTCCATTCTTCCTCATTTAGCCGTAGCTGCAACTTTTGCTTTTGCTGGTTCTGTTGCCCAGGCGGATGAAGTTAAGGGCAATGCTGCTGCTGGTAATGCTAAGGTTTGGCTTTGTGTTGGTTGCCACTCTATTCCTGATTACCGTGCTGATTACCCACTGGTTTACAAAGTGCCGATGCTGGGCGGCCAAAACGGTGCTTACATCGCTAGTGCATTAGCTGCCTACAAAAAAGGCGAGAGAAAGCATCCAACGATGCGTTCTATAGCTAGCAGCTTGTCTGACCAGGATATGGCTGATATTGGCGAATACTATGCTGCGCAAACTGCCAGCTCACCAAACAACCCATTGAAGTGATTCATCGATAAAGATACCTAGAGATATTTTATGAAATTCGCACTAATTACAGCAGTTCTGCTTTCAAGCGTTGGTTTGGTAAATGTAGCCAATGCTGCTAGCGTAGATAAGGGTCAAGCTTTAGTAGAGAAGGCGAACTGTGCCTCTTGTCATGGCGCTGGGCTGAATGCACCCATTTTGCCTGCTTATCCAAAGTTGGCAGGTCAATATAGTGATTACCTTTATTACGCACTTAAAGCGTACAAAGTGGGCAATAGCAACGCTCAGTTTGGTCGCAACAACGCTATCATGGGCTCACAAGTTCAAAACTTTAGCGATGCGGATTTGCAGGATATTGCAGCCTATATCGCTTCATTGCCAGGAAACTTCGTTGTTAAGAAGTAATTCTCATTAGCGTAAAGCTAAGGCTGCTTAATTCAAAGGCTTAGAATAATCTTCTAAGCCTTTGTTTTTTTAATATATTTTAATATTTAACGTAGCGCCTCAAGGCCACGGGCAAGATGTTTTCGCATTGCCAACTCGGCCGCATGCTCATCCCGTTTTAAAAGGCCTCTGAGAATCTCACGATGCTCAACCAGAGAATTTTGTAATCTTCCCGTGCTTGTTAGCGAGTCTCTGCGATGGAGTTTAAGTACTTTGCGCAGGTCGGCAATGACGCCATTCATCCACTTATTGCCCGCAATCTCCTGAATTAATTCATGAAATCTGCCGTTTACTTCAAAAAACTGTTCAATATCGCGATCAGCTGCTGCTTTTTCTAACCTATGGTGTAGGTGATCGAGCATATTTAGCTCTGCTTCAGTGGCTTTAATTGCCGTTTCTTTTGCGGCTTGACCTTCTAAGAGGGAGAGGATGGTGAAGATTTGCTCCAAATCTTTTCTTGCTACCTCGGTGACATAGGCGCCACGCCGCATCCTGATGGTCACTAGACCCTCAGATGCTAAAACCTTAATTGCTTCCCGCATGGGTGTGCGGCTAATCCCAAATTGATCGGCCAGCGATTGCTCGTCTAACCAGCTTCCTGGGGCTAATTGCTTGCTGAAGATCTGCTCACGAAGACGATCTGCAACGTCTTCGTATAGGGGTCTATTATTCAGTTTTGTATTCATAATTATGAATACATTATGTAGACAAAAGAATGATTGTCAAGCAGAATGTAAGGGTATTTCGATGCAATGCAGCAAAAATTAACCTGGGAGTTTTTGTGAGTTCTAAAGAAAACAATTCATGGCCATCATTTCCAGATGCCAATCTGGATGCTTGGAAAAAGTCAGCGCAAAAATCGGCGCCAAATGGCGACGTCGATGCATTAGGTTGGAAAACACCAGATGGAATTCATTTAAAAGCTTTATATACATCTTCGGATGTTGAGGGACTCAATTTCACCGATACATTGCCGGGATTTGAGCCCTTTGTTCGTGGACCACAAGCAACGATGTACTCGGTACGCCCTTGGACCATTCGTCAATATGCAGGCTTCTCAACTGCAGAAGAGTCTAATGCTTTTTATCGCAAAGCGCTCGAGGCTGGCGGTCAGGGTGTGTCAGTTGCTTTTGACTTGGCAACGCATCGTGGTTACGACTCCGATCATCCACGTGTAACAGGTGACGTTGGTAAGGCCGGCGTTGCCATTGATTCTGTAGAAGATATGAAGATCTTGTTTGATGGCATTCCATTGGACAAAGTATCTGTGTCGATGACGATGAATGGCGCCGTTCTACCAGTATTAGCGGGTTATATCGTTGCTGGCGAAGAGCAAGGTGTAAAGCAGGAGCAGTTATCTGGCACGATTCAGAATGACATTCTGAAAGAGTTCATGGTGCGCAATACCTATATTTACCCACCTGAGCCATCTATGCGCATTATTGGCGACATCATTGAGTACACAGCCAAGCACATGCCGAAGTTCAACTCGATCTCAATTTCGGGTTATCACATGCAAGAAGCGGGCGCCAATCAAGTATTGGAATTAGCATTCACATTGGCTGATGGTAAGGAGTATGTAAAAACTGCGCTTGCTAAAGGTTTGGATGTGGATGGCTTTGCTGGACGCCTGTCCTTCTTCTTTGCGATAGGCATGAACTTCTATTTAGAAGTGGCTAAGTTACGCGCTGCCCGTTTGTTGTGGTGGCGCATTATGAAGTCTTTCGAGCCAAAAAATCCAAAGTCATTGATGTTGCGTACACATTGCCAAACATCAGGTTGGTCATTAACGGAGCAAGACCCATACAACAACGTAGTAAGAACTACAGTCGAAGCAATGGCAGCTGTGTTCGGTGGCACTCAATCTTTGCATACCAACTCATTGGATGAGGCGATTGCACTTCCTTCTGAGTTTTCTAGCCGCATCGCCCGAAATACCCAGTTAATTTTGCAAGAAGAAACCCATATCCCTAGCGTGATCGATCCATGGGCCGGTTCTTACATGATGGAGAACCTCACTCAAGAGATGGCTGATAAAGCTTGGGAAATCATTCAAGAAGTTGAAGCAATGGGTGGTATGACTAAGGCGGTTGAAAGTGGTTGGGCTAAGCTCAAGATCGAAGCTGCCGCCGCTGAGAAACAAGCCAAGATTGACTCAGGTTCTGACGTGATTGTTGGTGTTAATAAATACAAGCTCGGCAAAGAAGATCTCGTTGATGTCTTGATGATCGATAACGATAAGGTTCGCGAAGGTCAGGTTGCGCGTTTGAAGGATATTAAGGTCAAGCGTGATCCTAATAAAGTACAAGCTGCATTAGAGGCATTAACAAAGGCTGCTGAAGATAACTCCGGAAATCTCTTGGAGCTGTCGGTAAACGCAATTCGCTTGCGTGCAACAGTAGGTGAAGTTTCTGATGCATTAGAAAAAGTTTACGGGCGCCATCGCGCCGATACTCAAAAGGTGACCGGTGTGTATGCAGCTGCCTATGACTCAGCCGAAGGTTGGGCAAAACTCCAAACAGAAATTGCTGACTTTGCAAAAGACTTCGGTCGTCGCCCTCGTGTGATGATTGCTAAGCTTGGTCAAGATGGTCATGACCGTGGCGCAAAAGTCGTTGCTACTGCTTATGCTGACTTAGGTTTTGACGTGGATATTGGACCTTTGTTCCAGACTCCTGAAGAATGCGCTCGACAGGCCATTGAGAATGACGTTCATGCATTGGGCGTATCTACCTTGGCTGCTGGCCATAAGACTCTGGTGCCAGCCATCATTGCTGAATTAAAGAAGCAAGGATCCGATGACATCATCGTATTCGTAGGTGGCGTGATTCCAAGACAAGATTATGAGTTCCTCTATGAGGCTGGTGTAAAGGGTATTTACGGTCCAGGCACTCCAATCCCAGCTTCAGCTAAGGATGTGCTCGAGCAAATTCGTAAATCTGTTAAATCAGCTTAATACGGAATACGGAACTTAGGCGTGCTCGAAGCTGCTGATCAAGCTCTTGTAAATGACCTTACTAGTGCACCGTCGCTTAAACAGCGTCGCGCACTGGCAAAGATTATTACTTTGCTTGAGTCAACACGCTTAGATCATCGTCATCGCGCAGATGACGTGCTCAATTCTTTGCTTCCTAAGACGGGTAAATCATTTCGCCTAGGAATCTCGGGCGTCCCTGGTGTCGGTAAATCCACGTTGATTGAATCTCTTGGTTTGTATTTGATTGAACAGGGTCATCGGGTGGCCGTATTGGCGATTGACCCCTCTTCCAGTATTTCTGGGGGCTCCATTTTGGGCGATAAGACGCGGATGGAACGCTTATCAGTTCTCGAAAACGCTTTCATTAGACCAAGTCCTTCTTCATGCAACTTGGGCGGCGTCGCCGAGAAGACGCGTGAAGCAATGTTGGTTGCGGAGGCTGCTGGCTTTGACATCATCATCGTTGAAACAGTAGGTGTAGGTCAAAGTGAAATTGCAGTTGCTGGCATGACCGATATGTTTCTTTTATTGCAGTTACCAAATGCAGGCGATGATCTTCAGGCTATCAAAAAAGGGGTAATGGAGATCGCCGATTTGATTGTGATTAACAAAGCGGATATTGATCCGGATGCCGCTATGCGTGCTCAGTTATTTATTACAAGCTCATTGCGTCTGTTGGGTTTTCAGGGGAATCCAGACCACGCTTCACACGATAAAGAATATTGGCATCCACAAGTGATGACTTTGAGTGCATTAGAAGGTAAGGGCGTCTCTGAACTTTGGGATAGGGTCTCTCACTTTGAGAGGCTACAAAAAGCCAACGGGAAATTCGATTCCCGTCGCAAGGATCAAGCAGGCTCATGGATGTGGGATCGCATCGATGCAGGTTTGAAGAACGCATTTCGTAGTAATGAAGCGGTGCAAGCACTTCTTCCAAGTTTAGTAACACAAGTAAATCAAGGGACTATGGCTGCTTCAGTTGCCGCAAGGCGGTTGCTGGAATCCATGGGGCATGAATTTTTCTAAGGAGCAGGAAATGAAGGAAATCATTCAACAACTGGAAGCGAAGCGTGAGCTTGCCCGATTAGGTGGCGGGCAAAAACGTATTCAAGCTCAGCATGCCAAGGGCAAATTAACGGCCCGCGAGCGTATTGAGCTCTTGCTTGATGCTGGCACTTTCGAAGAATGGGACATGTTTGTTGAGCACCGCTGTCATGACTTTGGCATGGGTGATCAAACTGTACCTGGTGATGGTGTTGTGACTGGTTATGGAATGATTAATGGTCGCTTAGTGTTTGTGTTCTCACAGGACTTTACGGTTTTAGGTGGCTCACTATCAGAAGCCCATGCTGAAAAGATCTGCAAAATTATGGATCAAGCACTCAAAGTTGGTGCTCCCGTAATTGGTTTGAATGACTCTGGTGGCGCACGCATTCAAGAGGGTGTTGCATCTCTTGGTGGATATGCAGAAATTTTCCAGCGCAACGTTACTGCCTCAGGTGTGA
The DNA here is from genome assembly GCF_018687075.1 of Polynucleobacter sp. MWH-UH35A. Classification (NCBI taxonomy): domain Bacteria; kingdom Pseudomonadati; phylum Pseudomonadota; class Betaproteobacteria; order Burkholderiales; family Burkholderiaceae; genus Polynucleobacter; species Polynucleobacter sp. MWH-UH35A. Next base: position 887,299 of record NZ_CP061285.1, read on the forward strand.
TTCCGCAGATTTCTCTGATCATGGGGCCATCCGCTGGCGGTGCTGTGTACTCACCAGCCTTGACTGACTTTATCTTTATGGTCAAAGATAGCTCTTACATGTTCGTGACTGGTCCTGAAGTGGTTAAGACGGTGACGCATGAGGATGTGACTGCTGAAGAGTTGGGTGGAGCAGTAACCCACTCAACGGTCTCTGGTGTTTGTGATCTAGCCTTTGATAATGATGTTGATGCCATCATGATGTTGCGTCGCTTCTTTAACTACCTGCCACTCTCAAACCGTGAAAAGCCACCTTTGATTAAAGGTGCAAATCGTACAGAAGAGCCTGATTTCTCATTGGATACATTGGTTCCATCTAACCCAAATCAACCATATGACATGAAAGAGTTGATTGAAAAGATTGTGGATGATGGTGAATTTTTCGAGCTTCAGCCCGATTACGCTAAAAACATTGTGATTGGTTTTGCGCGTATGGAAGGTCGCTCCATTGGCATTGTTGCCAATCAACCGTTAGTGCTAGCTGGCTGTTTAGACATCAAAGCATCCATCAAGGCCGCACGTTTTGTGCGTTTCTGCGATGCATTTAATATTCCGGTGGTGACCTTAGTTGACGTTCCTGGATTCATGCCGGGTACGGCTCAAGAATACGGCGGCATTATTAAACATGGCGCTAAATTGCTCTATGCCTATGCTGATTGCACGGTTCCCAAGGTTACTCTCATTACCCGCAAAGCATACGGCGGTGCATACGACGTGATGGCATCCAAGCACTTGCGCGGTGACGTGAACTTTGCATGGCCTTCAGCAGAAATTGCTGTGATGGGCCCCAAAGGTGCTGTAGAAATTATCTTCCGTGAAGAAAAGTCCGATCCAGAAAAAATTACTGCACGTGAAGCAGAATACAAATCCAAGTTTGCTAACCCATTCGTAGCGGGACGTCGTGGCTATATTGATGACGTGATTCTTCCTCATGAAACTCGCAAGCGCATTGCTCGTTCGCTGGCAATGTTGAAAGATAAAGACTTGAAGAATCCTGCGCGTAAACACGGCAATATTCCTCTGTAAAGGCGCTGACAAATTATGACTACGAAAATGTTTAAGAAAATTCTAATTGCTAACCGCGGTGAAATTGCTTGCCGTGTAATGTCTACTGCTAAGAAAATGGGCATCAAGACTGTTGCCGTGTATTCGGAAGCGGATAAAGAGGCGCGCCATGTACAGCTAGCTGATGAAGCTGTATGTATTGGGCCGGCTCCATCACGCGAATCTTATTTGTTAATGGAAAAGATCATTCAAGCCTGTAAAGATACTGGGGCTGAGGCGGTTCATCCAGGTTACGGCTTCCTGTCTGAGAATGAACAGTTTGCCAAGCGTTGTGAAGAAGAGGGTATTGTGTTTATTGGCCCTAAACACCAGTCGATTGCTGCGATGGGTGACAAGATCGCATCTAAAAAGCTTGCTCTTGAAGCTAAGGTCAATACCATCCCGGGATACAACGAAGCCATTGACACGAATGAGGAAGCCGTAAAGATTGCTCAGGGTATTGGTTATCCAGTCATGATTAAAGCTTCTGCAGGCGGTGGTGGTAAAGGTCTACGCGTTGCTTTTAATGATAAAGAAGCAGCCGAAGGTTTTGCTGCTTGTAAAACCGAAGCGATGAATAGCTTTGGTGATGATCGTATCTTTATTGAGAAATTTGTCGAGGGCCCGCGCCATATTGAAATTCAAGTATTGGGCGACTCGCATGGAAATGTTGTCTACCTTAATGAGCGGGATTGCTCCATTCAGCGTCGTCATCAAAAGGTAATTGAGGAAGCACCATCGCCATTCATCGATCCTGCGACCCGGAAAGCCATGGGTGAGCAAGCTGTAGCATTGGCTAAGGCGGTGAATTATCAATCTGCTGGTACCGTTGAATTCGTGGTTGGTAAAGATAAGTCTTTCTACTTCCTCGAAATGAATACCCGTTTACAGGTAGAGCATCCAGTAACCGAGAGTATTACTGGTTTAGATTTGGTGGAGCAGATGATCCGTGTTGCTGCTGGTGAGAAGTTGTCATTTAAGCAAGAGGATGTGAAGTTGGACGGTTGGTCCATGGAATGCCGCATTAATGCTGATGATCCATTCCGTAACTTCCTGCCTTCAACAGGACGCTTGGTCAAATACCGCCCACCTGAATCAGTTAATGGTGTACGCGTAGATACTGGCGTATACGAGGGTGGCGAGATTCCGATGTATTACGACTCGATGATTGCCAAGCTGATAGTGCATGGCAAAGATCGTGCCGAAGCCATCGAAAAAATGCGTGCCGCTTTGAATGATTTTGTGATTCGCGGCATTCATTCCAATATCCCATTTCAGGCGGCGTTGTTGCAGCACCCACGATTTGTAAATGGCGACTTTACAACGGGCTTTATTGCTGAAGAGTATCCAGAAGGTTTCAAGAAGGATTCTGTTCAACCAGCAGACCCTAAGCGTTTAGCAGCTTTAGCGGCATTTATGCGCTATCGCTACTTGCAACATATCCAAATGATTGATGGTCAATTAGCCGGCCACGAAATGATTATTGGTAAGAAGTTCGTGGTCGTCACTGGTAAAAAAACAGGATCAATGAATGACCCGTACGAAGTGCCGATCCGCGTGGAGCTCAAAGACGGTATTTATTCCGTCTACATTGACGATGCAGATGGTGTAAGTCGTTACGATATCGTCAGTGATTGGCGCCCTGGACAAGTTTGTCTACATGCCACGATCAACGGCACCCATAAGATCACCGCACAAGTTGAGCGCCGTGGCGTGAGGTATATCTTGATTCTTGACGGTGTGCATTATGAGTGTATGGTTCTCAGCCCATTAGGAGCTGAACTTCAGCGTCGCATGCCAGTGAAGTTGCCACCCGACACATCGAAATTGGTGATGTCTCCAATGCCTGGTTTGTTAACCAAGATTGCTGTCAAAGTTGGCGAAGCGGTAACCGCTGGTCAGAAATTGGCGTCAATTGAGGCGATGAAAATGGAAAATACATTGTCCGCAATGCAGGATGGCGTGGTTGCCGAGATTTGCGCTAAAGAAGGTGATAGCTTGGCGGTTGATCAATTAATTATTCGCTTTGAATAACGGAGTTGATCAATATGAGCGCTAAGCCATTTAAAATTTTAGGTATTCAGCAAATAGCCATTGGCGGTGAAAACAAAGATCGACTCAAGAAGTTATGGGTTGATATGCTGGGTTTTGAGTACAAAAGTACTTTTGTCTCTGAACGTGAAAACGTGGATGAGGATATCTGTGCAATCGGCTCTGGTGCGCACGAGATTGAAGTGGATCTCATGCAACCCTTTGATATCGAAAAGAAGCCGGCAGTACATCAAACCCCTTTAAATCATATTGGTTTGTGGGTGGATGATTTGCCCAAAGCGGTTGAATGGCTTTCATCTAATGGTTTACGGTTTGCCCCTGGTGGTATTCGTAAAGGTGCGGCTGGCTATGACATCACTTTTGTGCACCCAAAGGGAAATGATGAATTTCCAGTTAGCGGGGAAGGGGTACTTATTGAGCTGGTTCAGGCCCCTCCAGAAGTAATTGCAGGTTTAAGTTCATAATTTAGGCTCATATTTAAATAGCTAAGTAAGGCTTACATTGGCAAATCTATTGGCCATCGACACCTCTTCGGCCTGGTGTTCGGTGGCTTTATCTTTAGGCGATCAAATAGAGCTGAGGCAAGAACTTGCCTCAGCTGGCGCTAGCCAACTCTTATTGCCTTGGATTGAAACGCTTTTAAGTAATGCAAACATCGGTTTAAAGGATGTGGATGCCATTGCAGTTGGTATTGGACCTGGTGCATTTACGGGCGTGAGGTTAGGTGTTGCAGCTGTTCAAGGCTTGGCTATATCCCATAATCTGCCAGTTATTTCAGTTACCAGTCTTGATGCAATAGCTGCCCAAGTAGTTGCTTCCAACACCTTTAAAGATATAAATCCTGAAGAATTTGTCATTGCAATCGATGCACGTATGGAAGAGGTTTATTGGGGTAGATATAAAAACCAGCTTGGTCAGTTGCCAAAACGCATCGGTGACATTTGCCTTACGAAGCCCGAGGATATTGAGCTTGAAGGTATTGGTTACCTGGCTGGAAGTGCCATTAATGCTTATGGGGACCGTTTTCCTAAATTTAATGGCGTCTTAGATTCGGAGATTGCAATATCTTCTCTAGGTATTTTGGCTTGCGCAGAGCAATTACTTGCACAAGGAATGCAGCAAGATGTTCGGCAGCTAGAGCCTTTGTATGTTCGCAATAAGGTGGCCTTGACTACTGCTGAACGTGAAGAGGCATTTAAGTAATGCCAGGCCTTTCTTCGGTTGGCGGTGAGGCTGAATTAGCATTCTTGCCAATGCAGCCAGCAGATTTGGATGAAGTCTTAAAGATTGAGTCTGTTTCGCACATTCATCCTTGGACCAAAGGCAACTTTTCAGACTCGCTTGCTGCTGGTCATTGGGCTTATTGCATTCGCCCACAAGTGGATCACACGGCGAAGGGTTCTTATTTGGATCCGGCTATTCTTTGGGCCTACTGCGTCTTATTTCCCGCTGTAGATGAATTACACCTTCTCAATATTACGGTTTCACCCCATTTACGCAAACTGGGTCTGGGTCAAAGAATGATGGCTGCTATCGAAGGGGTTGCTGCTCAGCAAAAAATGCCGCGCATCATCTTAGAGGTCAGACCTACCAATGCCTCAGCCTTGGCGTTATATCAAAAGCTTGGGTACGAACAGATTGGTGTGCGTAAGAATTACTATCCTGCTAGTCCTGTGACCGGCTCCCGCGAGGATGCGCTGGTAATGGCCAAATCGATTAAGCTAGAGCCATGAGTAACGATCATTCAGCTTTTTTAAGAGAAATGGGCATTACAGAGTGGATCACTCGTGATGCTAGTGGGACATCTGCGGCAGCCTCAGTCTCGACAAGCGCTACATCTGTAGTCTCTGAAGTTTCTGAAAATACCCCATCAATACATGCTTCATACGGAGTTTGGTGGTTCTTTGGCAGTGAACCACAGGGTGATGCCAGAGTGTTATTTCAAAACATGATTCGTGCTTTGGGCCTATCAAGGAACGACTGGTCTTGGAAGAATGCATCAGAAAAATTAAATCAACTAACAAGCCCAGATCTGCCAGTAGTGGCATTTGCATTTGGTGGACCGGTTGCCCAGAAGATCACTGGGGAGAAAGATCCGTTGCCTCAGTTACGTGAAACAATTCTGGCTTTGAATACTGGCAATGATGAAGAGATTCCGGTAATTGCTTCTTTTGAATTAAATCAAGTGCTCACTAAGCCAAAAGAGAAAGCCTTGCTTTGGCAGGATTTATTGCTCGCTAGATCTGTTCTGCAAAACAGTTAAAAAAGAGCAGTGAAGTAAAGCAAGCCAAAGCAAATCAAAGTAAAGAATGGCAAGCTAAAGTAGTTTAGTGCTTATGCTCGCCAATGAGATGCATTGAGTCATACTCGGCTTGATTTCTGGCGTGGCGTTTGATGACGAGCCACATAATCAGACTAACGGTAATGCCAAACCCAATAATGACAATCTGAATTGGGATATCAAGCCAAATGAGTAGCGAGTAGATTAGCAGCATCACCAACACAGAAATATTTTCATTAAAGTTCTGTACTGCAATAGAGTGGCCAGCAGACATTAAAACGTGACCGCGATGTTGTAATAGCGCATTCATTGGAACTACAAAATAACCTGCTAACCATCCAACCAATATTAATAAAAGATATGCAGGCAACAGGTTCAGCGAGACCTGAAGTTTTCCAATGGTGAAAAGAGTGGTATTTGGAAGAAGATCCGAGTTATAAACGGCCATAACGCAGACAACAAGCCCCATAGCAATGCCATAGGGCAGCACGTTTAAAGACTTGCGTAGTGGGATTCTCCAAGCAGCATAGACCGCGCCGCCGGCAACGCCCACTGCTGAAATTGCTTGCAGGATCGCACCTTGCGATAAGTTCATATGCAGCGCAATTTGCGCCCACTTAATCACAATAAATTGAAGAGTTGCGCCAGCACCCCAGAATAAGGTGGTAACCGCTAAGGAAATTTGACCCAAACGATCATCCCAGAGAGTCTTAAAGCAAATAGCAAAGTCCTTTACCAATTCGATTGGATTGGTTTTTTGAGAAACGTAGCGTGCACCAGTGTCTGGAATTTTCAAATTAATTAGTGCGGCAACGACATAAATCATCATGATGATGAGAATCGCGGATTCTGCGGGAGTGTCGATACCAGTCTCAAATGTCGGCAAGTCCAGGGCAAGCAGACTTTGGGACACGGTGCTGCTAATAAGAACGCCGCCTAAAACGGTTCCCAAAATGATCGACCCAACAGTGAGACCCTCAATCCAGCCATTTGCAGCTACGAGTTTTTCAGGGGGCAAAAGCTCGGTCAGGATTCCATACTTGGCTGGAGAATAGGCAGCTGCACCCAATCCAACAATGGCGTAGGCCATTAGGGGGTGGCTCCCGAAAAGCATTGCCACACATCCAATGAACTTAATGGTATTGGTAATGAACATGACGTTACCTTTGGGGCGGGAGTCAGCAAAGGCACCAACAAAGGCCGCTAAGAGAACGTAGGACAAGACAAAAAATAATTTGAGCAAAGGCGTCATCCAGGCCGGGGCGTGAAGCTGGGCCAAGAGAGCAATAGCTGCAATCAGGAGGGCATTATCAGCAAGCGAAGAAAAAAATTGCGCCGCCATAATGATGTAAAAGCTACGGTTCATTCGTACAATCTAGTCATTACTACAATTAAAACATGAAAGGAGGGGTGAATATGGGTGAATCGGCTAACAGCCTGATTAATAGGCCAATTTTGGCATCTATTCATACAGCTGCCTTTCAGCATAATTTAAACCGAGTTCGAGAATTGGCGCCTGAATCCAAGATTTGGTCTGTTATCAAAGCTCGGGCCTATGGCCATTGTTTTGAGGCTGCCTTGAAGGGTTTGGCTTCTACCGATGGCTTTGCCCTACTGGACATACAGGATGCTGCGTGGTTGCGAGATCATGGTTGGGAAGGCCGTATTCTGCTTTTGGAAGGGTTTTTTCATGAAAACGAGCTAAGTCTTGCGCAAGATTTAGCGTGTGACTTAGTGGTTCATTGCGATGCTCAAGTGGAGTGGCTGGAGCGATTCGAATGCAGAGACCATAAGCCTTTTAATGTTTTCATGAAGATGAACACTGGTATGAATCGATTGGGATTTAAGCCGCATGCTTATCGAACGGCGTTTCATCGCTTACATGCAGCTGGCTATCGCATGCACCACATGACCCATTTTGCAAATGCGGATCAAATTGATCGACTACCTTCTGTCGGTGCCCAACAAGAAATATTTAATGAAACGATTGCAGGTCTTGAAGGTGCTACGTCGCTTGCAAACTCTGCAGCTATTTTGTGGCATCGTAATGCTCTAGGTGATTGGGTGCGACCTGGAATTATGCTCTATGGCGCTTCACCAACAGGACTGCACGCAGATATAGAGCATGCTAATTTACAAGCGGTCATGCAGCTTCATAGTGAAATTATCGATATTCAAGAACTGCAAGAAGGAGATCGTATTGGTTACGGTGGCCGTTATGAGGCTCCTGCTGCAATGCGAGTCGGGATTGTTGCTTGTGGTTATGCCGACGGCTATCCACGTCATGCAAAAGATGGCACTCCAGTTTGGGTGTCTAGTGGCAGTGACGGCGTAATTTGTCCGCTTATTGGCAGAGTTTCAATGGATATGCTGGCAATTGATTTACGTCAGGCGCCTGATGCCAAGATCGGTAGCCTTGTTCAGCTCTGGGGCGATAAGGTCCCAGTGGATGAGGTTGCGCGTATGAGCGATACGATTGGCTATGAATTACTTTGTGCTGTGGCGCCCAGGGTGCCGGTTGAAATCAAGTAAAAACTTAAAATACTTTCCAAACAAAAAATCCTCCAGTACGGAGGATTTTTTATAGAGCAACTCGTAATTGAAATAAGAGTTTAAAACTAAGTGTTGGCGTTTATTTATTCCAGAACTGCCACCATCTACGTTCTTTTTTGACACGTTGACCGGTTATCATCATTTCGCTATCGGGAAAGTTCAATTTGAAAACACGGGCAGAGTCATTGCTTAATTGAACCATGCCTAACTTTTCATAGGACTTAGTCAGAATATAAAGCGCTTCCTCTACAGCGGGTGCACGGTCATAGTCACGAATCACCAGCTGAGCACGATTGGCTGCAGCTAGATAAGCACCGCGTTGATAGTAAAAGCGCGCCACGATAACATCCGCTTCTGCAAGGGAGTTCACAATGTAGCGCATCCGATCTAATGAGTCGGGAGCATATTTGCTGTCTGGGAAGCGTTCTACAACGACCTTGAAAGATTCAAATGCTTCTTTAGCTGCTTTAGGGTCGCGTTCACTTAGATCTTGGCCGGTGAATTTACCTAGCCATCCCAAATCGTCATTAAATGTAATGAGGCCTTTTAAGTAATAGGCGTAATCTAAATTAGGGCTACCTTGATGCAGCTTAATAAAGCGATCAATTGCAACGAGCGCTTGAGTTTGTTCTTGAGCTTTCCAGTAGCAATAGGCAGAGTTGATTTGCGCTTGTTGTGAGTAAGGGCTAAATGGAAAGCGTGCCTCTAATTTCTCAAAGTATTTACCGCATTTAGCATAGTCGGCATCGTTGAGTTTGTCGGTGGCCTCTGAATAGAGTTTTGCTTCAGACCAAATATCGGTGTCGTCTTTGGTGCCATCGCTACCTGCGCACCCACCTAACAACATGAGCGCAAAAATGAAGGCAAAAAGTAGGGCAAGAGGGGCTCCATATAAACGGAACCTCTTTTTTTGTGGGGAAGAATTCCCAGCAAGCCTTAAACTGGCGTCTGATATTACGTCGGACATAACTGAAAGGCTTTTTAAGCGTGGCATTGCCGCAAACTCCTGATTCGAATCCCATTGATTATATCGATGATGAGGATTTCATCTCCTTAGATATCCCTTTGGAGATGGCTGGCGAACGCTTGGATAAGGTGCTAGCGCAGTCTTTGCCTGATTATTCACGTAACCGCCTTAAGGCGTGGGTTGAGGCTGGAGCAGTGATGGTCGACGGAAAAGTCACTAAAGCCCGCTATTTGCTGCATGGGGGTGAAAGTATTAAGGTATTTCCGCAGGAAATGCCTGAGCAATTTGCCTTTAGCGCTGAAGATATCCCCTTGGATGTGGTCTATGAGGATGAGGCCATCATCGTGGTAAACAAGCCGCCAGGCTTGGTAGTTCATCCAGCGGCCGGCAATTGGTCGGGGACCCTCCTCAATGGACTCCTATTTCATTACCCTGAGCTAAAGCAGCTGCCCAGGGCCGGAATTGTGCATCGCCTGGATAAAGACACATCCGGATTAATGGTGGTTGCCAGAACCTCCCAGGCCCAAACCTCTCTGGTGCGACAACTTCAAGAGCGAACGGTAGGGCGCCGCTATCTTGCTTGGGTGTGGGGTAATGCTCCAAGTCAGGGCAAGGTCCTGGCATCTGTTGGCCGTGATCAAAGGGATAGATTAAAAATGGCCGCCGGCAGCCCCCAAGGAAAGCCCGCTGCCACTATCTATCGATGTTTAGCAAAAGGGTTCTTTGAGGAGTCCCCTGTAGCCCTATTGGAGTGTCGACTTGAGACTGGTCGCACCCATCAGATTCGTGTCCACCTTGAATCACTTGGCTTTCCCTTGGTCGGTGATCCGGTGTATCGCAAAAAGACGCCAGGAGTAGCCAAAAACCTGGCATTCCATCGCCAGGCATTACACGCCTTTGCGCTGAGCCTTCAGCATCCAGTTAAAAGCGATCTCATGACTTGGTTTCGATTGCCACCACAAGACATTATGGATTTACTGCCTCAACTGGAAATGAATAATGATGTTCTCCCAAAAGAAGTCTCGGTATTGGCCTCTATAGAAAACGAATTGCGCTCATGAGTTTCATTGCTCCTAAGTGGTCAGCGCCAAATTCAGTTAAAACCTTGGTGAGCACAAGAGAGGGTGGTGTTAGTCATCAGCCCTTTGACTCACTCAATCTTGGCGATCATGTGGGCGATGATCTAAACCATGTTTTGATCAATAGAGCTATTTTTAGCAAAGAGCTTCCAGCCGAACCTATTTGGTTAAACCAAGTCCATGGCACATCCGTGAGCACACCGCAAAGTCGTCTTTTATATCAAGATTCATCGATTAAAGCTGATGCTTCTGTGACTAATGTTCCAGGAGAGGTATTGGTCATCATGACTGCTGACTGCTTGCCTGTGCTTTTTACGAATCAAGAGGGGTCTGTTGTTGGTGTTGCGCATGCAGGCTGGAGAGGACTTTGCGCTGGAGTTTTAGAAAATACACTTATCGAGTTACTCAATCTCACAGAGGATAAAAATCCCGCAAACATAATTGCTTGGTTGGGACCAGCTATTGGGCCGGATGCCTTTGAGGTTGGAGAGGAAGTGGTTACGGCCTTCAAAAAATCCGGCTCATCCATTCCTATTAATGCATTTAAGGAAATTCCACATAAGCCTGGCAAGTATTTAGCTGATATTTACCAATTGGCAAGAGGGCGCTTAGAGTCCAGCGGTGTCAAATTGATTTCTGGAGGTGAATATTGCACCGTGCGAGATCAAGAGCAATTCTTTTCCTATCGTCGCGATGGTGAAACGGGAAGATTTGCTTCGGCAATCTGGATTAAAAAATAGTCTTAATGCATGCGGGTTACTACTAGCCTTTGCAGCAAGCTAGGGTTATTGCGTATAACTCTATAGTGCTTAAGGGCGGAGAATGTCTCTAATTAATTGAAGAGACTACTATGTTTGCAGGCATGAATACCGGTGCAACGCCTTCTTTGGCGCCGCATCATATGGCGCTAATTCCGCCAGAGCGTTTATCTGAAATTCAAAAAGACTATTTCACAGAATTAGCGCACATTGCAACCAATCCTGAGGCGATTGAAGTAAAGGATCGTCGTTTCGCAGGAAAGGCTTGGCATTCATCATGGAGCAAAGTTATTGCTGCCACCTATTTGCTTAATTCCAAACATCTGATGGCTTTGGCAAAAGCTGTTGAGACCGATGAAAAGTCAAAGCAGAAAATTTTGTTCACTACCGAGCAGATGATTGATGCGCTCTCTCCATCAAACTTCATTGCAACCAATCCTGAAGTACTCGAAAGCATTATTAGCTCACAAGGACAATCCATTCAAAAAGGGATTGTGAATTTGTTGGGCGATATGAAAAAGGGTAAGGTCTCACAAACCGATGAGTCTGCTTTTGAGGTGGGTAAAAATATTGCTACAACCGAAGGCCATGTGGTGTTTCGTAATGAATTGTTTGAACTCATTCAATACACACCATTAACGGAACAGGTATTTGAGCGCCCATATTTGATGGTGCCACCTTGCATTAATAAATATTACATTTTGGATTTGCAGCCCGATAACTCAGTGGTTCGCCATATGGTTAGCCAAGGCCACACCGTTTTCTTGGTATCTTGGAAAAATCCAGATGCCTCTATGGCCCAAGTCAGCTGGGATGATTATGTTGGTAAAGGCGTCATCAAGGCAATTGATGTGGTTAAAGAGATTGGCGATACCAAGCAAATTAATATTTTGGGATTCTGTGTTGGCGGGACATTAACTACCTCTGCTTTGGCAGTCTTGGCTGCGCGAGACGAACATCCAGCAGCCAGCCTTACCCTTTTAACTACCTTATTGGATTTCACAAATACTGGCATTCTGGATATCTTTATTGACGAAGGTATGGTCGAGATGCGTGAGAACACCATCGGTGGCAAAGGTGGTAAGTACGGCATGATGTCTGGTCTCGACTTGGGCAACACCTTTTCGTTCTTACGCCCAAATGATTTGGTCTGGAATTACGTGGTAGAGAACTATCTCAAGGGAAATTCGCCGCCACCGTTTGATTTGTTGTATTGGAATGGCGACTCTACTAATTTACCAGGCGCTATGTATTGTTGGTATTTGCGTCATACCTATTTACAAAATGATTTGGTAAAGCCAGACAAAGTCAAAATTTGTGGCGAGAAGATAGATCTCGGAAAAATTAAATGCCCTGCATATTTGTACGCTTCGCAAGAGGACCACATTGTGCCTTGGCAATCTGCATATGAGTCAACTCATATCTTGAAAGGTAAAAATCGTTTTGTTCTTGGGGCATCAGGACATATTGCTGGCGTAATTAATCCACCTGCAAAAAATAAACGCTATTACTTCGAAAATAACAAGATTGCGCCTACGGCAAATGAGTGGCTCGAAGGTGCAAAACAAATTACCGGAAGTTGGTGGCCTGACTACACCAAGTGGCTAGAGCAATTTGGTGGGGATAAGAAGGCGGCCAGCGGCACTTTTGGTAACGCAAAGTACAAAAAAATGGAAGCTGCACCTGGCAAGTATGTCAAAGAAAAGGCAACGCCAGAGCTTAAGTAATAACTAACGAAGGTTTTTTAAAGGGGAAAGTAATGTCTCAAAAAGTCGCATATGTAACTGGTGGTATGGGTGGTATCGGTACCGCTATTTGTCAACGTCTTGCCAAAGACGGTTTTAAGGTTATCGCTGGTTGTGGCCCAAATTCGCCACGTAAAGACCGCTGGATCGGCGAACAAAAGGCCCTTGGCTTTGACTTTATCGCCTCTGAAGGCAACGTTTCCGACTGGGACAGCACTGTTGCTGCCTTTGACAAGGTTAAGGCTGAAGTTGGTCGCGTAGATGTTTTGGTAAATAACGCCGGCATCACTAGGGATAGCGTATTTCGCAAAATGACCCCAGACGCTTGGAAGGCGGTTATTGACACGAACTTGAACTCCCTATTTAACGTTACCAAGCAGGTGATTGACGGTATGGTTGAAAATAATTGGGGCCGTGTGATCAATATCTCCTCTGTAAATGGTCAAAAAGGTCAATTTGGTCAAGCCAACTATTCGACAGCTAAGGCAGGTCTTCATGGTTTTACGATGGCTTTGGCTCAAGAAGTTGCCACTAAAGGGGTAACAGTAAATACCGTTTCTCCAGGCTACATCGGTACCGATATGGTTAAGGCGATCCGTGAAGACGTTTTGGAGAAAATTGTTGCCGGTATTCCAGTGAAGCGTTTGGGGACTCCTGAAGAAATTGCCTCTATTTGCTGCTGGATTGCATCTGATGATGGTGGTTACGCCACTGGTGCGGACTTCTCATTGAATGGCGGTATTCATACTGGTTAATATTGCGCTGCAGCAATTTAATTAGTATGTGCAGGACGCAACACAGCGTATTTACCTTTTGGTCAAACTAGGACTAAACTACGCTCGTGTTGCGTTGCAGTAAAAAAGTAAGGAAAAAAATGGTAACCCGCGCTAAACGATCTGACCAAGATCGCCTCATTAAGAAGTATCCAAATCGCCGTCTCTACGATACCCAAACTAGCACCTATGTCACCTTATCTGACATTAAGAGCCTAGTAATGGGAAATGAAGTCTTCAAGGTTGTTGACGCCAAGACGGAAGAAGATTTGACGCGCAACATTTTGTTGCAAATTATTCTTGAAGAAGAGGCTGGTGGTGCGCCTGTTTTCTCTACTCAAATGCTTTCCCAAATCATTCGTTTCTATGGAAACTCCATGCAAGGATTGATGGGGAATTATCTCGAAAAGACAATGCAATCTTTTGTAGATATCCACAATAAGCTTGGTGATCAAACCAAGGGGCTTGGCGCTGGTAGTACTCCAGAGGCTTGGTCACAGATGATGAATCTGCAAAACCCGCTCATGCAAGGTTTAATGGGTAACTATATGGAGCAGAGCAAAGATCTTTTTATTAAGATGCAAGAGCAAGTACAAGGCTCACAAAATATCTTTGGAAATTTCCCATTTACAGCTCAGCCAAATAAGACTGAAAAAGACTAGTTGTGGCTGGAAAAATTGGATTTGTATCCTTAGGATGTCCTAAGGCGCTAGTAGATTCAGAGCTCATCCTGACGCAACTCAGTGCAGAAGGTTACGAGACTGCTAAAGATTATTCCGGTGCAGACCTCGTTGTTGTAAACACCTGTGGTTTTATCGATTCCGCCGTAGAGGAGAGTCTTTCCGCGATTGGCGAGGCTCTAGCAGAAAACGGCAAAGTGATTGTCACTGGTTGCTTGGGTGCCAGGAAGAATGCGGATGGAAACGATCTGATCTCCAGCATTCACCCTAAGGTCCTTGCTGTGACAGGGCCGCACGCTACCAATGAGGTGATGCAAGCGATTCATTTGCATCTACCCAAGCCGCATGATCCATTTGCAGATTTAGTACCACCTGCTGGCGTCAAACTAACACCAAAGCATTACGCCTACCTCAAAATTAGCGAAGGCTGTAACCACCGCTGTACTTTTTGCATCATCCCTAATATGCGCGGTGATCTTGTATCAAGACCTATTGGCGAAGTCTTGTTAGAGGCCAAACGCTTGTTTGAGTCAGGCGTAAAGGAGCTGTTGGTAGTATCGCAAGATACAAGTGCCTATGGTGTGGATATTCAATATCGAACAGGTTTTTGGGATGGCAAACCCGTTAAAACCAAGATGTTTGATTTGGTAAACGCCTTAAATCAAATTGCCCGTGAGCATCAGGCTTGGGTAAGATTGCACTATGTCTATCCTTATCCGCATGTAGACGACGTCTTGCCCTTAATGGCTCAATTCTCGGAGCATGGTTATGGCGTTCTGCCGTATTTAGATATTCCACTACAGCATGCACATCCAGATGTTTTGAAACGTATGAAGCGTCCTGCTAGTGGCGAAAAAAATATAGAGCGCATTTCAGCATGGCGACGAGCGTGTCCTGATTTAGTCATTCGCAGTACTTTTATTGCAGGCTTTCCCGGTGAGACCGAGGAAGAGTTTGAGTATTTACTCAACTTTTTGGATGAGGCGCAAATTGATAGAGCGGGTTGCTTTGCTTATTCGCCGGTAGAGGGTGCCACAGCAAATCTGTTGGATAACCCCGTTCCAGATGAAATTCGTGAGGAACGGCGTGCTCGTTTCATGGCAAAAGCAGAGGAAATCTCGATTAAACGACTTGCTAAAAAAATAGGCAAACGCATTCAGGTCATCATTGATCGCGTTGATGAATCAGGCGGTATTGGCAGAAGTATTGGTGATGCCCCTGAAATTGACGGTCTGGTGAGGGTTTTGCCACCAAGCAAGCCCTCAAAACGCTATCGTGCAGGAGAAATCATTCGTGCGACAGTCATTAGCTCCCAAGGGCATGACCTAATAGCCGAAACTTGACGAATCGAATAAAACTGATAGTTGGATTGCTTATTTAGTAATTATTTAGTGCAGTGTCAGCCTAATTATTGGGCTTAGTAAAGGGGATTGATATGAGTCGTGATGTCGTTGTCTTAAGTGCAGTTCGTTCCGCAATTGGCACCTTTAATGGTTCTCTCAGCAGCTTTGAGCCTTCAGAGCTCGGCGGCATTGTGATGAAAGAGGCGGTTGTACGCTCTGGTGTGGATCCAGCGTTAATTAATTACGTGACCGTAGGAAATACGATTCCTACAGATAGTCGCTATGCCTATGTTGCTCGCGTGGCTTCGATTCAAGCAGGTCTTCCAATGGAATCTGTAGCGATGGCGCTCAATCGTTTATGCAGCTCCGGCTTGCAAGCGATCGTGACCACTGCTCAGCAGATCATGTTGGGTGATTGTGATTACGGTGTTGGCGGTGGCGTTGAGGTAATGTCCCGCGGCATGTATGGTTCGCCAGCAATGCGCAGTGGTGCACGTATGGGTGACACTAAGATGCTGGACTTGATGGTTGCTGTTCTAACGGATCCATTTGGCGTTGGTCATATGGGCGTAACTGCAGAAAACCTTGTTGAAAAATGGAAACTGACTCGTGAAGAGCAGGATGCATTAGCAGTTGAGTCGCATCGCCGTGCTGCAAATGCAATTAAGGAAGGCCGTTTCAAATCTCAGATCGTGCCAATCACCATCAAAACCCGCAAGGGCGATATCGTGTTTGATACTGACGAACATTGCAAGCCAGACACCACAATGGAAACACTCGGCAAGATGAAAGCCGTATTTAAGAAAGAAGGCGGCTCTGTTACTGCTGGTAATGCTTCTGGCATTAACGATGGCGCAGCATTCTTTGTATTGGCTGATGCTGAGACTGCCAAGAAGGCTGGTCATAAGCCTATCGCACGTTTAGTTTCTTATGCGGTTGCCGGTGTACCAAACCATATCATGGGTGAAGGTCCAATTCCTGCCACTAAATTGGCTCTTGAGCGTGCTGGTCTCAAACTAGATCAAATTGATGTGATTGAGTCGAATGAGGCTTTTGCCGCACAGGCTTTGGCTGTTACTAAGGGCTTAGGTTTGGATCCTGCTAAGACTAACGTTAACGGTGGTGCTATTGCTTTGGGTCACCCAATTGGCTGCTCAGGTGCAGCGATTGCTACTAAAGCAATCCATGAATTGCATCGCGTCCAAGGTAAATACGCTTTGGTAACAATGTGTATTGGTGGCGGTCAAGGTATTGCCACCATTTTTGAGCGTCTATAAGCTATAGGAATATATAGCCGTCAAAATATTATGCTGATCTCTTAGGTAAAAACTTAAGAGATTAGTAGTAAAGCAGCATCTAAGCCGACTCGGTCAAAAGCCGCGTCGGCTTTTTCTTTGACAACTGGTTTTGCTTGATAGGCAACACTAATACCTGAACCATTCATCATGATTAAATCATTGGCGCCGTCTCCCATGGTGATGGCGTTGGCTTTTGAGAAACCAAGGCGAGCGCACGCTTCATCCAAATGAGCAGCCTTGGCTGCGCCATCCACGATATCGCCAAGTACTTTGCCGGTGAGCTTGCCATCGATAATTTCTAATGTATTGGCCTGCGTTTGCTTGAATCCCAACTGCTCACGCAGCTTTTCAGTAAAGAAAGTAAACCCGCCAGAGACCAGGAGGGTGTACAACCCTCGTTCATAGGCACCAGCTAATAGTTCAGCTGCACCAGGATTGGGGCGTAAGCGCTCGCGATAAACAGATTCAAGCGCGTCAGCATGGACGCCCTCAAGCAAGGCAACACGCCTGCGCAAACTTTCTTTAAAGTCTTTGATTTCTCCGCGCATGGTAGCTTCTGTAATTTCCGCTACAGCGGATTTCTTGCCTGTGTAGTCGGCGATCTCATCAATACATTCGATATTAATTAAGGTTGAGTCCATGTCCATCGCTAGGACGCGAATGTCTTGTGGTATCAGATCGGATCTCAGAAAACATAGATCAGCATTAAAGTTTGCAGAAATCGTTCTAAGCTGCTCCCGTTGAGCGGTATCTAAATTAGCGTTGGCTTCAAGACGTTCGACATAGTAGGTTCCATTGCCCCTTTGTCCGCCAATAGAATGGAGCGAAACACCAAATTTTGACGCTTGATCCTTTAAAGTAAAGACCAGTTTTTCAGCTATAGGATTTCTGGAGAGGGCAACAAGGATTTGGTGATTGGGCATGACTTAATAATAATCGGATTATGAGTTGACTTTAGCTGAGCTTAAGACGGCTGAATCATTGAGACGTCGCAAGATATTGCGAATGGCATCTAGTCTCTGTTCAAGCTTCTCAAATTCACGGTCTTTCTGAGGAAGTACTTTTAATTTATCCTGCCCATTGAGTTGGATGTGCTTTGAGGACTGGATAAGCTGAATGATCTTCATTGGATCAATGGGCGGGTTCGGGATGAATTGAATCTGTATGGATATAGGAGTTGCATCAATCTTTTTGATGCCAAAACCGGTCATCTCTAGACGTAGGCGATGCGTCTCATAAAAAGATTTGGCTTGGTCCGGTAGATCGCCAAAGCGATCTACTAGCTCTTCGCGTAAGCCCATCAATTCGGAAAAATCATGTGTCCCAGCAAAGCGCTTGTATAAGGATAGGCGTTCATGCACATCAGGACAATAATCTTCTGGAAGTAGGGCGGGAACACCAAGATTGACATCGGTTGTTGCTTGAAGTGGGGATAGCAAGTCAGGTTCTTTGCCGTTGCGTAAGGACTTAACAGCCCGATTGAGCATTTCGGTATACAGCTGGAAACCAATTTCATGGATTTCACCGGATTGCTTATCGCCCAACACTTCACCAGCCCCACGAATCTCTAAGTCATGCATGGCTAAATAAAAGCCAGAGCCGAGCTCTTCCATTGCTTGAATGGCATTGAGCCTTAGCTGTGCTTGTTTGCTTAGCGCCTCTGGATCGGGCACTAGCAAATAGGCATACGCTTGATGATGAGAACGACCTACACGACCACGTAATTGATGTAGCTGCGCTAAGCCAAACTTATCTGCGCGATGCATGATGATCGTATTGGCCGTAGGTACGTCAATGCCCGTTTCAATAATGGTGGTGCACAACAATATATTGGTGCGCTGCGTAACAAATTCACGCATGACAGATTCCAGTTCGCGCTCATGCATTTGACCGTGGGCAACACTAATACGCGCTTCTGGAATAAGCTCTTGCAATGCATGTTTACGGTTCTGAATGGTTTCAACTTCGTTATGTAAAAAGTAAACCTGACCACCACGTTTAATTTCGCGTAGAACGGCTTCTCGAATGACGCCATCCCCTTCACGCCGCACAAAGGTCTTAATTGCTAGGCGCTTTTGGGGTGCTGTGGCGATAATCGAAAACTCGCGCAACCCTTCCATAGCCATGCCCAATGTTCTAGGTATTGGTGTAGCTGTCAGTGTGAGGATATCGACCTCGGCACGTAATGCCTTCAGAGCATCCTTTTGACGAACCCCAAAGCGATGCTCCTCATCTACGATAACCAAGCCGAGGTTTGCGAATTGAGTCTCTTTTGAAAGTAATTTATGCGTTCCAATAATGATGTCTGCATCGCCTTTGGCAATAGCTTCTAAGGCTGCATTGATTTCCTTGGTGGTTTTAAAGCGTGATAGTTCGACAATGCGCACGGGCCAATCTGCAAAACGATCCTTCCAGGTGGCTACATGTTGTTCTGCAAGCAGGGTGGTTGGTGCCAAGATGGCAACTTGCTTTCCGCCCATGACGGCCACAAAGCTTGCGCGCAGCGCAACCTCTGTTTTACCAAAGCCTACATCACCACAAACTAGGCGATCCATAGGTGTACCACTAGTCATATCGCCTATTACCGCAGCAATCGCATTAGCTTGATCAGGGGTTTCTTCAAATCCAAAGCTTTCTGCGAAAGCAGCGTAGTCATGAGCTGAAAATTCAAAGGCGTGTCCTTTGCGAATTGCTCTGGCTGCATATAGTCCTAGCAGTTCGGCGGCGGTGTCACGAATTTGCTGAGCAGCTTTGCGCTTCGCTTTATCCCACTGTCCAGAGCCTAATTGATGCAGCGGTGCTGAATCAGGATCGGAGCCTGCATAACGAGTCACCATCTGTAATTGCTGTACAGGGACGTATAAGGTCGCTTGTCCTGCATACTGTAGATGGAGGAACTCTTCAAAAATGGGAGCTTCTTTTGGTGGCGCTAAATTCAAGAGAACTAAGCCTTGGTATCGCCCAATACCATGCTCTGCATGTACTACAGGATCACCGATCTTCAGTTCAGAAAGATCTTTAAAGAGCATGTCGGGATCGGCATTCTCACTTGCTTTCCCTTTACGTCTCTGTCTTGCAGTTGTAGTGAATAACTCTGCCTCAGTAATGACGAGAAGATTTTCTGCGGGCCAAGAAAATCCATTAAAGAGTGGGGCAGTGACTAGACCAAATGCAGAATCACTCTTAATAAACTCAGCAATACTATCGAAGCCTTCTGGTTTTAGGGGATAGAGTGGCTTGCCGTCTTGCCCAGCTACGGAATTACTTTCGTCAAAAAGCTGGCGAATGGATTCTTTGCGACCTGCGCTATCACTACAAACTAATACGCGAACTTTTTCTGATGCCACAACTTTGCGAAGGAGGTTGATAGGGTCAGTGTCACGACGATGCACTGCAATATCAGGCACTGGGAGAAATTGGCTCTTAGCTGCCGCATCCTTTTCGAGGGTTAAGCGTGCATAGGGTTTAGAAAGGGTAAAAAATTCATCAACGTCTAGGAATAGTTCTTTTGGAGGAAGAATAGGGCGATCTAAATCATGCTTAAGGAACTCATAACGAGAGAAGGTATCCTTCCAAAATCCTTTGATGGTCTCTTCAATATGACCAATGCTAACAAGCCATACAGGATCGCCCGAGCGAGGAAAATAATCAAAGAGGTTGGAGCGCTCTTCAAAAAAAAGCGGTAGGTAAGACTCAATTCCTGCGCTGGGTATACCTAGGTTGGCATCTTTATAGATTGAGCAGCGACTCGGATCGCCCTCAAAGACTTCACGCCAGCGACCCCTAAAGGCGGTGCGCGAGACATCATCAAATGGAAACTCATGTCCAGGCAGCAGGCGAACTTCTTTAACCGGATATAGGCTGCGCTGAGTATCAGGATCAAATGCGCGAATTTGTTCAATCTCATCACCGAATAAATCTAATCGATAAGGTAAATTAGATCCCATTGGGAATAAGTCAAACAGCCCGCCTCGAATACTGTATTCACCAGGGCGCATTACCGCGCTTACAGGATCATAGCCAGCTTGTTGCAGTTGTAGCTTTAAAGCAGCCTCATTGAGCTTATCGCCTTGTCTGAAGAAAAAGGTGTGACCAGATAAAAAGTTTGGAGGCCCTAGTCTTTGTAATGCGGTTGTTATTGGCACCAACACAATGTCGCAACTACCATTGAGTAACTCATAAAGTGTGGCGAGTCGCTCGGAGACTAAATCTTGATGTGGTGAGAAATGGTCGTAGGGAAGAATTTCCCAGTCAGGAAGGAGTCTCGTTTTTAACTGTGGAGCAAAAGCGGGAATTTCTTCCAGAAGGCGCTGAGCTTCCTGGGCTTGAGCGCAGAAGATCACCATGACTGAAAACTGATTGCGATAGCGCAGGGCAGTTTGGGCAATTAAGGCGGCATCAGCTGATCCTACTAGCCCAGAAAAGGTAAAGCGCTGCCCAGCCCGCGGAGCGGGTATGGGGGGTGCTAGATTTAATGCGTCAGACATCTGGGCTCATTATAGAATCAGGCATGGATTCTGGAAATCACACAAACAAACGTTGCCATGCACTTTTGCCAACGGCAGGCACAGGGTCACGCTTGGGCGGCGAATTACCAAAGCAGTTCCAGCAATTGGTTGGAAGGCCCATGGTTTCTTATGCGCTAGAGGCCTTTCAGGAATGCCCTCAGATCGAATCCATTTGGATTGGTGTTACCCCCAGTTTTATTACCAATCCAATTTTGCAAACTATTGCTCAGTCCGATTCAGGGATTCATGTGGTACCAACAGGCGGTCCAACCAGACAAGAGACTGTGCGCAATACCTTGGCTGCGATGATGGAATCCGGCGTTTCCGAAAATGACTGGATATTGGTGCATGATGCAGCTAGACCGGGTATTACACCAACATTAATTCAAAAGTTAATTCACTCGGTCCAATCATCCAAAAGTGGTGGCATCTTAGCTGTTCCGCTAGCAGATACATTAAAGCAAGCAGATCTTGATTCAGTGGTTGCCGGAAACATCCCGCACTCAGAAAGAACCATTCCCAGAGAACATCTTTGGCTGGCCCAAACCCCGCAGATGTTTGGATTAAAACAATTGCATGATGCTATTGATAACGCCATTCGTCTTGAAGCCGATGTGACGGATGAGGCCAGTGCGATTGAGCTCGCTGGCGATAAGCCTCTATTAATTGAAGGTGCTGCACGTAACTTTAAAGTCACGCACCCAGCTGACTGGGAATTGATGCAATTGCTTTTAAGCTCGGGTAACAAGTCAACATCATAGGCCTCCCCAATGACTCAAACTAATTCACACTTCCCGCAGTTCCGTATTGGTCAGGGCTACGATGTGCATGCCTTAGTCGCCGATAGAAAACTAATTTTGGGCGGTGTTCATATTCCTTTTGAAAAAGGTCTGCTGGGACACTCTGATGCAGATGCCTTGTTGCATGCACTAACAGATGCATTGCTTGGGGCAGCTGGCCTAAATGATATTGGACAGTTATTTCCAGATACGGACCCTCAATTTAAGGGTATGGATAGTCGAATTTTGCTCAGGGCTGCCTTGCAAAAGGTTCAGGCAGCCGGTTTCCAGATTGGTAATGTGGATGCAACCATCATTTGCCAGAAGCCAAAATTAGCTGATTTTTTGCCAGAAATGGTCCGCAATATTGCTGCTGATTTAGCCGTGACCCCCAGCCACGTTAATCTCAAGGCCAAGACCAATGAGTCACTTGGCCATTTGGGCAGAGGCGAGGGCATCGCCGTCCATGCGGTAGCTTTGCTCTATAAGGCCTAAAAGATCCTCTAAAACCCTAGGCATTGTAGAATTATGGTCTTTAGAGTGAAGTCTAGGCTTGGCAGTTTGCGGATATTCGCGAGGATGGCGAAATTGGTAGACGCACCAGGTTTAGGTCCTGACGCCAGAAATGGTGTGGGGGTTCGAGTCCCCCTCCTCGCACCACAAGATTGCTACTTGGCTTGGACTTCACATTTCCAGATTTCAATTAAGAGACGAGAATAGCTGTGCAGATAGAAAATTTAGGTTCACTAGACCGCAAAATGACTTTGGAATTCGCGCGTGCCGATTTGGCAAAAGCCCGCGAAGCCCGTTTAGCTAAAGTTGGTAAGACCATGAAAATGGCTGGCTTTCGTCCAGGCAAGGTTCCAAAGAATCTCGTTGAAAAACAGCATGGCATGCAAGTTGATTTCGAATTGCAGTTCGATAAAGCTGCTGAAATGTTTTATGAGCTTGCGCAAAAAGAGGGTGTCGCTTTAGCGGGTCAACCGCGTCTTGAGCCAAAGAGTGAACTTGATGCAGATAAAGTGGTTTTTGATGCCTTCTTTGAAGTATTGCCAGAAGTAAAGATTGGTGACTTCAGCTCAGCAGAAGTTACAAAATACTCAACCGAAATTGGTGAAGCTGAAATTGATCGCGCTTTAGATGTATTGCGTAAGCAGCAGGTTCACTACCACCCACGTGGTGAGGCTGGCGCTCATGGTGACGGCGGCTCTAATACCGCAGCACAAAACGGCGACCAAGTGGTTATTGATTTCGTCGGTAGGATTGATGGCGTTGAGTTTGCTGGCGGTAAAGCAGAGAACTTTGAATATGTTTTGGGTGAAGGTCGCATGCTTCCTGAGTTTGAAGCGGCCACCTTGGGTCTTAAGTCAGGCGAAAGCAAGTCCTTCCCATTAAGTTTTCCAGCGGATTACCACGGTAAAGATGTAGCAGGTAAAACTGCTGAATTCACAATTACGGTTAAGTCCGTAAATTGGGCACATTTGCCAGCCGTCGATGATGCCTTCGCATTGTCTTTGGGTGTTACTGAAGGCGGTGTTGCAAAAATGCGTGCTGAAGTAAAAGAAAATTTAGAGCGCGAAGTGAAGCGTCGCATCACTTCCTTGCTTAAGAATGAAGTGATGGATAAGCTCAATAGCCTTTGTGAACTCGATGTTCCTAAGTCCTTGGTTGCCTCTGAGCAAGAACGTTTAGTTGAAGGCGCACGTCAGGATTTGATGCAGCGTGGCGTTCCGAATGCGAAAGATGCCCCGATTCCTGCGGAGATTTTTGCAGAACAGGCAACTAAGCGCGTTCGTCTTGGCTTGATTTTGAGCGAGCTGGTTAAAAATCAAAACTTGGCCGCTACCGCCGATCAAATTAAGGCTGAAATTGATGAGCAAGCAGCTACTTATGAAGATCCTAAAGAGGTTGTACGCTGGTTCTACAGCAATCCCGGTCGTTTGAAAGATATTGAGAACTTGGTTCTTGAGGATAACGTAATCAAATACTTCACATCTCAAGCTAAAGTTAACGATAAAGCCGTGACTTTTGAAGAGCTCAGCAAGCTAAACTAAGCTATCCACATACCAATAAGAGGTTTCAAAATGATTCACAATCATTCTCATTCTGACAATCTAGAGCCACAAGGCCTCGGCCTAGTTCCTATGGTGATTGAAACCTCTGGTAGGGGTGAGCGAGCGTACGACATCTACTCCAGATTATTGCGTGAGCGCGTAGTTTTTTTAGTTGGCGAAGTAAATGATCAAACTGCCAATTTAGTAATAGCTCAGCTATTGTTCCTCGAGAGTGAAAATCCAGACAAAGAAATTTCACTGTATATCAATTCTCCAGGCGGATCGGTTTCAGCGGGCTTGGCGATTTACGACACGATGCAATTTATCAAACCGCATGTCAGCACCTTGTGCATGGGCATGGCTGCTAGTATGGGCGCATTCTTGTTGTGTGCAGGTGAAAAAGGGAAGCGATATGCCTTACCTAATTCTCGCGTCATGATTCATCAACCATTAGGTGGCGCACGCGGTCAAGCATCAGATATTGAGATTCAAGCACGTGAGATTTTGTATTTGCGTGAGCGCCTTAACAAAATCCTGGCAGATCGTACTGGTCAATCGATCGAAACGATTGCGAAAGATACGGATCGCGATAACTTTATGTCAGCAGAACAAGCACGAGAATATGGCTTGATCGATAAGGTTATTGAAAAGCGCCCTTAATTTGCATTAGAAATTTATTGAGTTTATTTTGAGCGATACCAACACAACTAATTCAACAGACAAAATTCTGTATTGCTCTTTTTGTGGCAAAAGTCAGCACGAAGTTAAAAAACTCATTGCGGGCCCTTCTGTGTTTATTTGTGATGAGTGCATCGATCTTTGCACTGACATCATTCAGGAGGAAATTGCTAAGCTTCCAAAGGAAGAGGGTGATGATTCATTACCAACACCGCATCAAATTCGTGAAAACCTAGATCAATATGTCATTGGTCAGAATCATGCAAAGAAAACCTTGGCAGTTGCTGTCTACAACCACTACAAGCGCTTGCAATACTTGCCTAAGCCCAAAAAAGAGAAGCTAGATAAAGATGGTAAGCCTGTAGAGGTCTCAGATAAGAAAGAATCCAAGACCCCAGCCAAGGCAATTGTTGACGGTGTTGAACTCGCAAAGAGCAATATTCTGTTAATTGGGCCTACTGGCTCAGGCAAGACTCTGTTAGCCCAAACTTTAGCTCGCATGTTAGACGTTCCATTCGTGATGGCTGATGCAACCACTTTAACTGAGGCTGGTTATGTGGGTGAAGACGTTGAGAATATTATCCAGAAGTTACTGCAAGCCTGCGACTACAACGTAGAAAAAGCGCAGCGCGGTATTGTTTACATTGATGAGATCGATAAGATTTCACGCAAGTCAGACAATCCATCCATTACTCGCGACGTATCGGGTGAGGGTGTTCAGCAAGCGCTATTAAAGCTAGTGGAAGGCACCATGGCTTCTGTGCCGCCACAAGGCGGTCGTAAACACCCCAATCAAGATTTCTTACAAGTAGATACGACGAATATTTTGTTCATTTGTGGTGGTGCCTTTGACGGCCTTGAAAAGGTTATTCAACAACGTACCGCTAAAACGGGTATTGGCTTTAATGCAACCGTGCCCGGCAAGGATGATCGCGGTGTAAGTGACCTCCTAGTTGAAGTTGAACCAGAAGACTTGATTAAATTTGGCTTGATTCCTGAGTTAATTGGTCGTTTACCGGTGGTTGCAACATTGGCCCAATTGGATGAAGAAGCTTTAATTCAGATTCTGACTGAACCTAAGAACGCTTTAGTTAAGCAATATCAAGCCCTCTTGACCATGGAGGGTTCTGAGTTGGAGGTGCGTCGAGAAGCGCTTTCTGCTATCGCTAAAAAGGCTATTGCACGTAAAACGGGTGCTCGTGGCCTGAGATCGATTTTGGAGGGCTCATTGATGGATGTTATGTATGACTTACCTTCTCTGAAGAATGTCCAAAAAGTCGTTATTGATGAAAATAGCATTGCCGAGGGCGGCAAACCCCTTTTGGTCTACAAACAGGATGCTGAACAAGCAGATTTAAGCAAAAAAGCTTAAATTCTTAGGGTTTTCGCTATTTTTGGGGCATTTTTGCCCCATTTTTGTCTTTTTACCCCTTGTTTTTCTCAAATGATTACCCATATAGGTAGTATGCTATTCATGAATTATGTCTGTATTTAGTGGCTACATATTTAAATGCTGCTGAATATGGCTTTTGAGGTTTGATTATTTTGGAGGATTTGCCCCATGCCTGGCCACTTATTACTACCCTCTGAACCTATTCAACTACCTTTACTCCCGTTGCGGGACGTAGTTGTATTTCCTCATATGGTGATCCCTCTGTTTGTAGGGCGTCCAAAATCAATAAAAGCCCTAGAAGCTGCCATGGAAACTGGCAAAAATGTTTTGCTAGTAGCCCAAAAAGCAGCCGCTAAGGATGAGCCTGTCATTGAGGATCTGTATGAGGTAGGCTGCATTGCGAATATTTTGCAAATGTTGAAGTTGCCAGATGGCACTGTAAAGGTGCTTGTGGAAGGTGTGCAGCGCGCTGAAGTGAGTCAAATTGAGGATAGTCTTGGCTATTTCAATTGCGAAGCTACTCCAACAGCAATCAATGCTGTTGATGCCCATGAAACCGAAGCATTACGTCGTGCAATCATGGCTCAATTTGATCAATACGTAA
Organism: Polynucleobacter sp. MWH-UH35A; assembly: GCF_018687075.1. Classification (NCBI taxonomy): domain Bacteria; kingdom Pseudomonadati; phylum Pseudomonadota; class Betaproteobacteria; order Burkholderiales; family Burkholderiaceae; genus Polynucleobacter; species Polynucleobacter sp. MWH-UH35A. The sequence continues at coordinate 913,926 of NZ_CP061285.1, forward strand.
AACTCAATAAAAAAGTGCCCCAAGAGATTCTGTCTTCTTTGGGTGGCATCGATGATCCAAGTCGTTTGGCTGATACCATTTGTGCGCACTTGCCAGTCAAGCTTGAGCAGAAACAACGTTTACTGGAAATGACGGATGTTGTGCAGCGTTTGGAAAGCTTGCTTGCAGATCTCGAGAGTGAGATTGATATTCTGCAAGTAGAGAAGCGTATTCGTGGACGTGTGAAGCGTCAGATGGAAAAGAGTCAGCGTGAGTACTACTTGAATGAACAAGTAAAAGCCATTCAAAAAGAGTTGGGTGAAGGAGAAGAGGGTGCTGATCTAGAGGAGTTAGAGAAGCGTATCAAAGCTGCACGCATGCCCAAGGAAGCTTTGAAGAAAGCTGAGTCTGAGCTTAAGAAATTGAAGCTAATGTCGCCTATGTCTGCTGAGGCTACGGTGATTCGAAACTTTATTGATACGCTGGTGAATTTGCCATGGAAGAAAAAAACCAAGATTAATAATGACCTCGCAAATGCTGAAAAAGTATTGGATGAAGATCACTATGGCTTGGATAAAGTTAAAGAGCGCATCTTGGAGTATCTCGCGGTTCAGCAACGTGTTGATCGCGTAAAGGCCCCAATTCTTTGCTTGGTTGGACCTCCGGGCGTTGGTAAAACCTCTTTAGGGCAATCTATTGCTCGAGCCACTAACAGAAAGTTTGTGCGTATGGCCTTGGGAGGCGTGCGCGATGAATCTGAGATTCGTGGTCATCGCCGTACCTATATTGGATCTATGCCTGGCAAGATTCTCACTAGCCTGACGAAGGTTGGGGTACGTAATCCATTATTCCTCTTAGATGAGGTTGATAAGATGGGTATGGATTTCCGTGGAGACCCAGCCAGTGCTTTGCTAGAGGTTTTAGATCCAGAACAAAACCATACCTTCCAAGATCATTATGTTGAAGTCGACTTTGATCTTTCTGATGTGATGTTTGTTGCAACCTCTAACTCCTTGAACATTCCAGGACCATTGCTTGATCGTCTGGAAATTATTCGTCTTGCTGGATATACAGAGGATGAGAAGACAAGCATTGCAGTCAATTATTTGATTCCTAAGCAAATCAAAAATAATGGTTTGAAAAAAGACGAGCTCAAGATTGAAGATAGCGCTGTACGCAATATGATTCGCTACTACACTCGCGAGGCTGGAGTCCGTTCTTTAGAGCGTGAAATCAGCAAGATCTGCCGCAAGGTGGTCAAGCTATTGCTTTTGAAGAAAGAGGCGGCACCTGTTGTTGTAAATGCAGACAACCTGGAGAAGTTTCTTTCTGTTCGTATGTATGACTTTGGTTTGGCTGGTAAAGAAAATCAAGTTGGCCAGGTTACTGGCTTAGCATGGACAGAGGTAGGCGGCGACTTGCTCACTATTGAAGCAGCAGTTATGCCAGGTAAGGGCGTCATTACTCGCACCGGCTCGATCGGTGATGTGATGAAAGAGTCTGTTGAGGCTGCACGCACAGTTGTTCGCTCTAGAGCAAAACGCCTCGGTATTGCTGATGAATCTTTTGAAAAGAAAGATATTCATATTCACTTTCCAGATGGTGCGACGCCTAAAGATGGTCCTTCCGCTGGTATCGCCATTACAACGGCTTTAGTGTCTGTCTTTACTGGTATTCCGATTCGCTCAGATGTTGCCATGACGGGCGAAATTACGCTGCGCGGTGAAGTCTTGCCTATTGGTGGATTGAAAGAGAAATTATTGGCAGCACACCGTGGCGGAATTAAGTTGGCTTTGATTCCAGAGGAGAATGTAAAAGATCTGATTGATATTCCAGATAACGTCAAGAATGCGATCGAAATTGTTCCCGTTCGCTGGATTGATAAAGTCCTGGAGTTGGCGTTAGAGAGAATGCCTGAAGCCTTGCCGGATCCTACTCCTGAAGAGTTGGCTAAGAAGGCTACAGAAGCTGGTAAAGCAAGTGAAAAAGGCGCTGCTCCGGACGTTCTTAAGCACTGAAAATAGGGTAATTTTCCGCTTAGATCGCCTAAGTAATATAGGCTGATTTAGCGGAAAATCCACCCAATACCTGCTCTTAGGTTACAATCTCAGCTGTAATATTTTTGGGGCGCTTAGCTCAGTTGGTAGAGCGTCTGCCTTACACGCAGAATGTCGGGAGTTCGAGCCTCTCAGCGCCCACCAAATTATTACCATCCCCCATATGCCTGCTCAGGCATTTCAACACTCTTTAGCCTCAGCCCTAGTAAACTCCTAGTATTCATATTTTTACTAGCGAACTTTTTCATGTTTGATACCGTCCGTAAGCACCAACGAATTCTGCAGTTAGCCTTGATGCTCTTAATCGTGCCATCTTTTGCTTTTTTTGGTATCTCAAGTTATTCCAGCTTTTTGGATAAAGAAACTGATCTTGTGAAAGTCAACGGTAAGCCTATCACTGCGCAGGAGGTCGACTCTGCTGCAAAACGTCAAGCAGAACGCGTCGGTGGAAATGCACAGATTGCACAGAGCCTACCCTTTAGGCAGGCCATTTTGAATGAGTTATTACAACAGCGTATTTTGGGTTTTGCTGTTGGCAATCTCCGCTTGCAAGTTGGGAAAGAGGCGCTCGTTAAAAGTTTGCAGAATATTCCACAAATTCGTGCGCTATATAAACAAGATGGCAGTTTTGATGATGCTCGCTTTAAGCAATTATTGGCAAGCAATGGTTTAAATGAAGAGCAGTTTTATGCAAGCCAAGCTTTTGATCTGAAAATTGGCCAGTTGGTTAACTCTGTAGCTCGCACAGAAATTGCTAGCCCAAAATTATCTGAAATCATTTCAACTCTCTATGAAACTGAACGTCAAGTGCAAGCGATGTCGTTCGATGCCAAAGATTACTTGTCCAAAGTAAATCCTTCCCAAGAGGATTTGCAGACTTTCTATAACGCTAATGCCAAGCTCTTTGAGAGCCCTGAATATGTTGATGTTGAGTACATTGTTCTCAAGACGGATCCAAAGGATGACGCCAAGGTGTTTAGTGAAAAGGCGGATCAGTTTGCCAATATGACTTATGACCAGTCAGACAGCTTAAAGCCTGCCGCAGATAAGCTAAAGCTGAATGTTCAAACGCAGAAAGGGGTTACTCGCTCTGGTGTAACTGGTGTTGGAAAGGATCACCCATTGGCTAACCCCAAGGTTATTCAATCTCTTTTTGGGGATGAGGCTGTTAAGAATAAGCGCAACATAGAAGCCGTGCAAACTTCACCAGGCGTTTTTGTTTCGGCACGTGTAGTCACTTTTCACCCGGCACAAACTTTGCCATTCAAAGATGTGGCGGCAGAAGTCAAGCGACAAGTCAGTCAGCGCATGGCTGAGAAATTGGCCACCAGCGCTGCGGCGGACCGCTATGCGGCATTGCAAAAAGATCCCAAAAGCGCCTCTGGCTTTGCTGCTCCAATCTGGGTATCTCGTAACAAGCCTGGGAATTTGGTAGGCGGAGCGCTTGATGATGTGATGTCGGTTAATCCCGATAAATTTCCTGCAGTGGTGTCCGTTCAAAATCCTGGTGTCGGCACGATCTTGTATCGGGTAGATCAGCTTCGTCAACCCACTGGTGTAGATGCAAAGGTGCACAAAGCGCAAGCCCAGCAAATACAGGCATTGGCTGCTCAATCGGAGTTTGCAGGGTTTATGGCTTACTGGCGTGATGTGGCTGGAGTAAAAGTCATCAACCCCCTCAAGCCGTCTTCATCGGGCTCAGGCAGCTAAGTTATTTACCCTTTAGTAGTGTTCGGTAGGGTGCCATAGCGTCCCATACGTTTTTGAAGAGAATGGGCTGCGCTTGTTCATTTGGATGAATACGATCAGCTTGAAATAAAGTGGTATCAGAAGCAACCCCTTTTAAAAAGAAGGGGAGTGATTGCACATTTTCTTGAGATGCCAATTTTGTATATAGGTTCTTAAACTGCTTGGTATATTCCTGCCCGTAGTTGGGTGGTATCTGCATACCAAATAAGAGTACTTTTGCTCCAGACTTTTTGCTCAGCTGAATCATCTTGCGCAAATTATTTTCAGATTCCTGGATTGATAGTCCGCGCAGGGCATCATTTGCGCCAAGCTCCAAGAGTACGATTCCTGGTTTCTTTTGTTCTAAGAGTTTCGATAATCTAGCTAGGCCTCCAGAGCTTGTTTCGCCGCTGATGCTCGCATTAAACACGCTCCATCGGCTTTCTTCCTTGTGAAGTTGATCTTCTAGAAGTCTTACCCAGCCAGATCCCCGGGCCAAGCCATATTCTGCTGATAGGCTGTCACCCATCACCAAAATAGTGGTATTTGTCTGCGCGTAGGTGCTAATGGGAATTAGCAGGCAAAATAGGGTGACCGCCATGAATGTGGACGACAGTTTTTTACTCAAGAAGTTCAACCAAATCATTTGATGCATTTATGAGTATTCCGGTAAAGGTTCTTAGTGCGATACATCTAGGTAAACAGGTTTTATCTAGTGACGGATCATTAACTATTTTGCACGACATTAGCTTTGATGTCTGCGAGGGAGAAAGCGTTGCCATTACTGGTGCGTCTGGATCTGGTAAAAGTACATTGCTTGGCCTTCTAGCTGGTTTGGACACACCCACCAGTGGTCATGTTGAGTTGGCTTCTCATAATTTAAATCAACTAGATGAAGATGGACGAGCCAAGCTAAGGGGTCAAAAAGTGGGGTTCGTATTTCAATCCTTGCAGTTGCTGCCCCACTTAACGGCGCTTGAAAATATTATGCTTCCAGCCGAGCTGAACGGACTTAACTCTCCCAAGGAGAATGCTCTAATTTGCCTTCAACAAGTGGGCTTATCTGATCGAGCAAACCACTTTCCCAAAACACTTTCTGGGGGTGAGCAACAGCGAGTAGCTCTTGCTAGGGCCTTCATCATGAAGCCCGCCATCTTGTTTGCTGATGAGCCCACGGGTAGCCTGGATGAGCAGAGTGGGAGCCGGGTTATTGACCTGCTTTTTGAGCTTAATAGGGTAAATCATTCGACCCTGATTCTGGTAACCCACGACCAAGCCCTAGCCGATCGGTGCCAGCGGCAATTACACCTTCAGGGTGGTCGATTGCTGTAGGCAAAACCTTATAATCTAGGGATGTCTTTCTTCCACTTTTTACCCGGCGCTGATGCGCTTTCCCCCTTCCGCCAACAGCGACTTTTAGCCACGTTGGCAGCCCAAGGGGTTGATCTTGAGTCCATCGAAGCCCAGTACCTTCATTTTGTTTGGTCGACAGCTGAGTTCAGTGCCGCAAATAAAGAAGTCATGGCAAGTTTATTGACTTACGGTCAGCCATTTATTTCAAAAATGAATCTGGGTAAATCATGGTTCAGCAACGGCAAGACAGATAGTCAAGGCGCAATTGTGATCCCCAGATTTGGAACGGTATCTCCTTGGTCTAGTAAAGCCACGGATATTGCTCGTCAATGCGGATTGGATGTATTGCGTCTTGAACGAGGCGTTCAATTTGCTTGGAAGAGTAAAAAAGCGCTGACTCCAGAACAAACGCAATTAGTGCTCGCTGCGGTTCATGACAGAATGACCGAAGTTGTTATTGATTCAACCGATAAAGCCAATCATTTATATCAATCCCTTGAAGATAAACCCTTAGTACGCATTCCTGTGATGTCAGAAGGTAGGGCTGCGCTTGATAAGGCTAATCAGGATTTGGGTCTTGCTCTGTCTGATGATGAAGTGGCCTATCTAACTGAAAACTTTACTAAGTTACAACGCAACCCCTCAGATGTTGAGTTGATTATGTTTGCTCAGGCAAACAGCGAGCATTGTCGTCATAAAATATTTAACTCCAGTTGGACGATTGACGGGGATGATCAAGAGCGTTCTTTGTTCGCTATGATTCGTAATACGCACCAATTGCAACCTCAAGGAACGATTGTTGCTTACTCCGATAATTCGGCGGTGATGGTTGGCTGTGAGGCTGAAACTTGGGTTCCTCAGGGTGAGGATCATCGTTACGAAAAAGATACTCGCTTAGTTCACACCCTAATGAAGGTGGAGACACATAATCATCCAACAGCGATTGCACCATTCCCAGGCGCTTCTACCGGCGCAGGTGGTGAGATTCGTGATGAAGGCGCCACCGGTATTGGTGGTCGTCCTAAGGCAGGACTAACAGGCTTCTCTGTTTCTAACCTGAATATCCCTGGCACAGATCTTCCATGGGAAGCTAAGAAATACGGTAAACCAGAGCGCATTGCAACACCTTTGCAAATCATGATTGATGGCCCGCTTGGTGGCGCTGCATTTAATAATGAATTTGGCCGTCCAATCCTGGGTGGATACTTCCGCGTCTTTGAACAAACCTTAGATGGCACTCGTCGTGGATATCATAAGCCCATCATGATTGCTGGCGGTATTGGTAGCATCGATGCCATACATACTGAAAAAAAGGCTATACAAGCAGGCCATCTATTGATTCAACTGGGTGGCCCTGGAATGCGCATTGGCATGGGCGGCGCAACTGGCAGTTCTGTGGCAACTGGTACAAATACTGCTGATCTTGATTTTGATTCTGTACAACGTGGCAATCCAGAAATGGAACGTCGTGCACAGGAGGTAATTAATGCCTGCCGAGCGCTCGGTGAACGAAATCCGATTGTGTCTATTCATGATGTTGGGGCAGGTGGTTTATCGAATGCATTTCCAGAGCTAGCGGATGGCGCTGGTTTAGGGGCTGCTTTTAAATTGCGCAACGTACCACTTGAAGAGAGTGGCATGAGCCCTGCGGAGATTTGGTGCAATGAATCTCAAGAGCGCTATGTCTTAGCAATTGATAAAAAGGATTTAGATCTCTTTAAATCATTTTGTGAACGTGAGCGTTGCCCATTTGCAGTAGTTGGCGAGGCAACAGCAGAGCGTCAACTGACCTTAAGTGACGAAAAACAAGCATCTGGTGCAGATGCTGCTTCACCAATTGATATGCCGATGGAGGTTCTTTTAGGTAAGCCCCCAAAGATGCATCGTGATGTCAAACGCATTACTCAAGAATTTAAAGAGTTAGATGTTACTGACACTGATCTAGCGCAATCAATTGCGTGGGTCTTGCAACAACCTACCGTAGCCAGCAAATCATTTCTTATCACTATTGGCGATCGAACAGTCGGTGGCCTAAATGCACGCGACCAGTTTGTTGGTCCATGGCAAGTTCCTGTAGCTGATTGCGCAGTCACGATGATGGATTACAAGGGTTACCGTGGCGAAGCCATGTCTATGGGGGAAAGGACCCCATTGGCAGTCATTGATGCTCCTGCAGCAGCGCGAATGGCTGTTGGTGAGGCTATAACCAATCTATTGGCTGCAGATATTCTCGGTCTTGAGGGTGTCAAGTTATCCGCCAACTGGATGGCCGCTTGTGGCGCACCTGGAGAAGATGCAAAGTTGTTTGACTCAGTAAAAGCAGTAGGTATGGAGTTATGTCCTGCGCTGGGTATTTCTATCCCCGTTGGCAAAGATTCTTTGTCAATGTCGACCGCTTGGCAAGATGGCAATGAAGCCAAAAAAGTAGTTGCTCCAGTTTCTTTGATTATTTCTGCTTTTGCATCAGTTGAAGATGCGCGTAAAACATTAACACCGTTGTTAAAACTTAAAGATCAAGCGGGCTCACCTTTGGAGACCGAACTTATTTTGATCGATTTGGGTCGCGGCAAAAATCGCATGGCTGGAAGTATCTTGGCCCAGGTTTTAGACCAATCCGGTAAGGTTGCCCCCGATCTTGATCACCCAGAAGATCTCAAGTCCTTATCTGCTGCAATTATTGAGTTGCGTAAAGCCAATAAATTGTTGGCCTACCATGATCGATCCGATGGCGGTTTGCTTGCTTGTATTGCGGAAATGGCTTTTGCTTCCCACTGCGGCGTTTCGATAAATGTCGATATGATTGCCATGGATGCAGGACAAGAGCCTGATTACGGCGATGCTAAAAATTGGGCACAACAGGTCTCTGGTCGTCGCCACGAACAAACTATGCGCGCTTTATTCAATGAAGAACTTGGCGCTGTTATTCAGGTTCGCAAAGAAGATCGTGATGCCGTGTTTGCCACTCTCAGGAATTTAGGTCTTAGTGCTTACAGTCACGTCATTGGCAAGCCCAATACCAATGGCCGTATTGAAATCTGGCGTGATGCCAAGAATATCTTTGCTGAGCCTCGTGAAGTTCTGCAAAAAATGTGGACGAATACTAGTTATCAGATTGCCCGTTTACGCGATAACCCAGCTTGCGCAGATAGCGAATTCGCACTTTTGGAAAATATTTCTGATCCAGGAATGAGTCCTAAGCTGACCTTTGATGCTTCTGAGGATATTGCAGCGCCTTATATCGCCAAGAATGCACGTCCTAAGGTCGCTATTTTAAGAGAGCAGGGTGTTAATTCTCATGTGGAAATGGCCTACTCAGTTAACTGGGCTGGATTTGATAGTTATGACGTGCATATGTCTGACCTGCTTAGTGGTAAAGCAAAGCTGGATCACTTTAGAGGCTTGATTGCCTGCGGCGGTTTCAGTTACGGTGATGTGCTTGGCGCAGGTGAAGGCTGGGCAAAAACAATTCTATTTAACCAACAACTGAGAGACCAGTTCTCTACATTCTTTAATCGTCAAGATAGCTTTGCATTGGGCGTCTGTAATGGTTGCCAAATGATGAGCAATCTTTCAGGAATCATTCCTGGTGCAGAAGCATGGCCGAAATTTACACGCAATCAATCCGAGCAATATGAAGCTCGCCTTGTGATGGCCGAAGTGATGTCTTCACCATCAATCTTTACTCAAGGCATGGAAGGCAGTCAAATTCCGATTGCGATTGCACATGGTGAAGGCTATGCCAACTTTAGTCAGCAAGGAAATTTGGAGCAAATTCAGCAGCAGGGCTTAGCTTCTTTCCGTTTTGTGGATCATCAAGGAAATCCTACGGAAACTTACCCCATGAATCCCAATGGCTCGCCAGGCGGTCTTACAGGGGTCACCACACCAGACGGTCGATTTATGGTCATGATGCCTCATCCAGAGCGGGTCTTTAGGGCGCCTCAAATGAGTTGGTGCCCGCCTGAGTGGTTAGATATCCCTGATGGCGCCAGCCCATGGATGCGTTTATTCCGCAACGCACGTCGCTGGGCAAATTAATTTGTCTACTGAACATTTAATGGAGCCGGTCACTTTTTCAGAAAGTGGTGGCATTCGATATCTGCACTTTGGCACCGAACTGATTCAGGGGGCAATGCGCATTCGTGACCCGGATGAGATTTACCTTGAATACAACCAGCAAATGATGGCGTGGTTATTATTTTTGGAAACTAAGCCAGGTATGCGTGTTGCACAGCTTGGTCTGGGAACTGGCGCTCTTGCTAAATTTCAATATCGGTATTGCCCAGCCGTGAAAACAACTGTGGTCGAACTTAACCCAGCAGTTATCGTTTCAGCCCGTTCGATGTTTTTTATGCCAGATGATGGCCCTAAATTGGAAACCCATCAAGCTGATGCAAAACAGTTTGTGAAGAATAAAAAGTATTTTGGGAAGTTTGATGCTGTTCAGGTCGATTTGTATGATGCGATCTGCGATGGCCCAGCTGCAAGCTCTTTAGAGTTTTATAAGGGCTGTTTCAATGTTCTTAAAGGTCCGGGTGTTATCACAGTGAATTTATTTTCACGTCATAAAAGCTTTGAGCTAAATTTAAAGAATATCTGCGAGGCTTTTGATAACAGAGTACTCTTATTTCCGGAATCCCATGACTGCAATGTCGTTGCCATTGCATTTAAGGGTCCAAAATTAGAGGCAGAGTGGAAAGACGTATCTAAACGTGCAAAGCTCATCTTTGAGAAAACCGGCCTGCCAACCAATAAATGGGTGTCAGGCATTAGCCGTGAAAATGCACGCCAAGAATCTAAGTTATCCATCTAGATCAATTCTGACCAAGAAAAAAGGCGATCAATTGATCGCCTTTTTTATTCGACACCTTAGATAGGCGTCTGAGCTGATAACTTAGATAGTTACTGTATCAGCTACATCACTAAATGACTTGATCTTGTCAAAATTCATGTAGCGATAGACTTCGGCTGACTTCGCATTTAAGGACTCTACCTGCTCCAAGTATTCCTTCGGAGTAGGCAAGCGACCTAAGAGTGCCGCAACAGATGCTAACTCAGCAGAAGCTAAGAACACGCGCGTATCGATACCTAAGCGGTTCGGGAAATTACGTGTAGAGGTAGAAACTGCTGTGGAGCCTTTACGGATTTGTGCTTGGTTACCCATGCAGAGTGAGCAGCCAGGGGTTTCCATGCGTGCACCAGTGCGACCTAACACACCGTAGTAACCTTCTTCAGTCAGAACCATTTGGTCCATCTTGGTAGGAGGGGCAATCCATAAGCGAGTAGGGATGTCGGATTTTCCTTCCAATACTTTGCCAGCCGCACGGAAGTGACCAATATTCGTCATGCAAGAACCGATAAATACTTCATCAATCTTCTCACCAGCAACTTCTGAGAGGAATTTGACATCATCCGGATCATTAGGACATGCCAAGATTGGTTCCTTGATCTCATCCATATCAATCTCAATGATTTCTGCATAATCAGCATTGGCATCAGCCTTGAGTAAGTCGGGTTTTGCGATCCAAGCTTCCATTGCCTTGATGCGACGACCTAAAGTGCGTTTGTCATCGTAACCATTTGCAATCATCCACTTCATTAAAGTGATATTAGATTGCATGTATTCAATGATTGGTTCTTTATTCAATTGAACTGCGCAGCCACCAGCAGAGCGTTCAGCTGAAGCATCAGACAATTCAAATGCTTGCTCAACTTTAAGGTCAGGCAAACCTTCGATTTCAAGAATGCGGCCAGAGAAAATATTCTTTTTGCCTTGTTTCTCAACGGTTAACAAACCTTTTTTGATTGCATACAAAGGAATGGCATTAACCAGATCACGCAAAGTAATACCAGGCTGCATTTTGCCTTTGAAGCGAACCAAGACAGACTCAGGCATATCTAAGGGCATTACGCCAGTAGCTGCTGCGAAAGCAACCAAGCCAGAGCCAGCTGGGAATGAAATACCGATTGGGAAACGGGTATGACTATCGCCGCCTGTACCGCAGGTATCAGGGAGCAATAAACGGTTTAACCAGCTGTGGATTACGCCATCACCTGGGCGCAATGCAACGCCACCGCGGTTAGTCATAAATGCTGGCAATTCATGGTGAGTGCGAATATCGACAGGCTTTGGATAGGCTGATGTATGACAGAATGATTGCATTACCAAGTCTGCAGAGAAGCCTAGACATGCCAAGTCTTTTAATTCATCGCGTGTCATCGGACCTGTGGTGTCTTGTGATCCAACAGTAGTCATGTGTGGTTCACAGTAAGTGCCCGGACGAACACCTTGACCTTCAGGTAGGCCACAAGCACGACCAACCATTTTCTGCGCCAAGCTGAAGCCTTTCTTGTTATCAGGAGGGCTCACCGGTACGCGGAATTCAGTTGATGCAGGCAATCCAAGAGCTGCACGTGCTTTCGCTGTAAGGCCTCGACCGACGATTAGTGGAATACGGCCACCGGCACGTACTTCATCGAAAATCACAGGAGACTTCATTGTGAAGGAGGCGATTTCTTTGCCGTCCTTAAATGCTTTACCTTCGTATGGACGCAATTCAATTACGTCGCCCATATTCATTTGGTTTACATCAAGCTCAATAGGTAAAGCACCAGCATCTTCCATCGTATTAAAGAAGATTGGAGCAATTTTGGTGCCTAAGCAAACGCCGCCAAAGCGCTTATTGGGAACAAAAGGAATATCTTCACCTGTCCACCACAAGACGGAGTTTGTGGCTGACTTACGAGAAGAGCCAGTACCAACTACGTCACCTACGTAAGCAATTTGATTGCCTTTTTTCTGTAGTTCGGCAATTTGCTTCATTGGGCCGCGAACCCCAGTTTCATCAGGCTCGATACCTGGACGTGGGTTTTTCAACATTACAGTTGCATGTAGCGGAATATCTGGACGACTCCAAGCGTCAGGCGCAGGAGATAAGTCATCGGTATTGGTTTCACCGGTTACTTTAAATACAGTAAGTTTTAAACTCTCCGGAACCGCTGGACGGCTTGTAAACCATTCGGCATCAGCCCAACTTTGCAATACTGCCTTCGCATTAGCGTTGCCTTTTTCAGCGAGTTCTTGAACATCATGGAAGTAATCAAACATTAATAATGTTTTCTTGAGGGCAGCAGCGGCAGCGCCACCACACTCAGAATCGCTTAATAGCTCAACCAAAGGTTTGATGTTGTATCCACCAAGCATCGTGCCAAGCAATTCAGTCGCTTTGATGCGTGAAATTAAAGGGGATTTATCCGTACCTTTCGCGATTGCATCTAAAAATTCAGCCTTTACCTTGGCTGCCTCATCTACGCCCGCAGGAACGCGGTTGGTAATCAACTCTACGAGCTCAGCTTCTTTGCCAGCTGGTGGGTTTTTTAATAACTTAACTAATTCAGCAGTCTGATCCTTGGTTAAAGGAAGGGCTGGAATACCAAGAGCTGCGCGCTCGGCAACTTGGGCGTTATAGGCTTCTAACATTGTGTTTCCTATGAGGTAAAAGTGGTCAATAGAAAGGCCAAAAGGGAATTTTCTCCCGATTTACTAAATTATAGATGTTTATTTAAGTCTTATATAAGACTTTAAGGCTTTAAATTGTGTAAAAAATGGTCAATTTCACAGCATATTAGGGTTTTTACGCAATTTAAGGGATGAATAAAAGGCATATAGCCTTGGTAATCCTTATGGCTTATAAGACCTCTTCGTCCTTCATAGCCCACACCAAAGCGATTGCCCAGCCAATCAGAGACCAGCCTAGAAAGAGATTCAGGGCAAAAATAGCCCCAGAATTTGCCCGTTTCTTGTTGAATGCAATTGCAAATGGCAGGAAATAAAAGAGGGAGAGTAGGGCAAGGAGGATCGCAAATATGAGGCGCATAAGGACAAAAATTAGACTAAAGGGTGGATATCCCATTCATATTACTGATTTTGAAATTTATATCTAGCAGCCCTCTATCGTTATAATTACTTTTTCCAACAGAGCTTAAGCGATGACCAAATACGTTTTTGTCACTGGTGGTGTGGTTTCTTCTTTAGGGAAAGGAATCGCAGCTGCCTCGCTTGCCGCGATTCTCGAATCCCGCGGCCTGAAAGTCACCCTCCTAAAATTAGACCCTTATATCAACGTTGACCCGGGCACAATGAGCCCACTCCAACATGGCGAAGTTTTTGTTACTGAGGATGGCGCTGAAACCGATTTAGATTTGGGCCACTATGAGCGCTTCGTTTCGGCGAAGATGCGCAAAAGTAATAACTTCACTACCGGCCAGATTTATGAATCTGTGATTAGCAAAGAGCGTCGCGGAGAATACTTGGGGAAAACTGTTCAAGTTATTCCCCATATTACTAATGAAATTCAGGCATTTGTTGAGCGTGGTGCCAAGGCAAGTCACGATGGCAAAGCGGATGTTGCAATTTGTGAGATTGGTGGAACAGTAGGCGATATCGAATCGCTGCCATTCTTGGAGGCTGCCAGACAAATGAGCTTGCGCCTGCCCTTGCATGACTGCGCTTTTGTGCACTTGACTCTCGTTCCTTACATTAATAGTGCTGGCGAGTTAAAAACCAAGCCAACTCAGCATTCAGTCCAAAAGCTACGGGAGATTGGCATCTTGCCAACCGTATTACTTTGTCGAGCTGATCGACCAATTCCAGAGGATGAGCGCGCAAAGATTTCACTTTTCTCAAATGTTCGTGAGGAAGCTGTTATTTCCGTTTGGGATGTGGACACAATTTATAAGATTCCAGAAATGCTGCACGCACAGGGCATGGATGATTTAATTTGCCGTCAACTTGACCTCAAAGCGAAAACTGCAGATCTTTCTGTTTGGGCAAAGTTGGTTTATGAAATGGCGAATCCACAACATGAAGTGACCATTGGTATGGTCGGAAAATATGTTGAATTAACAGAGTCATACAAATCTCTTATTGAAGCTTTGCGTCATGCTGGCATTCACACGCATACGCGCGTGAATATTAATTACATTGACTCTGAAGTGATCGAAAAAGATGGCATCGATTGTCTGCGATCTTTAGATGCCATTTTGGTTCCAGGTGGTTTTGGTAAGCGCGGAACAGAAGGTAAGATCGCTGCTATTCGTTACGCACGCGAAAATAATGTGCCTTATTTAGGTATCTGTTTAGGTATGCAATTGGCCGTCATTGAATTTGCTCGCCATGTTGCTAATCTCACGAAGGCAAATAGTACGGAATTTGATCCTCAGGCTGAGCAACCTGTTGTGGCGCTCATTACAGAGTGGCTTGATCGAGAGGGAAATGTTGAAAAGCGTTCAAACGACTCAGATATGGGCGGAACTATGCGCCTGGGTTCACAACGCTGTCCAGTTAAAGCGGGCACCTTAGCGCATCGCATTTATGGATCTGAAGTGAATGAGCGCCATCGCCATCGCTATGAAGTAAACAATACCTATGTGCCACAACTTGAGCAGTCTGGATTAATTATTTCTGCCAGAACTCCAAATGAAGAGTTACCGGAGATGATGGAGTTACCTGCGTCTATTCATCCTTGGTTCTTTGGCGTGCAATTCCATCCTGAATTTACATCAACACCACGTGATGGCCACCCCTTATTCTCTGCTTTCATTAGTGCTGCACTTGAGCATCAAAAAATTGCCGAGAAGCAGGCTGCATAGGGGAAGAATATGAGCGCATTCAAGCTTTGTGGTTTTGATGTTGGTCTAGATAATCGCTTCTTTCTGATTGCGGGTCCTTGTGTCATTGAATCTGAGCAATCCGCTATTGATATTGCTGGGCAGCTAAAAGAAATTACTACAGCATTAAATATTCCATTTATCTACAAGTCTTCGTTTGATAAAGCCAATCGCTCTTCCGGCACATCGTTCCGTGGTTTGGGAATGGAAAAGGGCTTGGAAATTTTGGCTAAAGTTAAAAAACAAGTTGGTGTATCAGTTCTGACAGATGTTCATGACATTAGTGGAATTGATGCAGTTGCAAGTGTTGTGGATGTATTACAGACACCCGCATTTCTTTGTCGGCAAACAGACTTTATTCGCGCATGTGCTCAAAGTGGCAAGCCTGTCAACTTTAAAAAGGGACAGTTTCTTTCGCCACATGAAATGCTCAATGTAATCGAAAAGGCACGCGCTGCTGCAATAGAAAAAAACCTTGCGGATCAGTTTATGGTGTGCGAACGCGGGGCATCGTTTGGATACAACAATTTAGTTTCAGACATGCGCAGCTTGGCAATCTTGCGAGAATCAAAAGCACCCGTAGTTTTTGATGCAACCCATTCAGTTCAACTTCCTGGCGGCCAGGGTAGATCTAGTGGTGGTCAGCGTGAATTCGTGCCAGTTTTAGCCCGTGCTGCTGTTGCGGTCGGAATCAGCGGTCTTTTTATGGAAACGCATCCAGACCCTGCTAAAGCCTTATCTGATGGCCCTAATGCAGTTCCGCTTGATCGAATGAAAGAGTTACTTGAATCATTGGTGGCAATTGATAGTGTTATTAAATCAACAGGTTCTTTTTTAGAAGACAGTTTTAAGTAACTTTTTATTAGTTAAACCCATTTCATATTGTTTTAAGGAGAAGGTGCATGAGCGCCATTGTTGACATCATCGGTAGAGAAGTTCTGGATTCCCGCGGCAACCCAACAGTTGAGTGCGATGTATTGCTTGAGTCTGGGGTAATGGGTCGTGCAGCTGTGCCATCTGGCGCTTCTACAGGATCACGTGAGGCGATTGAGCTGCGCGATGGTGATAAGGCTCGCTATTTGGGCAAAGGTGTCCTTAAAGCAGTTCAAAACATCAATGTTGAAATAGCTGAGTCTATTTTAGGTTTGGATGCAAGCGAGCAAGCTTTTCTAGATCGCACACTCATTGACTTGGACGGTACCCACAACAAAGCGCGACTTGGTGCTAACGCTACTTTGGCCGTTTCCATGGCGGTTGCTAGGGCTGCTGCTGAAGAAGCTGGCTTACCTTTATATCGCTACTTTGGCGGATCTGGTGGTATGCAGTTGCCAGTGCCCATGATGAATATTGTTAATGGTGGTGCGCATGCTAATAACAGCTTGGATATCCAAGAGTTCATGGTGATGCCGGTAGGCGCTGAAAACTTCCGCGATGCGTTGCGTTGTGGCGCTGAAATTTTCCATGAATTGAAGAAAATTTTGGGGGCACAAGGTATGCCAACTACTGTTGGTGACGAGGGTGGATTTGCGCCAAATTTCAAGAGCAATCACGAATGCTTGCAAACCATTATGAAAGCCATCGAAGGTGCTGGCTATCAAGCCGGTGAAGACGTTGTTTTAGCCTTGGATTGTGCTGCTAGTGAATTCTACAAAGATGGTAGGTACCACCTGTCTGGTGAAGGACTGCAACTGAGCTCAAGCGAGTTTGCAGATTATCTTGGCAATTTAGCAGATCAATTTCCAATCGTTTCAATTGAAGATGGTATGCATGAGGGTGACTGGGATGGCTGGGCCGATATCACCAAGAAGCTTGGCAAGAAAATTCAATTAGTTGGTGATGATTTGTTCGTTACCAACACTCGGATTCTTCAAGAGGGTATTGATAAAGGCATTGCTAACTCCATTCTGATTAAGATCAATCAGATTGGTACCCTGACAGAAACCTTTGCAGCTATTGAGATGGCTAAGCGTGCAAATTACACCGCAGTGATTTCTCATCGTTCAGGCGAGACTGAGGACAGCACTATTGCAGATATTGCGGTTGGTACCAACGCAGGTCAAATTAAGACTGGCTCTTTATCTCGCTCGGATCGTATTGCTAAATACAATCAGCTCCTACGTATTGAAGAAGATTTGGGCGATGTTGCAACTTATCCTGGTAAGTCTGTTTTTTATAACCTCAAACGCTAAGATTCGATAAATTATGCGGATCGTCATCTACTCTATGCTGGTATTACTCATTGTGATCCAGTACCCGCTTTGGCTGGGCAAAGGTGGATGGCTAAAGGTGTATGAGATGGAGCGTCAAGTAGAGCTTCAGGAGGCTAAAAATAGCCTTCTAGCTCTGCGCAATGCCAAGTTAGCCGGGGATGTGAAAGATTTAAAAGAGGGTACCCGCGCTATTGAAGAGCGTGCTCGTGTTGAGCATGGCATGATCAAAGAAGGCGAGTTTTTTGTGCAAATCTTGCCAGCAGACAAATCTAGCGAATCTCAAGCTAGAAAGCAATAATTTAAGTTGTAATCAACCGGTCTTCATTAGTGACCGCTAGATGGTGGCCTTGTAGCGTCACTTAATAAATCGGTTTTGAATACCTGTAGGCAATCGATAGCATCAAAACGATAGGGTTTTGCACAGAAATCGCATGTGGTCTCTACAGCACCCTGTTCAGCAAGTATGCTTTGAACCTCTTCTTCGCCCAACATTCGCAAAATATCAGCAACCTTAGCTCTGGAGCAGCGACAAGCAAATCGAATGGATCTTGCTGGGAAGCTTCGCACACCATTTTCAGCAGATTCTTCTAAAAACAAACGCCTTAAAATGGTTTCCGGCGGAAGAGAAAGTAATTCCTCATCAGTAATTGTCTCGCCAAGCGTTTTGATTCGGGACCAGCCTTCATCTGCAATTTGTGGATCCAAATGTGCATGACCACCAGAATTGGGTAAACGCTGTAATAAAAGGCCGCCAACATGGGTATCGCTGGATGCCAGCCAAATGCGCGTATCTAGTTGCTCAGAATTTTGCATATATAAAGCAATAGCCTCGGCAGCACTGGTTACGGGTTTGATGACTGCGCCCTGGTGGTCTTGAAGGGCGACAATACCTTGATAGGGCGCTTGCCCTGGTTCGCGATCTGATGGGTCAAGGGTGATCACTAATCTTCCGCTTCCAGAGGCATCCAATAATTCCGCTAAGGTTGCATTGTCCTGAATTGCCGAGGACTCTACCGAAAGCTTGACGGTCGCACGCATTGATAAGTCTGACTTGCATTCCACAACGAGAACCTGAATAGGGCCTTTGCTTTGTGCCTGAATAATGAGAGTGCCGTCAAACTTCAGGCTGGCGCTGAGGAGGGTGGCTGCACCTACAAAGTCGCCCAAAATGCGACGCACAGCAGGTGGATCGTTGCGGCGCTCTAAAACTGCCTGCCAAGCGCTACCAATCGACACAATTTCACCCCTAACTGGGGCACCATCACACACAAAGACGAGCAATTCATTCATAGGTCAAAGTATCCACGTTTTTTGAGATTTAGTCTTAGGATTGCCGACCTGAGATAATGGCAATTATGCATATTCGTACACGATTCGCCCCTAGTCCCACGGGCTTTATTCATCTGGGAAATCTTCGTAGCGCACTCTATCCATGGGCCTTTGCGCGCCACAATAAAGGCGACTTTATTCTTCGCATTGAAGATACCGATCTAGAGCGCTCCACCCAAGAGGCAGTAGACGTCATTATCGAGGGTATGGCATGGCTTGGCCTAGACCTAGATGAGGGTCCGATCTATCAAATGCAAAGAATTGATCGCTACCGTGAGGTGGTAAAACAGATGCTGGATGCTGGCCTAGCTTACCCCTGTTATATGAGTGAGGAAGAGCTCAACCAGTTGCGCGATCAGCAAATGGCAAACAAAGAAAAGCCTCGCTATAACGGTTTATGGAGACCGGAACCTGGCAAGACGTTGCCGCCGATTCCTGAAGGGGTAAATCCAGTCATTCGCTTTAAGAATCCTATTGGTGGTTCAGTGATTTGGAATGATGCTGTAAAAGGTCAAATTGAAATTAGTAATGATGAGCTAGATGACCTAGTGATTGCTAGACCAGATGGCACGCCGACCTATAATTTTTGCGTGGTGATTGATGACATGGATATGAAAATCACCCATGTTATTCGGGGTGATGATCATGTTAATAACACGCCACGACAAATCAATATCATGAAGGCTTTGGGTGGCACGCCGCCTGTCTACGCCCATCTACCAACGGTTTTGAATGATTCCGGCGAGAAAATGAGCAAACGCAATGGCGCAATGAGCGTCAGAGATTATCAAAAAGCTGGCTATCTACCTGAAGCTATTCTGAATTACCTTGCTCGTTTAGGTTGGTCTCACGGCGATGCGGAAGTATTTACCAAGGAGCAATTTGTAAATTGGTTTGATCTGGAAAGTCTCGGACGTTCACCCGCACAACATAATCCTGAAAAGTTGCTTTGGCTTAATCATCAATATATTCAAAATGCAGATCCAGCAATATTAGCAGTAGCAACAAAGCCATTTGCTCATGAGCTGGGTATTGATACTGAATCAGGTCCGGACTTCACTCAAGTAGTTGGGCTTTTAAAAGATCGAGCAAATACTTTGATTGAAATTGCTGAAGGGGCTAAGCTCTTCTATTTACCGCCGCCTCATTTTAGTTCTGAGCAAATCAAGGAGAATATTCCTGAAGCGGTTGTCCCAGCTCTGAGAGATTTGGTTGAGGCAATTGGACTTGCTGAGCCAACAAAAGAAGGTTATAGCGCAGCATTTAAACAAGTTTTGGCTAAGCATCAGCTCAAAATGCCTGCATTAGCTATGCCTGTTAGATATGCCTTATTCGCCACCACACAAACCCCAGCTATAGATTCGGTGTTGGTTGTTTTAGGCAAAGAAGAGGCTATAGAAAGGCTCTCCAAGGTAATCCTGTAGGTAATTTGCGCACCTGCACAAAAATAGGATAAAATCTTGGATTGTTTTGAATGTCTTGTAGTTTTATTGCGAGATTTCGGGGGTATAGCTCAGCTGGGAGAGCGCTTGCATGGCATGCAAGAGGTCAGCGGTTCGATCCCGCTTATCTCCACCAAGCATTTAAAATAGCAGTTTGTTGTAGTCCAGGTCCCCATCGTCTAGAGGCCTAGGACATCACCCTTTCACGGTGAGTACGGGGGTTCGAATCCCCCTGGGGACGCCAGATTATTCTGGTTGTAGTAAAGCTGTATGATGTTGCGTTACTCGATGCATTTGGAGCGGTAGTTCAGTTGGTTAGAATATCGGCCTGTCACGCCGAGGGTCGCGGGTTCGAGTCCCGTCCGTTCCGCCAAGACAAATAAAAAGCCCCCTTTATAGGGGGCTTTTTTTATTCTCATTTAGCCTGGCTTATTCGTAACCAACTCTTAATTTGAGAACCTTACGATTTTCGGTGCTCACTGGATCTGCTGCATGTCTTTCAACTGCGCTAGTTTGAGAAATGAAATTTAACACTTCATTGAGAACAATTTCACGTTCGTTATCAATTGTGACGATGTGATAACTATTGCCTAGCCATATTACGCGACGCACTTCTGATTTGCAGTGAGCTAATATTTCATTAGCAGACCATACTGAGCATGTATCGTCTTCGACTGACTGAATTACTAGCAATCTAGCAGTTAGATTAAATAAACTATTCTGAACTTTAGACATCAAGCCCTTGGCTTCATGTAAGTGACGGGCAGAAATTGATTCAGCACCAACCTCTGAGACCTTAGAGGTCTTAAACTTTTCACTAATGCGACGGCGTAAATCAAGATTCTTAACGCCAAATGGTTCGCGCTCAGAATATTCCCAATTGCGCGCGCCAAGAAAATAAAAGAAGTCAAGAATAGGGCGATAAAAGGGTACTGACCAGCCGTCGTATCTGAGTACGGGAGACATCAGACAAAGTGAGGAGATGTCTGATCTTTGACAGCATATAAGGGTTGCCAATGTGGCGCCCATACTTATTCCGGCAAGATTAACAACGGAATAAGTTTCCTTCTGCTGGTCAATCAAATGATGAAGCTGTAGAGCCCAATCTTCGAAGCTGCTGGCAGGTGCTCCGTATACAAATCCATGGATTTCGGGAATCAAAACATCATGACCAGCAGCCTCCAAAAACCGAGGGAGCTGCCCAAGCTCCAAACCGCTCCCATTAAGCCCAGGAATAATAATGGTGAGATCATGCTTGGATTTGAGGGTTACCGGCTCAGACATCAAAATATTTTGGCTTATTCATTGAGATAGGTTAGGATACACCGAAATAAACCAAAATTATGAGACAAAATTTAAATTCCAAGCGTTGGTGCTCCAATAAAAGCTTCGGTTACCTAATGGCGATCTTTGGGGTCTTGATAGCTTTCTCTTTGCGCTACGTGCTTCACCCGTTTCTCGGTGGCTCGCTCCCACTATTTTTCTTTCAGATTAACACCATATTAATTGCATATTTTTTTGGTATTGTCCCTGCATTCCTCACTCTCGCCTTGAGCGCTCCATTGTTAATCTTTTTCTTTATGGAGCCCTTTGGCGCTCTATCGGTTGTTGATCAGAGAGATATCACCACGATATTTGTATACCTCTCCTACACATTGCTTTCGGGAATATTGGTTGAACTCTTGAGGCGCGAGCAATACAACGCCAAAATGGCTTATCTTGTAAGCGAAACTAGACTAAAGTTGATGGTTGAAGGTGACCAGAAAATGCGTAATATCATGCGCAAAACCCTTACAAAAACAACAGCTGAATAAATTTGGTCGTTTTGTATGGGCCCTGACCTTTAATTTGAATTGGTCAGGGCTATTTTAAGCAATACGTTCTTGCTTACTTCTTAGGTGTAGTGATTGATGCGGCCATTGCATCAAAGTAAATTACCTTCACTTGCTCACCCACATTAATATCCGCCAAAAGGGCTGGGTTCTTTACGGTCACTGTGGTGATTTTTCCACTTGGACCTTTCACTGATACCAGTTTCTTCTCGCGATTTACTTCAACAATATCAGCAATGATAGTTGTCTTGTTCGTAATGGTTTCGGATGGCTTTTCATCTGCCTTAGACTTGGTTACGGTATTGGTTTCAACCTTGCTACGGACGCCATCACTCTTGGTCTTGATTAACTCAATTGCAACAGCTAATTCATAGCTCACATTAACGCGATCACCTTTTTTAATCTGTGCAAAGTTGGTGATTTCAGGCCCTGCTACAAATTTAGATTCACCCTCTTTGTTTTTAAAGGTAATAGTGCGAGTTTTCTTATCAATCTTTACCACTTCACCTTCATACAACTGGTAACGGTTATCGGTCACTGCCGCATCGATTACTGCTGGTTTAGCGGCACTTGCCGCCGGGGCAGACTGAGCATGAACTGCTGCGGATCCCGCAAAAAATACCGCCGCAATCAGGGCAATAGGAGTGCATTTTGTATTCATTGTATTTCCTTATTTATATCGAACTAGCTACCATCTTAGCCTATTTTTATCGCTAAATTTAGTTGCTAATTCCATTATTTGCAGCTGACGTCTAAATTCACATCTTTTGTTAAGATTCTTGTTTATATCGAGATAGCCATAAGGAATCGAAATGCCGAAGTTTGCCGCAAACCTCACCATGCTATTTAACGAGTATCCATTTATGGAGCGATTTGATAGGGCGGCTAAAGCCGGCTTTCAGGTGGTTGAATTTCTTTTCCCATACCCATTTACAGCAAGCGATATTCGTCAAGAGTTGGATAGGAATAAGCTTCAATTAGTACTTCACAATTTACCAGCAGGGGACTGGGATGCAGGCGAACGGGGAATTGCCTGTTTGCCAGATCGTATTGAAGAATTTCGCTCGGGCGTTTCTAAAGCGATTGAATATGCCAAAGTGCTAGGAGTTCATCAGATCAATTGTTTAGCAGGTAAAGCACCTGCCGGAGTTACGCCAGATCTATTACATAAAACTTTTGTTGATAATTTGCGTTATGCAGCCACTGAATTGAAAAAGGTCAACATCAAATTACTAATAGAGCCCATCAATACATTTGATATTCCTGGATTTTATTTATCCAAAACTCAGCAGGCTCTCGATATCCTGAATGAAGTTGGCTCAGATAATTTATTTATTCAATACGACATCTATCATGCACAACGCATGGAAGGCGAGCTTTGCAAAACATTGGATACTAACCTTTCTAAAATAGCTCATATTCAATTAGCCGATAATCCTGGTCGAAATGAGCCAGGCACAGGTGAGATCAATTACGCCCATCTATTTAAATTCATCGATAGCATTGGCTATCAGGGTTGGATTGGTTGCGAATACAAGCCCGCCTCGAATACTGAGGCTGGATTGGGTTGGATCAAATCATTAAATTAAAAAAATAAATACGGAGACTATATGAGTGAGAAATTAAAGTTGGGCTTTATTGGTTTAGGAATCATGGGTGCACCTATGGCAGGACATCTTGTGAATGCGGGCCATGAAGTTTTTATTAATACCCGCACCAAAATTCCTGAGAGTTTGGCTTCTACATCAGCCATTCAATGTAGCTCTCCGCAAGAGGTTGCCAACAAGGCGGATATTATTTTTACAATGGTTCCGGATACACCAGATGTCGAGAAAGTGCTTTTCGGTGACAAAGGTATTGCATCTGGTTTATCTAAAGGAAAAATTGTTGTAGATATGAGTTCGATATCTCCGATTGCCACAAAAGAATTTGCCAAAAAAATAAATGCTTTGGGATGCGATTATCTTGATGCGCCTGTTTCTGGTGGAGAGGTTGGCGCTAAGAATGCGACTCTTTCCATTATGGTAGGCGGCGACGAAAAGATCTTCGAAAAAGTGAAACCGATCTTTGAATTGATGGGAAAAAATATTAATCTTGTGGGTGGCAATGGAGATGGTCAGACCGCCAAAGTGGCAAACCAAATTATTGTTGCTTTAAATATTGAAGCAGTTGCTGAGGCGCTGTTATTTGCTGCCAAAGCTGGCGCCGATCCTGCAAAGGTTCGTCAGGCCTTGATGGGTGGATTTGCCAGCTCTAAAATTCTGGAGGTTCATGGAGAGAGAATGGTCAAGAGAACATTTGATCCCGGGTTTAGGATTGAGTTGCATCAGAAAGATTTAAGTCTAGCCTTGAATAGCGCTAGAGCGCTTGGCGTTTCACTTCCCAATACTGCCACTGCCCAGGAGTTATTTAACTCTTGCTCAGCTCATGGTGGTAAGGCTTGGGATCACTCGGCTATGGTGCGTGCGCTTGAGAAATTGGCAAACTTTGAAATCGGCCAAAAGGCTTAAGCTACCCTTATGTCATCAACCTTAGTCGTTTACCTACATGGTTTCCGATCATCACCCCGATCAAGCAAAGCAGTCATGACAGGGGAGGCAATTCGGTCAATGGCTACCGAGGAGAATCCCATTGAGTGGTATTGCCCCCAGCTTTTAGCCTCTCCAAAACAAAGTATGGATATGGTAGAAAAACATATCCAAGATTCAAAGCATTATCGACTGGTTGTAATTGGATCATCTTTAGGGGGCTATTATGCAAATTATTTGGCTGAGAAGTATGGTTGCAAGGGGCTGGCCTTAAATCCTGCAGTGAGAGCCCCCAAAGAGCTTGCTTCGCATGTTGGTATGCTGACTGCATACGACACTAATGAGCCATATGATTTTCGCCCAGAATACATCGATCAATTAAAAGATCTTCAAGTAGAGGTCATTAGCAATCCATCGCGCTACTTCTTAATGGCGGCAAAAGGGGATGAGCTTTTGGATTGGCAAGAGATGGTTGAATTCTACAAGGGTGCTGAGCAACTAGTGCTGGAGGGTAGCGACCACGGTATTTCTGAGTACTCTGATCACTTACCCAAAGTCTTAAACTTCATCACCACCTAGATGATTGATTGCTGGCATCTTCTTCTGTAAGATGACCCAAACGAAGCCTTCTAATTTGATGACTTCTAGAAAGGAGAGTTTGTGCTGAGCATCTTGAAATTAGACGCAGGTGGAATTCCCCAGGGCTGGGTTAATGCTGAAGAATCTACCAAGCAATATGCTGACAACAACGTGTTATGGACTTTAGGTGATCCTATCTTTCAGATGCGCGGCGGCATCTCTCGTTTTACTGGAATGCAATCTCTCATTGAACTTCACTCCATTATTGCGGTGAAGGGTAGTGCCAAGATTAATCTTTTTGATGTAGTTCCTGTAATTACAAAGCACAAACTATACAAGCGTGACAAAGGTCTTTGCGCCTATTGCGGTGTTTTAATACATGAAAACCAAGCAGAGGCAGAACACATCATTCCCAATAGTCGTGGCGGTAAATATAGCTGGATGAATCTCGTGATTGCTTGCAGGCCTTGTAATCAACGTAAAGGCAATCAGACTCCAGAACAGGCTGGTATGAAATTGCTATACACCCCATATTTGCCAAGTCTATATGAAGACATGATTCTAAAAGGTCGCAATATCTTGGCAGATCAAATGGACTTCTTGTCTGCAAATCTACCTAAAAATAGTCGTCTTTTGGAGAGTTCTTCCTGAGACTGCGATTAGAGGGGAATCATCGTTTCGATTCACCCAAACTCAAATCCCTCTGGATAATTTTTGCTGCCTTACTGGTCTCAGTAGTTGGTCATCTCATTCTATTTTTTGGGCTGCCATTCCTCTCATTTGGGGTTTCAAAACCTATTCTAGAAGATCTCATTATTAGGGCGGAATTAAAAAATGAGCCACCACAAAAAATTCAGATGGCGAGAGCACTTAGAAAAAAAGCTGAAATAAACACTAGATCATCTAATGCGAGTGAGGAAAGTAACTCAAATGGTTCTGGACAGCAGGGGGCCTTAGGAGATCAATCCGGAGTCGCTTTCAAATTACCGGCATCAGGAATTATTTATTACGATTCGTATGTCGATGGGCAGAAGTACCAAACCGGTGAGATTGATTGGTTTGTGGATGGCAATAGTTATCGCCTATATATCAATATTCCGTATGCATTTGTTGGCCCATTTGTATTTGAATCACGCGGATCAGTAGATGCCTACGGAATTGCGCCGAGCATTTACTGGTCGCAAAGAGGCACAAAGCCACCGCGATATTCGCGCTTTGACCGCAATGCAAATGGGGAAGGGCAGATGTTTTTTTCTGAAAAGCCGGAGTTCACCCCTACGATCTTGCCGGGTACTCAAGACAGATTTAGTCTGATGTTCCAATTAGCCTCTTTGTTAAATGGCGATAGCAAGATGGATGAAGCTGGAAGCATACGATCAATTCCAGTGGTTGACTACAACACATTAGAAATGTGGAACTTTAAGAGTTATGGGGAGACGGTCTCAGACGATATTCCTAGCCTAGGGAAATCTGTAAATCGCCATTACGCCTTAATGCAGCGTGAAAACGACCCCTATAAGCGTCAGGTCGATATCTGGTTGGCCAAAGATCTTGAATGGCTGCCAGGGCGCATTCGCTCACAAGAGTCCAATGGGCGGGTATTAGAACTCGTTTTTAAACAGAAGAACCCTGTACCCACCGCGGTTAGCCCATAGATTTAGAATCCAGAGCCAGATTTTGGATTTTGATTGGGGTGACCTAGCAAAGCTCCCATCATGGTGTACAGCGCAGCACCAGACATGGAAACAGCAAAAATTCCGGAGAAAGAGATGATGATGGGGAGAATCCGCCATTGTTCAGACAGTTTGTAGTCCCCATATCCAACGGTCGTATACATTTCGCCAGCAAAGTAAAAGGTTTGTGGGTTTGTTGGAAATACCTTCAAAGCTACGCAAATATAGGCCCAAACTACGATTTCAGCCAAATGGATGGCAATAACTAAGAGTATGGCTATGAAATACGACAAGAAACTTGCACCCACAATACGCCGCCTAGTCATAATTTCATCAATTGCATGAAATGCGCCTGCAATACCCAGAACTGCAACTGCATGGACAGCAAGCATCAAACAGGCGCTAACAACGATGACCCAGATCTGACCATTTCCCATGTCTGTATTGATTTCATTGAACAGGGTAGCAAAGCTAGGTAGGTCAGTGTTTTGAAATAAGCTCAACATGGCAGTTCTTAGTTGGGTTGAATAACAGATTTATCTTATTTGACATAATAATGATTATACGCAAATAAGTTAAATCAGCTCTTAGGCTGGCTAAGCCCTTTGGGATAAATATAGGGTTTCTTATAAAGCTTTAACCATCGTGAAGTTAGTCCCTCTGCAACCCAGGGCTTGTCATATATCACTGCAATATCAATCGCAGACAAGCCAACCGAGTTACGAATTTGCAAATCAGCACCTTTATCTAGGAGCAACTTAATTAATGGCTCATTTCCGGATTGAACTGCCATCATTAATGGTGTTGTATCGCCAGGACTTAAGGAATCAACAGCGGCACCATTTGCTAGCAAATACTGAGCAACTTCTAAATGACCTTTGGCGCATGCGTAATGCAACGGCGTCCAACCTACATGGTCAATCATGGCTTTTCTTTGCTGCACTAGCGCCTTAACTACAGGCAAATTACCGTCTATTGAGGCAATCATCAAGGGTGTTTCACCATGCTTGTTAGATTGATCTACGTCCGTAGCCTTATTGGAGATTAAAAAATAAATCACATCGTCAGACTTATCCTTAATTGCCAAGTTCAGCATTGGCTCACCTTTAGGATCCGTGGTATTTGGACTAACACCTTTGGAAACCAATGCTTTAACGGTAGCAACATCATTAAATTTGGCTGCCTTGGCAAAATCTGCAATTTGAGCGTCAGTTTGTCCAAATGCGCGGCCATTGACTGCCATAGCAAAGACAAAAATCACTAAATAATTATTAAACTCAAATCTCATGTTGATTTTCTATCTATCTGAAAACATTGATAAAAATTTCTTGAAGTTTGTATAGCCAATTCTTCTATGGGAACACCCTTAAGCACGGCAATAAATTGGCCAACATTTGCCACCCAAGCAGGCTCATTTGTTTTGCCGCGATAAGGAATTGGCGCCAAGTAAGGAGAATCTGTCTCGATTAGCATCCTATCTAACGGAACCTGTTTGCAGGTTTCCTGCAATTCTTTAGCACTTTTGAAGGTGACAATTCCTGAAAAAGAGATAAAAAATCCCATATCCATAGCCGCCTTCGCCACTGCATAGGATTCAGTAAAACAATGCATTACTCCGCCAATTGTTTGAGCGCCCTCTTCTTGAAGAATTCTAATGGTGTCCTGAGAGGCTGATCTTGTGTGGATGATTAGCGGCTTTTTTGAGGCAATCGCTGCTCTAATATGAGTTCTAAAACGTTCACGTTGCCATTCCATGGAATCGTGGCTGCGATCGCCCATTCGATAGTAATCGAGACCTGTCTCACCAATCGCGACTATTTTGGAATGCTTTGCTGCGGTCTCGACAAGAAACTCCAGTGTTGGCTCAGGCGTATCCTCGTAATCTGGATGAACGCCAACGGATGCGAAGAGATTCGGATGTTTATTTGCTAGCTTAAGTACGTTCGGAAAATCAGGCAAATCAACGGATACGCACAAGGCATGGCTTACCTTGGCTTCCTGCATATTAGCCAACACCTCAGGTAGTCGAGATTGAAATTCCGGAAAATCGAGATGGCAATGAGAGTCTATGAACATGACTCGTATTTTAGTCTTGCCAAGGCAGCATCAGACCCCAAATATCTGCTGGTATTGCGAAAGTAATGATTCAAGTTGAATTCGATTGGCCAAGGGGTGATTTTCATTGCGACGAGCCTGAACAAGTAACCTCCAAAATTGAAGCAGTTTGGGTATGCTGGCCATTTTAGAAAGACCCTCTAAGGTATTTAAATGCTTAGGGTAATAACGTGGCACCCCGCCTTGGGCTACAGATTGCAAATCTGAAACCCAGCGTTGCATGGCGGCTAGCAAAAAGCCGTATTGGGCTTTATGTGTTTTCTCAGCTGTATCGAGCCAATTGATTCGGACGCCTTGAGCCATCGATTGAAGCAAATAGCGTGTGGCCTGAATGGAGATTGATAATTCGTCTTTGTCATCCTTGTTGTGTCTTGCTATTAGTGAGCTCAACACTGAAAACGGGGCACCACCCTGCTCGTCATAAACAGTTTCAATATCAGCATTGCTGACTTTAAGGCCGCTAATTGCCCCTAATTGCTCTATTAACCAGGCCAATCCTTGTTCGCGATGAGGGCGAGGTGCGGTCAGAAGACGGCAGCGGGATCTAATCGTGGGCAATACCCGATCTACTCTATCAGCCAGCAATATAAAAATAGTGTTCTCAGGGGGCTCTTCTAAGGACTTCAATAAAGTATTTGCGGAATCAGAGCGCAGCATCTCTAGTGGATAAATTAATATCACGCGATTTCCACCGCGATGAGAGCCTATAGAAAGATTTTCTATGGCACTGCGAGTTTCTTCAATGGAGATGTTTTTCTTTTCTTTCTTCTCGCTGGTCTCGCTATCATCCTCACGAGATGATTTTCCTTTTTTGGAAGCATCATCACCCTCATAGTTCCCACGAGGTAAGAGCTTTCGATGTGTTTCGGGAACCAGCGCAATAAAGTCTGGATGATTTCCTGTGTCAAACCAATGACATGCCTCACATTGATTGCAGGGTCGCGCTGAGTCACTAGAGTTTTCACAAAGCAACGCTTTAGCTAGCTCAACCGAAAAAGCAAATTTGCCTATACCGGATTGACCATGTAGCAAAACGGCATTAGGGAAATTGCCAAAGTCTAAGGCTTTCCAGAGGGGTTCAAGCCATGGAGCAATTTGAGGCAATTGAATCACTTAAATGCGATCTCAATGAGTTTCAAGCCATCCCAAATGGTTTCTGGTGTTTGGGTAGCATCAACTAAGTGGAAGCGGCCAGAATCCTCTTTTGCACGCCGCAAATATTCTTGGCGTACTTTCTCAAAGAAATCCAAATTCATTTGCTCAAATTTATCGGGTGTCCGCACTTTAGAGCGTCGCGCCTCAGCGATTTCACCAGGCAAATCAAACAAAATAGTCAGATTGGGTTGCAACAACTCCCCATTGGGAAGGGTTTGCACCCAACGTTCTAATTCATTTAGTTTGGTAAGACTTAAACCACGACCACCACCTTGATAAGCAAAGCTAGCATCAGTAAAGCGATCGGATATGACGATCTTACCCGCTGCTAAGGCGGGCTCGATAACCTGAGCAATATGTTCTCGACGTGCAGCAAACATTAATAGTGCTTCGGTTTCTAAATTCATGGGTGAATCTAAAAGTAGTTTTCGTAATTGCTCGCCGAGTGGAGTGCCCCCTGGCTCACGAGTTAATACTACCTCTCTATCTGGATAGCGCTCTTGCATCAATTTGCGAAATGCATCGATATGTGTACTCTTGCCTGCACCATCGATGCCCTCAAAGCATATGAAATATCCTGTATATGTTGATGTCATCTTGAATTGGTTTGGTTCTCTGTGCTCTTTGGAGCAATCCTACGTTGAAATCGATCTACCGCTGACTCATGCTCTTGAAGACTTTGAGAAAAGTGACTGCTGCCATCGCCTTTTGCAACAAAATACAGTGCATTACTTTTGGTGGGGTGCGCTCCCGCCAAAATAGATTCTTTGCTTGGCATGGCGATAGGTGTTGGAGGTAAACCTTTATGCATATACGTATTGTAGGCAGTGTCTTTACGTAAGTCTGCTTTCCGTAAATTTCCATCAAATTTTGGCCCTATTCCATAGATCACCGTAGGGTCTGTTTGGAGGGGCATGCCTCTATTTAAGCGGTTAACAAAGACCGCTGACACCATCCCGCGATCACTGAGACGCCCCGTCTCCTTTTCAATAATAGAAGCCAGAATAAGGAGCTCATAAGGTGTTTTGAGCGGTAGACCATTCTCCCTTTTATCCCAGATTGGAATCAACTGTTTTTGCATGGCTTGAGCAGCCTTACGATAAATGTTGAGATCGGGCTCATCTGGGTCGAACACGTATGTGTCTGGCAGAAAAATTCCCTCATCACTGGGGTAGCTCAGATTCAGGCTTTGCAAAAGCTCTCTATTGCTCATGCCTTTAGTTTGATGAATGATGGCTGAATGTGAATCCATCAATATTCTTAGTTGCCATATTGTCATGCCAGGGATGATGGCAATGCTTTCCCTGATGCGATCACCTCGTGCAATTTGCAGCAAAATTTTGCCTAGGCTGGAGCTTGTCGGAAATAGATAAGTTCCAGGCTTTAATGTTGACGCAACAAACAAAGATCTAGCGCTCAAATGCAGGATGAAGGGATTGGTCGAAATACCCTGTTCCCTAAGTTGCTCGGCAATACTCGATAAACTTGAGTGTGAGGCGATCTTGACTTTAAATGTAGAGGTGTCTCCATTATTGGATTTGCTAGGTACTACTGTAGCTAAAAAGATAACGCCGTACATTAAGCTTAAAAAGCTTACTAGCAATATGAACGAGTATTTAAGCCCTCGCTTTGTAGCCCCTTTATTCGAAAATAGAGTCGTTCTCTGAATTTTTCTACGCATCAGGCTATGATAAAAGGGTCATGAATAATTCGCCCCAAATTCAGCCAAATTGGCCTAGTAACCCCTCCTCCCTACCCTGCGAACTCTTGGAATGGGGTCTTATTGTGATTGAGGGATCGGATGCTGCAAGTTTTTTGCAAAATCAATTAACCAATTCTGTTCTGGGTCTTGAGCGCACATTACCAGGGAGGGTAGCGCAAGAATATTCAGGCACGCACCTTGTAGGATATTGCAGTCCTAAAGGAAGACTTTTGGCAAGCGCCTGGCTCGGTCTTTTTCCAACGGGAGCTGATGCACAAGATCGCTTCGTGTTATTTATTTCAAAGGATATTGCAGCCAGCACAGCTAAACGTTTGTCAATGTATGTGCTGCGCTCCAAAGTAAAAGTCACAGATCTTTCCAATGATTTGAGTATTTCCGGACTTTATTGTTCTGAGGAACAATTGCTTGATGTTAAGCCCAATCCAGATGGCATTAATTTGCGATTGCCCAATGTTTTGGTGGGCAGTCAATCAGTGGCCCGCCTTTTGATGGCGGTCGCAAAAAATAATCAAGCTAGTTCAGATAAGTCATCTGAACAATTATCCGTTTGGAATGATCTTGAGGTATTAAGTGGCATTCCGCGTATCGTTCAAGCAACCCAAGAACAATTTGTGCCGCAAATGATCAATTTTGAGTCTGTTGCTGGCGTTGATTTTAAAAAAGGCTGTTATCCAGGCCAAGAAATAGTTGCTCGCAGCCAATATCGCGGTGCTATTAAGCGTCGCCTCCAGCTGGCGCATGTCACAAATGCTAGATCCATACTACCCGGCACTGAACTTTTTCACTCGACAGATCCAGGGCAGCCAGCTGGCATGGTGGTCCTATCGGCTCAAAGTCCATATGATTTAAGTCGCACTGACCTTCAAATTGAATGCAAACTAGAGGCGCTCGAAGCCGGTGAAATTCATCTGGGCAGCACCGATGGACCTGTGTTAAAAATAGACTCATTGCCTTATCGATTGCTTGATATTTAACTGCTTATGTGCCTCATTCTTTTCGCCTGGAATTCTCATCCAGACTACTCTTTGGTAGTGGCAGCGAATCGTGATGAGTTTTATGAACGCAATACTGATGCAGTGGGATGGTGGCCTGAGCATCCACATGTTCTGGCAGGACGAGATCGCGCAGATGTACTGGGAAGTCCTGGTACTTGGTTAGGATTTAGCAAAACTGGAAAATTTGCCGCCTTAACGAATGTTAGAGCTCCGAGTGAAAAAAACCCAGATGCAAGGACTCGCGGCGAACTTTCATTAATGTATCTCTCTGGCAATGACAAACCGACTGAATTTATTCAAAGCAATACAAAACGATTTCAGCAGTACAACGGATTTAATCTTTTAATGGCAGATCTTCGCGATCCGGCAAATGCAGAAATGCATTGGGTAAGTAATCGCATGATGATGGGGCAAAGTATTCGTCCTCGCAAAGTATTCCCACAACAAGCATTAGAGCCAGGGGTATATGGTCTCTCGAATGCCATGTTAGACACGCCATGGCCAAAGGTAAATCACCGTATAGCAGCATTTGCTCAAGCTTTAGCTATGGATCAAGGGCATCTCAAGAATGCCGATCAGTATTTAAAGTTGCTGGCTGATACGCATCACGCTAGCGATCATGAACTTCCAAACACGGGTGTAAGTAAGGAGTGGGAAAAGGCTCTATCCCCGGCGTTTATCAAAACACCTTCTTACGGCACCCGCTCAAGTACTGTTCTCAGAATACGAAAAGATGGGCAATTTGAGTTAGTTGAGCGTCGCTTTGATGCTTCTGGGGCCGTAGGTCATGACGTTGTTACAGGAGCTCTCAGCTCCCCATCTGATTCAAATTTATCTGTCTAGACTTACTCAGAGCGACCATCGTCGTTT
This sequence comes from Polynucleobacter sp. MWH-UH35A, assembly GCF_018687075.1. Taxonomy (NCBI): domain Bacteria; kingdom Pseudomonadati; phylum Pseudomonadota; class Betaproteobacteria; order Burkholderiales; family Burkholderiaceae; genus Polynucleobacter; species Polynucleobacter sp. MWH-UH35A. The sequence goes on from NZ_CP061285.1 coordinate 947,163, forward strand.
ACAACGCGTATGCCATCTGCGTTGCGCGTAGCTAAGCGCTTTAAATATTTAAATGTGCCTGTAGCCATACAACAAATTTCACCTTGATCGTTATAAAGCTTGGCTTCACAAAAAGCCATGGTTGCAGTTCTGCGAACGGTATCCGCCTTCACGCGCAATACACCAGTGGCAGCCTGCATGAAATTATTTTTCATTTCAATAGTTACGACACTTCTGTCGCCAGGATCTCCTGATCTAGCAGCAACTGCCATAGCAACATCCATCAACGTCAACAAAACACCGCCATGGGCTACTTCCCAGGTATTGTTGTGCTCTGGCTTGAGCGCCAGCAAAATCTCACCCTTGCCCATCTCAGCACTTAAGCAACGTACTCCAAGTAGCTTTAAAAAAGGAACGTTTAGCTCTTCTCCTAAATTGGCTAATTGGGTTTGGGGGTTAATTTGGACTTGTTTATTCATGGGGTAATTTTAGAGGCATGTACGCAGTTTGGGAAATCCCCCTAGAATAGGTTTATGGCCTTTACCCTAAGTGGCGATGACGTCTGCCAAACCACACTTCCAACACCTATACCTAACCCATACTGGGTTGCGCTTTCACCCTCTTCCGCCAAATTGATCGGCATTGCCCTTAACAAAGCTCACTTACCAGATGATCAAGCCTGGTTGGCCGTATTGTCTGGAAATCAGTTAAGCACTTCTGAACATCATTTTGTTAGTCCAATCGCTACGGCCTATAGCGGACATCAATTTGGTGTCTGGGCAGGCCAACTGGGAGATGGACGCGCAATTTTGCTTGGTGATATTGCTGGACAGGAGCTCCAACTTAAGGGCGCCGGAAAGACGCGATTCTCGCGCATGGGTGATGGCCGGGCTGTATTGCGCTCCTCTATCAGAGAATTTTTATGCAGCGAAGCAATGCATGCCTTAGGTGTTCCAACAACCAGGGCTTTATCAGTCATTGGTTCTGATTTGCCGGTAAGAAGAGAAATCATTGAAACAGCGGCCGTTTGCGCTCGACTCGCACCCAGCTTTATTCGTGTTGGTCACTTTGAGCATTTTGCCGCCCTCCAAGATCGCGATAGGTTAAAAGAGTTGGCCGATTATCTGATCGAGTATCACTACCCTGAATCTAACAATGGAGCAAACCCCTACTTAGAGTTGTTTAAAAGTATCTGTGTGCGCAATGCCAAACTGGTTGCGCAGTGGCAAGCCCTTGGTTTTTGTCATGGGGTGCTCAATAGCGACAATATCAGTGCGCTCGGCTTGACAATGGACTATGGCCCTTTTGGATTCCTAGATCAGTTTCAAATTGACCATATATGCAACCACAGTGATCAAGGTGGTCGCTATTCATACTATCGTCAACCACAAATCATGCATTGGAATATGGCTTGCCTAGCAGGTGCAATGACCCCCCTGCTAGCAGTCAATAATGATGAGAAAGAGGTACAAGATCAATTTCGTACGGCACTTGAAGCCTTCCCTAGAACCTATGCACAAGCTTGGCAGTCTCAATTTCGCCAGAAATTGGGCTTTCAAAGTGCGCATGACGGAGATATTGCCTTAATTGAAAGACTACTCCAAGCAATGCATGACTCCAGAATTGACTTCACGAATTTCTTCCGAAATCTTAGTGACGTCAAAATAAATACTTCGACTGCATTATTTTCACTAAGAGATGATTTTATTGATCGAAATTTAATTGATCGGTGGTTTGCTGATTACAGAGAACGTTTAAATTCTGAATCAAGCATAGATTCTGTGCGTAAGGAAGCGATGGATAGAGTTAATCCAAAGTATGTGCTTCGTAACCATTTGGCGCAAACTGCAATAGAACTTGCTCAGAAAAAGGATTTTTCAGAGGTGAACAAACTTTTGAAGATTTTAGAAAATCCCTATGACGAGCAGCCTGAGTATGAGGCATATTCATTAGCGCCTCCGTCCAATTCCCCGTCAATTGAAGTAAGCTGCTCATCTTAGAAGATAGAAGCAAATCTAGTGCATTGGAGTCACCATGAAAAAAACTGACCAAGAATATAAGCAATCCTTGAGTGATATTGAATATCGCGTTACGCGAGAGTCCGCTACCGAAAGACCATTCACTGGAAAATATTGGGATCATTGGGACAAAGGATTCTACAAATGTGTCTGCTGTGGCACCCCACTATTTCTATCTAGCACCAAATTTGATGCTGGCTGTGGCTGGCCAAGCTATAACGCACTGGAAAACGCTTCTTCTATTAAAGAAGTTCGTGATACGAGCCATGGAATGGTACGTACGGAGGTCCGTTGTGCTAGCTGCGATGCCCATTTGGGGCATGTCTTTGAGGATGGTCCGATGCCAACCGGATTACGCTATTGCATTAACTCGGCATCACTTCAGTTTGAGCCAAGCTCTAATGCCACACCAACAAATACTAATGAATAAGTAAATAGCTGGATAATCCCATTATGAAATTCTTATTCGACCTCTTCCCCATCATTCTATTTTTTGTCGCCTTTAAATTTGGCGATATCTATACAGCAACGATTGTTGCAATGGTAGCCACCATAGGTCAGATTCTCTGGGTCTATTACCGACATCGCAAAATTGATGCAATGCAATGGGTAAGCTTGGTGATGATTCTGGTATTCGGTAGCTTGACTATCTTCTTACATGACAAAACCTTCATTCAACTAAAACCAACCGCTCTTTATTGGCTATTCTCAGGAGCTCTTTTTATTAGTGCGCAGTTCTTTCAAAAAAATTGGATACAGGTATTGATGGGCAAACAAGTAACACTAAAAGAGAGAAGCGCACATTCAGTCTGGCATCGACTGAATATGGCTTGGGCTCTATTCTTCTTTGTTATGGGCGGCCTCAATCTCTATATCGCATTTGAATATTCTGAGGAAACATGGGTCAACTTTAAGCTATTTGGTAGCACTGGATTGTTATTAGTCTTCGTCATTGCTCAAGGGGTTTGGCTCTCTAAACATATGGAGCATCCAAGCGAATGACTGCAAATCAAGAACGCATTGCTGCATTTGAAGAGGACCTTCGCAAGGCCTTTCAAGTTGTAGATCTGCTGGTTGAAGATGAAAGTCACCTTCATACTGGGCATGCTGGCGCTGCATCTGGCGGTGGCCATTTCAAGCTAAAAATTATTGCACCGGAATTTAAGGGGTTAAGTCTAGTGGCTCGTCACAGGGCTGTTTATGCAGCCCTCAATCGCCATATCCCCAAGGAAATTCATGCGCTTACTATTATTGCCCTGACTCCGGATGAGGCGTTTACCTAAAGCTACTTTAGAATATTCCCATTCTCTTTTATTTCAATATTTCATAATATGTTCAAAAAACATCAAATTCTCTCTGTCGGCATTCTATTGGCAACTCTTTTGTCTGCAAATGCAATGGCCCAAAACGCCGTGATCGTGAATGGCAAGTCAATCCCAAAAGCTCAATTAGATAAATTAGTGCAGCGTTCAGGACAACCTGATAATCCGCAAGTGCGAGGTCAGGCACGCGAGATGCTCGTCACTCGTGAATTGGTATTGCAAGAGGCGGATAAACGAGGGGTGCTGCAAAATGAAATCGTCAGAGAGCAACTAGAGCAAGCACGCATGGGCGTACTCGTCGGGGCTGTATTTGAAGACTATATTGAAAAGGAAGGTGTTGCTGAAGCGGATCTAAAAGCGGCATATGATTCTGTTAAAGCACAGTACACCGGCAAGGAATATCACGTAGAGCATATTCTGGTTGAAAAGGAATCAGATGCTAAAGCAATCATTGCCCAGCTAAAGGCAGGCGCTAGTTTCGAGGAGATTGCAAAAGCTAAATCAATTGATCCAGGCTCAGCTAAAAATGGTGGCGATCTTGGCTGGGTTAGCGATAAGGCTTTAGTTCCAGAATTCTCAAAGGCAATGGTGCAGCTTAAAAATGGCCAAACCACTGACAAGCCAGTGAAGTCTCAATTTGGTTGGCACATCATTAAGATGATCGATTCACGTGATGTCAAAGCGCCAAGCATCGAAGAAATGAAAGATCAACTTAAGCAAATGATCATGTCTGATAAAAATTGGCAAAAAGCCAAGTTTGCAGAGATGATGCAAAAGTTACGCGCAAAGGCAAAAATCCAATAAAGCTGCTTTTATCTGTTCTATCTGGCGGGGTAGCGGCGCGGTCTGAGTTTCTGGATCGCCATACCCGCCAGTCCACATGCAAATGCAGACATCACAAAGACATTCCTTGGTTGCGAAGCCTCCCAAATCCAGCCCGCGCATAAACCTCCTAGCGTTCCACCCAAGCCGTACGAGATAGTTGCCATCAGAGCTTGTCCTCGAGCTTGTAGCGGGCCAGTAAACCAACGCTGCAATAATTTGGTAGCAGCACTATGGTGTGCCGCAAAAGTTCCTGCATGCATTAATTGAGCCACAATCAATACGGAAGTAATTGGGAGGAATGCGATCAAAATAAACCGAACTACTCCTACTCCGAATGCAGCTTGTAATATCACCTCAGCATCAAGACGGCTGAGAATCTTACTTTGGAAGTAAAAAAATAATACTTCAGCAGCCACTCCAAGAGCCCAGAGCAAGCCAATCTGAAATTTATCGTATCCAAGGTCGGCAAGATAAAGGGAGTAAAAAACATATAAAGATGCATGCGCAAAGATCATGAAAAATCCCGAAACCAAAAACCAACGCACATCGGGATTAAACAGCACAATCAACAATTCGCCTTTAACCATTTTGTGGCGAGCCATTTTAGGCTCATGCAAACAAAAGGTAATCAGGGCCAAGGCCAACAAAACAATGGTACCTACAAGCGGATAAAGCTCAATCGTCTTGCGCTGAAAAAGCTCCCCTGCTGCCAGCACCATGGTAATAAAACCAATAGAGCCCCATAAGCGCAAACGACCGTAGCGCTTATCAAATGAATTATCTTTATATAAGGCATGGATAGTGGCCGACTCACCAAGCGGCATTAGACTGCTCAAGACGGTATGCAGCACAAACATCCAAATGAAAAAGCCAACATAACTTTGTAAAAAATAGATGCATAGAAAAATCAATGCGGCCAAACAGGCACAAAAGCGAATAATGCTGATGCGATTTGAGAGGTAGTCAGATAACCATCCCCAGGAGAATGGGCCAACTATTCTGGTGATCTGCAGCATTGACATCAACACGGCTATTTCAAGAACGTTAAAGCCGCGATCCAAAAAGAATAAGCTGGCATACGGTGAAACCAAGCCAACATAAGCAAAATATAAAAAGAAAAAGGACCCGAAGGCCCAGCGAAGCAAAGGCGTCATCTATAGAGCCAAGCTAGTCGCGATGTGAGCCAGGTTGGGCGGCTGGAATAGACGCCATATCAGGCACGTCAGCACACTGAGCGCGATGACGAAGTGCATGATCCATCAACACCAGGGCTAACATTGCTTCAGCTATAGGCGTTGCACGAATGCCAACACAGGGGTCGTGTCGCCCTTTGGTTTGGACAGTAATCGGTTTTCCATCCAGATCCACAGATTGCTTAGGACTCATGATGCTAGAGGTTGGCTTAATAGCAATGGATACACGCAAGTCCTGACCGCTACTAATGCCTCCCAAGGTGCCGCCGGAGTTATTGCTTGCAAAACCATCAGGGTGTAGCTCATCACCATGCTCGCTACCCCGTTGTGCAACTGATTTAAAGCCGGCACCAATCTCAACACCTTTGACAGCGTTAATACCCATCATGGCATGCGCAATATCTGCATCTAGTTTGTCGAATAACGGTTCACCTAAGCCAGCGGGCACATTACGTGCACGAACCTCAATGCGCGCACCACAGGAGTCCCCTGCTTTGCGCAGTTCATCCATATAGCTCTCTAGCTCAGGAATCATTTCAGCATTTGCCGCAAAGAATGGATTGTTTCCAATTTCAGAGGCATCCTTAAATGGAATCTCAAGAGATCCCAATTGGCTCATGTAGCCATAGAACTCTGTTCCATATTTCTCATGCAACCATTTTTTGGCAATTGCTGCCGCAGCAACTACTGGCGCAGTTAAACGTGCAGATGATCTACCGCCACCACGAGGGTCGCGGATACCGTATTTTTGTTGATAAGCATAATCTGCATGACCTGGTCTGAAAGTCTGCAAAATATCGCCATAATCTTGGCTGCGTTGATCTGTATTACGAATCAGTAATGCGATTGGGGTTCCGGTAGTTTTACCCTCGAATACCCCGGAAAGTATCTCAACCTTATCCTCTTCCTTGCGCTGAGTTACGTGACGCGAAGTCCCGGGCTTGCGCCTATCCAAATCCAGCTGAATATCCGCCTCGGACAATTTCATGCCCGGCGGACAGCCGTCAACAACAGCACCGATGGCTGGACCGTGGGATTCACCAAAAGTGGTGACAGTAAAAAGGAGGCCTAAAGTATTCCCTGACATAGCGACATTATGTCATTGGTCAGAAAATGATGGCTAGAACTGCTTAGGAAGCTGCTTTTTCAGTATCTTCTGGCCAGTCGCGGATATAAGCCTTCAGCATGGTGTTCTCGAAGTCTTGGGCCTCTACTACCGACTTGGCGACGTCGTAAAAAGAAATAACGCCCATCAACATTTTTTGATCTACTACCGGTAGATAGCGTGCATGATCAACCAACATCATACGGCGGACTTCATCAATCTCTGTTTCCATATTGCAGGTTAAGGGCTTTTGATTCATAACCGTTCTGACTTGAAGACCATCAAGCTTGCCATGGTGCTTGGCCAATGCTGCTATCACTTCACGGAAAGTCAGGATGCCGACCAGTTTGTCGTACTCCATGACTACGAGAGAGCCAATATCGTGCTCGCTCATTACGAGCACCGCTGTTTGCAGCGCAGTGTCGGGCGCAACGGTAAAAAGAGTACTTCCTTTAACGCGTAATATGTCACGAACTTTCATTTGGTCTCCAAAAACTAGGGATTTATAGCTTCAATATAGACTCAAGACCTCTTTGAATCAAGGGCTTAGACTCAACTTTTAGTAACGAATAACCCTAATGACGCCGCTACGGATGTCAGGCAAATTTGCCACTAAGACCGCCCCAGCCAAGGTAATCCACCAGGTCAAATAAATCCACATGAGACCCAGAGGAAAGATGGCAAATGCACCATAAACCGTTTTGTAGAAGGCGGTATGGGTTAAGAAAATAGCAAAGCCGAATTTCATTAACTCAAACGCAAGTGCGGCAACTAGGGCTCCAGCAAACGCATCACGCCACAAGATCTTGCTGTACGGAAGTATTTTGTATACCACTGCATAGACGAGGATGGCTAGAAAGATTTGTGCAATCGTGGCTACCAATTTAAAGCCAATAGATACCGCACTAATCCAACCTTCCGATGCGCTAAACAAAACACCGCTCAGGTAAATACCAAAGCCCAGCAGAATTGGACCCAAGATAGTGGCTGCGCTGTAAATAAAAAATTTCTTATACAGCGGGCGACTGGCGTTGACCTTGAAGATTTGATTAAAGGCTCCCTCGATCACAGCAAGAGTCGTTACTGTAGTAATGATCAGACCAGCAAGACCAATAAAGGTTAAGCCACGTGCCTGCGAAGAAAATTGATCCAAATAAATGAATACTTGCTGATTGATGCCCCCTGGCATATAGGTATCTAAAAGCCAAGTTTTAAAGGAATTTTTGACTTGAATGACGCTGGGTAGGTAGCCGATGAGGATGGTTGCGATGGTCACCATGGGAACCATCGATAAAGTGGTTGTGAAGGCTAGACTGGCGGCAATTTGCTTCAAATTTTGATCACGATTGCGCTCCCAGATCTCTTTTGCCAGAGAGAGCCATAATTGGGGGTTACGAATAAGGCGCATCGCCGTATCATAAGAGATCAATATGAGCCAACACGATATTTTAGTTTTGTACTACTCCCGTTATGGTGCAACCAAGGATTTGGCGCGCCTGATTGCCGAGGGTATAGAAAGCGTTCCCGGCGCTAATGCTCGCCTAAGAACCGTACCAGCCATATCAACTGTTTGCGAAGCAACAGAGGCATCCGTACCCCAAGATGGGGCCCCTTATGCTGAATACTCTGATTTACAGGAATGCATCGGTCTTGCGCTAGGATCACCAACCCGTTTTGGCAATATGGCAGCTCCAATGAAGTACTTTTGGGATGGCAGCTCTTCTGAGTGGATGAATGGCGCGCTGATCGGCAAACCAGCCTGTGTATTTACCAGCACGGGCAGCCTTCATGGCGGTCAAGAAAGTACCCTTCTCACAATGATGATTCCATTACTACATCACGGCATGATGATGATGGGCATTCCTTATAGTGAACCTGATCTTATGTCTTCTAGTACGGGCGGAAGTCCTTATGGTGTCTCCCACCTTGCACACGCTGACGGGCGTGCGCCTATCAGCGCCGAAGAGCAGCGATTAGCAAAAGCTCAAGGAAAGCGTCTGGCAGAAACGGCCCTACTACTGCATCTCAATAAAAAGTAAACCATACAAATCTCATCATGATGCAAAAGATTCTGAATAAAAATCCTTACCAACTGATTGCGACGGCCGCATTTGTTGATTTATTCATTCTATGTGTTTGCTGGGAGTGGTTTATCTCACCATTAAGACCTGGCGGTTCATGGTTAATTCTGAAAGGTGTGCCCCTGTTGTTTGCAATTCCAGGGCTATGGAAAGGCAACGTTTACACCATGCAGTGGGCCTCTATGCTGATCCTGCTTTACATCACCGAAGGCCTGGTTCGTATCCTTGAGACTGGCGCAAACTTTTGGCTGGCTGTATTGGAAACTTTGCTAGCCACCATTGGTTTTGTTTGTCTACTGATGTATTTAAAGCCTATCAAAAAAGATGCAAAAGCATTAAAGAAGAAAATGCAAACTGAGAAATAATGCAGGACTTCATTCAACAACTTTCAACCTTTCTTAATCAGAAATATATTCTGACCCAAGACGCAGACAAGGCGCCTTACCTTACTGACTGGCGCAAACGTTTTACAGGTAAAGCGCTTGCTGTTTTGCTGCCGAGCACGAGTGCTGAAGTTGCGGAAATCATTAAGCTGTGCGCAAAGCATCATATTGCAGTAGTCCCACAAGGCGGACACACGGGCTTTTGTGGTGGCGCAACACCAGACAATTCTGGCACACAAATCATTCTCAATCTTAAGCGCATGAATCAAATTCGTGAGATTGATAAAGCCAACCAAACCATTACGCTTGAGGCGGGTTGTATTTTGCAGGCAGTGCAAACGACTGCAGCCGAGAATGGCTTTCTTTTTCCTTTGAGCCTTGGTGCCGAAGGTAGCTGCATGATTGGTGGTAACTTAGCAACGAATGCTGGTGGCACCAATGTGCTTCGTTATGGCAATGCCCGGGACCTCTGTCTAGGTCTAGAAGTTGTCACAGCTAAGGGTGAAATTTGGAATGGTATTAAAGGTCTGCGTAAAGATAATACTGGCTATGATCTGCGAGATTTATTCATTGGATCTGAAGGCACTCTTGGGATCATTACCGCCGCAGTGATGAAGTTATACCCACTGCCAATTTCACAGTGGACTACCTTAGTTGCGTGTGACAACATCGCCTCAACAATTGCTCTTTTAAATTTGTTTCAGAAACGTGCAAGCGCCCTACTTACCGGCTTTGAAATGATGACGTGCGAATCATTAACATTAAATGAAAAGCACTTTCCACATATGGCAAATCCCTTGCAGGGAAATCCTCCCTACACCATCTTGATTGAATTGTCGGATCATGAGAGCGAAGCACATGTAAGGCAACTTCTTGAAGCCATATTAGAGGAGGCATTTGAAACTCAGACCATTACTGATGCGGTCATCGCCACCAATTTAAGTCAGGCAAATGCGTTTTGGCATATGCGAGAACATATTACCCTCGCCCAAGCTGAGGAAGGCGCCAATCTCAAGCACGACATCACCATCCCCCTATCGTCACTAGATCGCTTCATTCAAGAAACAGACGCATTAATGAAGGAGAGGTTCCCGGGTGTCAGGATTATCAATTTTGGGCATTTAGGGGACGGTAACCTCCACTACAACATTGCCCCACCCTTGGGCATGGACCCCAAGACCTTTAATGAAATGAATGAAAAACAGATCCATGAGCTCATTTATGGGCAGGTAGAGTGCTGTCAAGGCTCTATTTCTGCTGAACATGGGGTTGGGCAGCTTAAATTAGATGACTTAAGGGCTCATAAGGGTGAAGTGGCTCACGACCTCATGAAGACTCTAAAAAGAGCCCTAGACCCCCAAAATATCCTCAATCCCCATAAAGTTGTCTCGATTTAATCAATATCAACAGTTTTTGTTAAATATTTTGTAATTCGTGTCATCCCACCCCCTTTTCCATGCGTTGTTAGCACATGGAGGTGGCAAATATGTCAACAAGACTCAAACGTTGGGCCCGTGCAATTCAACAGATCGACCTGTCTAAAAGGACGCCTGAAGTAGCTATTGGCTACTTGGATAGCAAGTATCGCGACATAGCTTGGCGTTACATCCGTATTCTTGGCTTTGAACGCACCATCAGCTTCATGGCCAGCAATAATTTTCACCCAGAATAACAACATTAAACCCTAAATAATTGATTTATCTAGGGTTTTTGTTTTTTTGCTGTTTTTAGACTGGCTTTGGGGTGAAAAAATCATTTACTTCTGCCAGCAATCGCTCCGGTATCTCCTCGGGTATGTAGTGCCCGCTTGGCACAGACCCTCCTCTGACATCAGTTGCAACCTGCTTCCAATCGTCTATTGGCTTAAAGCATTTGTTCACTAAGCCATGTTCACCCCATAAAACTTTAAGGGGCATGCTCAGCTTTTTTCCTGCAGTACGATCCGCACGGTCATGATCAAGATCAATAGAGGCAGCCGCACGATAGTCTTCGCACATTGCATGCATGCCTTGCGGATCACTTGCGCCAGCCAAGTACTCGGCCCAACGATCTGGTGAAAATATCCCCGTTCCTGCATGGCGACCCATGTGATTCTTGAGCCAATATTCTGGATTTGCCCCAATCATGGTTTCTGGAACTGGTTCTGGCTGAATTAAAAAGAACCAATGCCAATAACCCTTGGCAAATTCCATGGTGGTGTTGTCATACATTGTTAAGGTTGGAGAAATATCCAGAACCATTAAACGCAATACGCTGTCCGGAAAATCCATTGCCAATCGATGAGAGACCCTCCCCCCTCTATCATGACCAAGCAAAAAGAATTGATTAAAGCCCAAGCTCTTCATTAAGGCATGCTGATCTGCTGCCATGGCTCGTTTTGAGTAAGTGGAGTGATCAGACTTTCCGTGGGGTTTTGAGGATTGCCCATAACCACGAAGATCCGCAGCGACCACTGTAAAGTGCTTTGCCAGCTCTGGCGCTACCTGACTCCAGATTGCCTTAGTTTGCGGAAAACCATGCAATAACAATAAAGGCGGGCCATTGCCGCCAATGAGATACGAAATCTCAATTTGCCCGTCATCCGATGGGACGCTCGCTGTATTTTCTTTAAAGCCTGGAAAGGTAACGGGCATTATTCATCCAAAAAAGAGAGCCCCCCTTATGGGGAGAAGTTTCATAAAGAAACTTATTTTCCAGTTGGCGTTGGATTGGCTGATGTTTCCATTGCAGTTCTGACTACCTTCTTGGCCATTGCAATAAAGGAGTCTGCCGATCCAGAGCTAGTCCTGAAAGATTCGCCCTGAACAGTGATTAAGCCTTCACCCAGTAGCTGTTTAGATTGACTGTCAGTAATCTTGCTTTCAACAAGTAGTGCTGGGGTTTTTGAGTTCACACCACCCGCATAAGCAGCAGCATTCATGGCTAAGCCAATGGGCGTGAAATTCCATGGTTGTAGACTGTCAGTTGAACTCTCTGCCCCTGTAATGCCAACAGAGATACGAGCGACGCCAGGACCTGGCTGATTAACAATGCGGATATTTCCGCGCGCATTAACTGCCTCAACCATGGAGGCTTGTAATGCCGCCTTTGCTTTATTGATTACATCAATACTGACATCTTTAGTGGCGCTTTGATTTAAATAAATTGGATCAAGAATGACTGCAGTGTAAGCCCCAGGATTTACCCCAGAAATACGATATCGCCAAACTCGTGTGTCTTTATCGCTTGTAGCCATCGGCACTAACAGGTTGTAGTCAGGCAAAAATCCTGATCTAGGCATAGACTCTGTCGCTAATTTTGGTGCATTACTACAAGCAGCTAAGATGATGGCCGAGGTAATTATGGCCAGCAAAACATTCATTTTTTTCATAGCAATTCCAGTTAATTAAATGAAATACTCAAAGATTGGTTCATAAACATCATACCCAGATCTCATTAATCTGGTGCTGGGCATGGCAAGGTCCCACCCGTCTTTTTATGTATCTGTGGTTTGCAGTCCGTCTGCGTAGAAATAGTTTTGCCGGGTTCAGTAGGTACGGCGGCTGTAGCAACACTTGATGGAGATTGAAGTGGAGTGCTCGATGTCGCTGTTGCAGGAGTTGGCTTAGCTGGCGCAAGACCTACCTCTCGATAAAACGATTTCTCTGATCCAGGGCACGGCATTAAAACCCCTGTTTTGGGATTAATGACATCTTTACATTGAGGATTGGCCTCTAGTCGGGCCTCCAATTTAGCGACAGAGCATGCGCACAATAAGCATGTGATAACAATTGCAAGTGAAGTCTTGATTAAACCAGTATTCATGAATCCATTCTAAGTCACAACAGGGATTGAGCATTCATAGCTTGCTGCATGTTGGAGCACAGAAATTGAGCGGTAGGTGGCCTGCCCAGCACGATTCGAACGTGCGACCTACGCCTTAGAAGGGCGTTGCTCTATCCAGCTGAGCTATAGGCAGTGAGTACTGGGACTGAAAACGTAATACAAGAGAAAGTGGTCGGAGTACAAGGATTCGAACCTTGGACCCCCTGCTCCCAAAGCAGGTGCGCTACCAGGCTGCGCTACACTCCGACGGAATCGATATTCTACACCGAGAGGCCCATTGCAGGCAAATCCTGTAAGATTCGTGCCATGGTTGCCTATTTTTCAAGCAAATTTAAGAAGCAAATTTTTGCCGCTTTTACAGCAGCATTGTTGGTCTTTTGCTTGTTGGGAACTCATTGGATAGGTCTTTCTCACAGCATTTCGCATGCGGGCATGCAGGATTTATCTCTGGAGATCGGCAAGTCAAACACTTCAGATAAGAGTTTGAGTCACAGCTCGGATGTATGCCATTTATTTGATGCACTATCTCTAGCAGGTTTTATTCCTAGTGCTCTATCGACATCCAACACCGACCAACAAAGCACATTAGCCCAGTCTAATGTGAATTATGCGTTTTTAAGAAATTTATTCAGTAGCGCCTATCAGTCACGCGCACCCCCTACCATCATCCTTTAAAACATAGTGCTCTGTTGAGCAATCACGTTTTGACTTATCACCAGCTCTTGGTGAACTTGGATGATTATGAATTACTGCTTTAAAAAATTTACTCGCCTATCGCTATTAGCATTGGTCTTGCTGACGCTAATAGGCAAAGCGCACTCTCAAAGTCAAACGGACGCTTTGCCGCAACTAGATGTCACCGGAGTTCGTGAAAACGGCCAAGGATTCTTATCGCCCAACAAAGTATTGGCTGGTGATGAACTTCAAAATAAGCTGTCAGGAACTCTTGGAGCAACTCTGGCTAATGAATTAGGTGTCGCAGCTACAGGCTATGGCGCTGGATCTTCAAGGCCGGTCATTCGGGGTTTAGATGGCGCTCGGGTTCAAATCCTTCAAAATGGATTATCGGTTGGAGATGTTTCGAGCATATCTCCAGATCATGCTGTCGCAAGCCCTATGCAAAACCTGCATCAAATCGAAATCCTGCGCGGCGCCTCTGCGCTTTTGTATGGATCGGGGTCAAGCGGAGGATTAGTGAACGTTGTAAATGATCGGATTGTGACGTCTTTGCCGGATACCGTTTCTGGCGCAATAAATACTAGTTATGAAACCGTTAATCAAGGCAAGACTGCGAATATTGAACTAGATGCCCCTGCTGGTCCTCTGGCCTTACATTTTGATTCCGCCATCAGTAATTCAAACAACTATCGCATTCCAGGATATGCAGAGCAAGGCGGTCCAAATGCCGGGTGGTCCATCAATCCTGGTGAACCGGTAAACGTACCCTATAGCGGTAAATTGCCTTTCTCATTTAGCAATCAAAATAGTATGGGCTTGGGTGCTAGCTACATTCGTACGGATGGTTATACCGGCGTTTCGATGGAACGCATGAATCATAACTACGGCATTCCTACATCTGAAGGTGGTTTTATTCAGCAGTCACAAAATCGCTATGATCTAGCCCATCAGACCAATGATCCATTTGATGGCTTTAGTTCTGTCAAAATTAGCGCTGCCAACACAAATTACCAACATACTGAATTTACCAATAATGGTGTTGCCTCTACCCAATGGAATAACACGGCCACTGAAGCTCGCTTAGAGCTGGCCCATAAGGAATTGTTTGGATCCAAAGGAATATTAGGAGCCCAAATAACCGGTTCAACCCTTAATGCGGTGGATCTATCCACCAATAATTACGCCATTGTGCCGCAGACGAAGTCAAATTCAACCGCCCTGTTCTTGGTTGAAGAAGGTCGATATGGTCCACTAAAGACCAATCTGGGAGTGCGGTACAACTATGCCACTCAAAATCCAAACTCCGGAACGCAGTTTCCGAGTCCCGCCAGTCAAGAGATTGTGCCAAATTCATATGGACCGCCATCTCTTCAAAGTCGCCAATTTAATTTAATGTCATATTCCGCCGGTGGGATGCTGGATGTGGAAAAAGGATATGGGCTTGGACTTACTTACACTGTTTCTCAACGAGCCCCATCAGCTCAAGAGCTGTATTCCTATGGACCACATGATTCAACCGCGACCTTTGATATTGGTAACTCGAACTTAGGTATTGAAACATCCCATAACCTTGAACTCAGTTTTCAAAAGACACTCGGGCTCATACGTAGTAAGGCTAGTATCTATAAAAACCAATTTACCAATTTCATTTATGGTTTTTATACAGGCGCCTACAGTCAGGCTAATGAAAATTTTTCAGTTGTTCAAGCATCGCAAGCAAATGCATCTATTCAGGGTGCTGAAGCAGAGCTAAGTTATAACCTTAATGAGACTGGTGTTGGTGGACGCCTATTTGGCGATGTCTCACAAGGTACATTTACTGCTGGAGGCAATCTTCCTATGCAACCGGCACCGCGTATTGGCGCTGATTTATCGTATCAACGTAATGGCTGGTTAGCAGGCGCCAGCTATATATATAGTTATCAACAAAATAAGTTAGCCAGTTGGGAAATCGGGCCAACGCCAAGTTATAACCTGGTCAACGCCAATCTCTCGTATACGGAACGCATTGGCAAAGTCAATTGGACGGGATACTTAGTTCTGAAGAACTTGCTAAATGAAGAAATCCGCTACGCTACATCCCCTATGGCAGTGAGATTGTATGCGCCACAACCAGGAAGAAGTCTTATGGTAGGTGTAAGAGCAGCGTTTTAAACTACTATGCTGTTGGCACTAAATCGGCAATGCTTTTAGCTGCGCTCATTGCAACATCTGCATTCTTAGTCTCAACCATTACTCGCAATAATGGCTCTGTGCCAGAGGCACGTATTAACAATCTACCAATATTTTTTAGATCAGACTCAACTTTGGTGATTTGTTTTTTTAAATTCTCGTCAGACTTCCAGTCATAACCAGGCTTAAATTTAATGTTCAATAGGACCTGTGGGTAGACTTTGACAGTGTCGAGCAGTTGGGCAAGACCCAGTTTATTTTGACTCATTGCAGCCAGAACCTGGAGGGCTGCAATAGTTCCATCGCCAGTCGTATGTTGGTCAAGACAAAGCAAATGCCCAGAACCCTCACCACCAATGATCCAGCCCTTCTGTTTTAGCAACTCTAGAACATAGCGATCGCCAACATTAGCACGCTCAAAACCTATTCCCAGGTCTTTGATGGCATTCTCAATCGCAAGATTGGTCATTAATGTACCGATAACACCACCCAATTTCTGACCACGATCTAGACGATCTTTGGCTAGTACATAAAGTAGCTCATCACCATTAAATAATCTGCCAGAGGCATCAACCATTTGCAGACGATCTGCATCGCCATCTAGGGCAATACCCAGATCAGCCTTAACCTCTTTCACTTTGGCAATTAAAGCTGCAGGCGCAGTTGCACCGCAACCCTCATTGATATTGCGTCCATCTGGATTAACGCCAATAGAAATGACCTCAGCACCTAACTCATGGAAAACATGTGGGGCCGTGTGATAAGCGGCACCATTAGCACAATCAACTACCAGTTTCAGACCTTTAAGGTTGAGCTCACCAGGAAATGTAGATTTACAAAACTCTATATAACGCCCTGCTGCATCATCTAATCGATAAGCCTTACCAAGTTCTTTTGAATTCACGCAGCCCATAGGCTTATCTAATTCTGCTTCGATTGCATATTCGAAATCATCCGAAAGCTTGTCGCCATTGGCTGAGAAAAATTTAATGCCGTTATCTTGATAAGGATTGTGTGATGCTGAGATCACTAAACCAGCAGACAAGCGCAATGCTTTAGTGAGATAGGCTACACCCGGTGTGGGTATGGGGCCGCAAAGCATGACATCCACACCAGCTGCGGCAAATCCAGCCTCTAATGCCGCCTCTAAAAGGTAGCCCGACACACGCGTATCTTTGCCAATGAGAATTTTGCAACGCTCACCTGGCTGCGCATCACGAGTAAGCACTTTGCCAGCGGCATAACCCAAGCGAGTCATAAACTCAGGAACGATAGGAAATTGCCCTACCTCTCCACGGATTCCGTCTGTGCCAAAGTACTGTTTTTTCATGACTGTAATTATAAAACTTAGACAGAGCCATCCAGCTGAATAGCTTCCCAGAGCTTTAAAGCATCTACCGTCTCGGCTACATCGTGCACTCGGATAATGTTGGCGCCTCTATCGGCGGCCATAATAGCCCCAGCAATGCTGGCAGCTACACGTTCATTCGTATCCTTACCTGTTATTTTGCCAATCATGGATTTGCGAGAGATGCCAGCCAAAACAGGAAGCCCTAATGATGAAAATTCAGCAAAATTTGTCAACATATTCAGGTTGTGCTCCAGACTTTTACCAAAACCAAAGCCTGGATCAATAGCAATTCGATCGTTTGCAATACCAGAAGAAGTTAAAAGGTCAGCACGACCCCTGAGAAACTGTTTTACTTCTGCAATCACATTGATGTATTCGGGATTGAATTGCATCGTTAAAGGGTCACGTTGCATGTGCATCAGAACGATACCGCAATCATTACTCTCTAATACAGCTTCAACCGATCCGCTTTGGCGCAGAGCCCAAATATCATTCACGCAATCCACGCCAGCATGCAATGCTTGTCGCATTGTTTCTGACTTGTAAGTATCGATTGAAAGTGGGACTCCGCAATCTTTGAGAGCCCCAATTACAGGCAACACCCTATCAAGCTCTTCTTGGAGCTCTACAGGTTCGGCACCGGGTCTTGTTGATTCACCGCCGATATCAATGAGATCCACGCCATCTGCAAGCATACGCTCAGCTTGTGCAATTGCATCCTTTGGAGATCTAAATTTACCGCCATCGGAAAAGGAATCAGGCGTAGCATTCAGAATGCCCATAACAATTGGGCGTTTACGTTTATGAAAGTCAAAAAGAAAACGCCCACAACGCCAAGTTGCGGGCATTTCTTGCTGGCTTTGATAGTGCATCAAAGACTGGAGCTTGCTAGCTTACTTAAGCTGTAGCAGGAGCACTACCCGCCGCAGGACCAGGTGTTCCTGCAGAATTACCAAACTGCGTTGCAGGCGGTGGTTTAGGTGACCGTGGAGGGCGACCTTCCATGATGTCATTAATCTGATCAGCATCAATGGTTTCCCACTCGAGCAATGCTGCAACCATGGCCTCAACCTTATCGCGGTTTTGCTCTAAGATCGATTTCGCTAATGCGTATTGACTATCAATCAGCATCCGAATTTCAGCATCCACTTTTTGCTGGGTGAGTTCAGAAACTGTTTTGGTGCTGTTGCGACCAAAAATACTCTCTGATTCGGTATCAACGTAAACCATGGTGCCTAAGCTATCACTCATGCCGTAACGAGTCACCATATCGCGAGCCATCTTGGTGGCACGTTCAAAGTCATTGGATGCGCCTGTACTCATGGAATGCAAGAAAACTTCTTCAGCAGCACGGCCGCCAAAAAGAATCGCTAATTCTTCTAACATGCGGTCTTTGTAAAGATTTACGCGATCGAATTCTGGTAACTGCCATGTAACACCTAAAGCCATACCGCGAGGCATGATGGTGACCTTATGAACGGGGTCTGCCTTAGGAAGGACTTTAGCCACTACCGCATGACCAGACTCGTGATAAGCCGTATTACGGCGCTCCTCTTCACGCATTACAGCAGATTTGCGCTCAGGGCCCATATAGATCTTGTCTTTAGCATCTTCAAAGTCTTTCATATCTACCGAGCGCTTATTGCGACGTGCGGCAAATAAAGCAGCTTCATTGACTAAGTTAGCTAAATCAGCACCAGAGAACCCCGGTGTGCCGCGCGCCAAAACGGCAGCATTGACATCAGGGTCAATAGGCACTTTACGCATATGCACTTGCAGAATTTGCTCACGACCGCGGATATCAGGCAAACCAACATGAACTTGACGATCGAAACGACCGGGGCGGAGTAATGCTTTATCCAATACATCAGAGCGGTTAGTTGCAGCAACAACGATTACACCGCTATTACTTTCAAAACCATCCATCTCAACTAACATTTGGTTCAATGTTTGTTCGCGCTCATCATTGCCACCACCCATACCGGCTCCGCGATGACGACCTACCGCATCGATTTCATCAATAAAAATGATGCAAGGAGAATTTTTCTTGGCATTTTCAAACATATCACGCACGCGTGAGGCGCCAACACCAACAAACATTTCTACGAAATCAGAGCCTGAGATCGAAAAGAAAGGCACCTTGGCTTCGCCCGCAATCGCACGTGCCAGCAAGGTTTTACCAGTACCAGGAGGGCCTACAAGCAATACACCGTGTGGAATACGCCCACCAAGCTTTTGAAACTTTTGCGGATCTTTTAAGAAATCCACCAACTCAAATACTTCTTCCTTAGCTTCATCACATCCAGCAACATCTGCAAATGTAACGGTGTTGCTATTCTCATCAATCAGGCGAGCTTTCGATTTTCCAAAGGAAAATGCGCCGCCTTTACCACCACCCTGCATTTGGCGCATCATGAAAAACCAAAAACCAATAATTAACAATGTTGGCCCAAGATAGTACAGAGCAGAAACCAACATATTGGGTTCATCATCTGCTTTACCAGTAACTTGAACTCCATATTTCATGAGGTCACCCACCATCCAGATATCACCTGGAGAGATGATGGAGTACTTATTACCATCGGCTGGTGTTACTTGTAAGGTGCGACCCTGTACATCAACTCGCTTAACTTTGCCGGCTTTGGCATCGTCCATAAATTGAGAATAGGTAACCTGTGCTTGATCCTTGGGCTTGTCAAACTGTTTAAAAACAGTGAAAAGTACCAAGCCCACAATGAGCCACACACCGATTTTCTGGAACATATTGCTGTTCAAAATGAGTCCTTTTCTGGATTGAACCAGGAGTTAAAGCGAATCGCTACCTAAGTATTTGATTCTACTACCACCTTTTTTCAAGGGCTAATGGCATATATATTTAATAAACCCTTGATAAACGGGGGTTATTGAGCGTTTATGAGCCCTATTTTGGCTGCTTTAGGTTTCTACCTAGAAGGAAAATCTCTGAAGATCTGGCTCTGGATGCCTTAGGTTTCCTAGAGGCTACTGTTTTAAAGACCTTTTTAAAGGATTCAACAATCTGGCTGTAGCCACTACCGTTAAAGCACTTTATTAACAAGGCACCTTCAGGTTTTAAATGAGCAACAGCAAAATCAAGTGCAATTTCAGCCAAAAAAGCCATTCTGGCAGCATCGGCCACACCAACCCCAGATAAGTTTGGAGCCATATCAGATAGAACTAAATCAACCTTTCCGTCAGCCTCTTTTGGAAGAAGTGCCTCAAGCGCAGCCAGACCCTCATCCTCACGGAAATCGCCCTGAATAAAACTCACATCGGCGATATCTTCCATGGGCAGAATATCAATAGCAATGATTTGCCCATCCGGTTTGCCGGATTCAATTTTGGGGTTACTTTTACCAAGCTCAGTTAAGCGATTCCGTGCGTACTGGGACCAGCTCCCTGGGGCACTCCCCAGGTCAACGATAGTCATGCCTGCTTTAATGAGATGATCTTGCTCGTCAATTTCACTGAGCTTGTAAACCGCCCTTGCGCGATAGCCCTCTTTCTGAGCCATCTTCACATAGGGATCGGTCAAATGATCCTGTAACCAACTTTTATTAAATTTATTCTTTGCCACAACTTACCCACTTTCGGGTTCTATTTTCCTAGTTTCCGCCTTCTAAAGCAAAAGGAATTCAAGGGAAAAATCGTTAAATTCATCCCAATAAGCTCATTTTGATAGTGAATGCTCTATCATCGACCCCATGACTGCACTCGCCCTTACCCCCGCACAACGCAAATCCCTCAAAGCCGATGCACATGACTTAAGTCCTGTGGTGATGATTGGTGGCGATGGCTTAACTCCTGCTGTAATCAAGGAGGCCAAATTAGCGATCAATCATCATGGCTTAATAAAGATCCGCGTTTTTGGAGATGATCGTGAAGAGCGTATCGCTATTTTTGAAGAACTCTGCGATAAGTTAGATGCTGCACCAGTACAACATATTGGCAAATTGCTGGTCTTATGGAAGCCAAAAGATGTTGTGGATGAAGCCTTCAGTAATCTTGGTCGCTCAAGTAAGCAAACGAAGAAGTCGCTTCAGGCACCACGCACTAAGCGACAACCCAATCGTAGTACTACGAAATCAGGTATTCGCACGAGCACTTCCGAGCGATCTGATCGTCGCTCTGCTTCCAATAAATCACCTTTTGAACGAGCGGCTGCCGTAAAGTCAGCAACCCCAAAAAAACGAATCCTTCGTTCAGAGGCAGCTGAATCTAAGATTGGCTGGTCTTCTCCTGGCTATAGAAAAGCAACAGCAGCACCGGCGCCCATTAAGAAGCGCAAAGTGAGAATGAGCAGCAACAAGAAAAAATCACTGGGCTCTTAAGTAAGGGCTCAATACAAAACGCCGCTAGTCGGCGTTTTTTGTTGTCCGCCATAGGAGCGCAAGACCAAGCAGCGCCTGAATCATAAAGAGAATACTAGATGCACCATGCAGTCGACTAAACATGGGCGCATAGGATGATTCGCGTACTGATAAACCTAGATATAAGGCTTGATCCCTCAAAGCGTTCATCCAAGGAATGAGGATGAAGGCAGACCCAATTGAGCAGGCTAAGATACCAAGCAATATCCAGCGCGTCAGACGGTATTGCGATATGTTTTGGCGAACAAGATAGTTTGCCGTCACCATCAAAATGGTGCAGATGATTACACCAGAATAAGCAGTAAGTTTAAAAAGAGCTGCGGCAACCATGCCAGCGACTTGTCGATCGCCAAGACTAGCAAAGAGAATGGGTACAACTAAAAAACCAATGGTAATGTAACCGCCAACCCAGAGGCCTGCAATCAGGCTAAATACTCTCTGGGTACGGATGTGATGCATTAGACGTAACGCACTGCCAGAATTTCAACTTCACGATTGCCGCCTGGTGCCTGCACAGCAACCACATCACCCTGTTCCTTGCTGATTAATGCACGTGCAATTGGGGAGCTGATAGAAATCTTACTTAAAGCGATATCTGCCTCGTCATCACCAACGATTTGATATGTGAACTTAGTGCCGTCTTCAAGATCCTCTAGGTCAACCGTAGCGCCGAAGACTACACGTCCAGAGACATCCAGCGAAGCAGGATCAATAATTTGAGCCGCTGAGAGCTTGCCCTCAAGCTCCTGAATGCGACCCTCAATAAAGCCCTGTTTCTCTTTAGCGGCATCATACTCAGCATTCTCAGAGAGATCGCCTTGAGCACGAGCTTCTGAAATAGCATTAATGACTGCAGGACGCTCTACGTGTTTGAGGCGGTGCAACTCCTCTTTCAGAAGTTCTGCACCGCGTTTGGTAATTGGAATTGTGCTCATACTGCTACCTAACTTAAATTCTTGCGCAAAATTACGCATCTAAAAAGTAAATTTTAGATTAAATGAGCGCCTTATGTAAGTTCTGCAATGAATAGACCTCCAGAGACTCAAGTTTGCCATTTTGAGAAGCCAGCAATCCGTCCATCACTGCCCGGGCCGCACTAATGGTTGTGTAATACGTTACGCCATTAGCCTGGGCACTAGTGCGAATCGATCTAGAGTCAGCAATGGCAGTACGTGTCTCATCCACAGTAGTAAATACCAATGAAATCTCACCATTTTTAATGAAATCCACAATATGGGGGCGCCCATCTTTTACTTTGTTTACAACCCTTACCGGCAAGCCAGCCGCCTCAATAGCCGCAGCAGTGCCTTTAGTGGCAACCATTGGGAAGCCTAGCTGATGTAATAGCTTGGCAACCTCAATTGCTTTTGGCTTATCACTATCTTTTACTGTCAAAAGAACTGTCCCGCTCTTAGGCAGCTTGATGCCAGCGCCTAATTGAGACTTAAATAAGGCCTCACCGAAAGTCTTGCCAACTCCCATCACCTCTCCAGTAGATCGCATCTCTGGTCCGAGAATAGGATCAATGCCCGGGAATTTATTGAATGGAAATACTGCTTCCTTGACTGAGAAGTATGGAGGCTTCACTTCAGTCTTAATGCCCTGCTGACTTAATGATTGACCCACCATGCAGCGAGCCGCAATCTTTGCTAGTTGCAGGCCTGTTGCTTTAGATACAAATGGGACAGTACGTGACGCACGTGGATTAACTTCCAATACATAAATCACATCTTTTCCATCGACATTCTGAATAGCAAACTGTACATTCATCAGGCCAATGACATTCAGACCCTTAGCCATTGCAGCAGTTTGGCGTTTGATTTCCTCTACTGTCTTATCTGATAATGAATATGGAGGCAACGAACAAGCGGAGTCGCCGGAATGCACGCCAGCCTGCTCAATATGCTCCATGACACCACCAATGAAAACAATCTCACCATCACTGATGCAATCCACATCACACTCAATCGCGTCATTAAGGAATCGATCTAACAACACTGGTGAGTCATGGGAAACCTTCACGGCTTCACGCATATACCGCTCCAAATCGCGACCATCATGAACAATTTCCATTGCGCGACCACCCAAAACATAAGATGGACGAACCACTAATGGATAGCCAATCTCATCAGCCAACTTTAGAGCTTCTTCTTCAGTACGCGCTGTGCGATTCGGTGGTTGACGTAAACCGAGGTCTTGCAAGAGCTTTTGGAAACGTTCGCGGTCTTCCGCAGCGTCAATCATGTCAGGCGAAGTGCCAATGATTGGCACTCCATTACGTTCAAGATCAAGAGCCAATTTCAAAGGAGTTTGACCGCCATACTGAACGATTACACCCTTGGGCTTTTCTTTAGCAACAATCTCGAGAACATCCTCTAGAGTTAGAGGCTCAAAGTAGAGGCGATCAGAGGTATCGTAGTCGGTTGAAACGGTTTCTGGGTTGCAGTTGACCATGATGGTCTCGTAACCATCATCACGCATTGCTAATGCGGCATGTACGCAGCAATAGTCAAACTCGATACCCTGACCAATTCGATTTGGGCCTCCACCCAGAACCATGATCTTTTCTTTGTTAGTTGGCTGCGATTCGCACTCGCCATGCTCTGCTTCGTATGTTGAATACAAGTAGGCAGTATTTGTTGAGAATTCTGCCGCGCAGGTATCTACACGCTTGTAGACAGGAACCACTTTTAAGCGATGACGTGCAGCACGCACTGAAGCAGCATCGACACCCAATAATTTTGCTAAGCGACGATCAGAAAATCCTTTTTGCTTTACAAAGCGCAGTTCTGGTGCTGTGAGGCTATCAATCTTGCGTTGTTTGAGTTCAGCCTCAATGGTAATTAGCTCTTCAATTTGCTCCAAGAACCACGGATCTACTCTCGTCTCGCTATAAATCTCGTCAAGACCCATGCCCATACGGAATGCATCTGCCAGATACCAAATACGATCTGGACCTGGTTCATTAATTTCGTTGATGATGTCATCGAGGTCTGTAGATACTTCATCCAAGCCATCAACACCAACCTCAAGACCACGCAGTGCTTTTTGGAAGGACTCCTGGAAAGTGCGACCAATCGCCATGACTTCACCAACAGACTTCATCTGCGTCGTTAAACGAGAATCTGCTTGTGGAAATTTCTCAAAAGCAAAACGGGGAATCTTCGTAACCACATAATCAATCGAAGGCTCAAATGAAGCGGGTGTTGCACCCCCGGTAATGTCGTTCTTGAGTTCGTCTAGGGTGTAACCAACAGCCAGCTTAGCGGCAATCTTCGCAATCGGGAAGCCTGTCGCTTTGGATGCTAATGCTGATGAGCGTGATACTCGCGGGTTCATCTCAATGACGATCATGCGACCATCTACTGGATTGATCGAGAACTGAACGTTAGAGCCACCAGTATCAACACCAATTTCCCTCAGAACAGCAATCGATGCATTACGCATGATTTGATATTCTTTATCTGTAAGAGTCTGCGCAGGAGCTACCGTGATGGAGTCACCGGTATGCACGCCCATTGGATCTAAGTTTTCAATCGAGCAAACGATGATGCAATTGTCGTTGCGATCACGTACCACTTCCATCTCAAACTCTTTCCAGCCTAAGAGGGATTCTTCAATTAAGAGCTCACGAGTTGGTGATAAATCAAGACCGCGCTTACAAATCTCTTCAAATTCTTCACGGTTATAAGCAATGCCACCGCCTGAACCACCCATGGTGAATGAAGGACGAATAACTACTGGGAAACCTGAGCTACCAGTTTCTTGTTGTATACGTTGTTGAACTGCATGAGCCTCATCCATAGAGTGCGCAATGCCAGACTTTGCAGAACCCAAACCAATTTTGGTCATGGCCTCTTTAAATTTTTGGCGATCCTCAGCTTTATCAATCGCTTCTGGTGATGCACCAATTAATTCGCAGCCGTATTTTTCCAATACGCCATGACGATGCAAATCTAATGCGCAATTGAGTGCAGTTTGGCCACCCATAGTTGGCAAAATTGCATCCGGCTTTTCGGTAGCAATAATGCGCTCTACTACTTCCCAGGTAATTGGCTCAATATAGGTTACATCGGCCATCTCTGGGTCAGTCATGATGGTTGCAGGATTGCTGTTGACCAAAATAACTTTGTAACCTTCGTCACGCAAAGCCTTACATGCTTGCGCTCCAGAATAGTCAAACTCGCAAGCCTGGCCAATCACAATCGGACCAGCGCCAATAATGAGGATGCTCTTAATGTCGCTACGCTTAGGCATTATTTGCCCTCCTTCTTGCTGGCAGCATTCATGAGCTCCACAAATCGATCAAATAAATAGGCAATGTCATGAGGACCAGGAGAGGCCTCAGGGTGCCCCTGGAAACACAGTGCTGGCTTATCTTTCCAAGCCAAACCCTGTAAGGACCCATCAAACAAGGAGACGTGAGTAACACGAATATTGTCCGGTAGAGTTTTGGCGTCAACAGCAAAGCCGTGATTCTGAGATGTAATCGCTACGCGTCCAGTATCTAAATCTTTTACAGGATGGTTGGCGCCATGGTGACCAAATTTCATCTTCAAGGTTTTAGCGCCTGCGGCAAGGCCCATGATTTGATGTCCCAAACAAATGCCAAACGTTGGCACGCCTTTTTCAATAATTTCTTTGGCAGCAGCAATTGCGTAATCACATGGACCAGGATCTCCAGGGCCATTTGAAAAGAACACGCCATCAGGATTCATGGCCATTACTTCAGCAGCGCTAGTTTGTGCAGGCACCACTGTCAGTTGACAACCACGTTCTGCAAGCATCCGCAAAATGTTGCGTTTCACACCAAAATCATAAGCCACCACTTTTTTGACTGGCTTGTTGGCGTCTAAAGTTCTATAGGCAGGCTTGCCATCAGGACCATGCAGATCCCATTCTGCTTCGCGCCATTCATATGGTTTTTGTGTGGTGACTACCTTGGCAAGATCTAAGCCTGACATTCCGGGGAAAGCCTTTGCAAGCTCAAGAGCCTTTATGCCTAGATTTTCATAACTGTCGCCTACTTTGCCGGCAACAATGGCACCCGATTGAGCACCCTTGTCACGAAGAATTCGGGTGAGTTTACGAGTATCAATGCCTGCAATGCCCAGAACGCCGGCCTTGTTGAGATAGTCATCCAGGGAACCTTCTGAGCGGAAATTGGAAATGCGTTTTGGCATATCTTTAATAACTAAACCTGCAGCATGAATCTGATCAGATTCTGCATCTTGTGCATTTACACCTACGTTACCGATATGCGGATAAGTCAATGTCACGATTTGGCGTGAGTAGCTGGGATCAGTAATGATCTCTTGATATCCAGTCAATGCAGTATTAAAGACAACTTCGCCGGTAGTTTCGCCTGCGGCGCCAATACTAAATCCGGGAAATAAAGTGCCGTCGGCTAAAGCCAACACGGCGGAAGGAAAAGAAGGAAGCAAGGGTGACAAACCATCTCCAGTCCCTGCTCCATCCGACGCTCAAAACCCTCAAAAAAGACCAACCCGAGGATGTTTTTGGCGGGAGGTGAGTGTCTTTAAGCGCTAGGGTATTTAATTAGTTTCGAACCCTGTAATCATACCATTTCTGCTCGTAAACCCTTGAATACCCAGCCATATAGGGCTCTAGAAGGAAAAAGCTCCTCCAGCCTAGTGACTAGAGGAGCAATTTTGCCCAAAGTTGCAGTTATTAAGCCTTGGCGCTTTGCTCAATAATAGTTTTGATTTGAGCCAATACAGACTGATCATCCATGGTGCTGATATCGCCAGGATCGCGACCTTCTGCAACGGCCTGAAGAGCGCGACGCACAATCTTCCCAGAGCGAGTCTTAGGTAGAGCTGAGACGATATATACGCGCCCCGGACGAGCGATCGCACCTAGAGTGGTATCCACAGTCTTCATACATTCCGCTTCTAGGGTTGCAGTATTTGAAGAATCCTTCGGAATCACGAATGCAATCGCAGCCTGTCCCTTTAATTTATCTTCAATACCCACTACGGCAACTTCTGAGACATTCGGATGGCTAGAAATGCTTTCTTCAATTTCACGTGTACCAAGGCGATGTCCAGCAACGTTGATTACGTCATCAGTACGTCCCAAAATAAAGAAGTAGCCATCTTTATCTTTGATGCCCCAGTCAAAAGTTGAATAAATCAACTTACCAGGAATTGTTTCCCAATAAGTGCTAATGAAGCGCTTGTCGTCACCCCAAACAGTTTGCATGCAGCCTGGAGGCAACGGGCCTTCAATCGCAATCACACCTTTTTGGTCTGGACCCAACTCTTCAGAGGTTGCATCATCAAGCAACTTCATGTTGTAGCCAAATGAAGGAACACCTGGAGAGCCAAACTTATGCGGCATGACTTCAACACCACGTTGAATAGCTAGCATTGGCCAGCCAGTCTCAGTCTGCCAGTAGTTATCAACGATTGGTTTATTAATTGCACCGTGAATCCAACTTGCTGTTGGCTCATCTAATGGTTCGCCTGCCAAAAACAAGGCGCGCAATTTAGAAAGGTCATACTTCGTTAAGAAGGCAGGATCTTGTTTTTTGAGCACGCGGACAGCTGTTGGTGCAGAGAACATCACTGATACTTTGTACTTATCTACCAGCTCCCACCAAATACCCGCGTCAGGACGCAAAGGCGTACCTTCATACATGATGGTTGCCATACCTGAAAGCAATGGTGCATAAATAATGTAGCTATGGCCAACTACCCAACCAATATCGGATGTACAGAACATCGTCTCACCCGCATTGCCGGTAAAGATGTGCTTCATAGATGCCGCTAGAGCAACGGCATATCCACCTGTATCACGCTGCACACCTTTTGGTTTGCCAGTAGTGCCAGAGGTATACAAAATGTATGAAGGATGAGTTGCGTCAACCCACTCAATCGGCACCACATCATTTAAATGCTTTTGACGTTCACTTGCATAATCCAAATCACGGCCAGCAACGGTAGTGAATTCGGTTAGACCGCGATTCACAATCAAAACCTTTTCTGGTTTGTATTCAGCTAAAGAGATTGCTTCATCCAATAACGGCTTATAAGGCACAGCTTTACCGCCACGAGCACCTGCCTCAGCAGTCACAATTAATTTAGGTTTTGCATCATCAATACGAGAAGCGAGGCTATGGGAAGCAAAGCCACCAAACACAACAGAGTGAATGGCGCCAATACGAGCACAAGCAAGCATTGCAAAACAAGCCTCAGCAATCATCGGCATGTAGATTAATACGCGATCACCTTTTTTAACGCCTGCAGATTTATAAATTGCAGCCATACGATTCACTTCATCGTATAGCTCTTTAAATGTATAAGCCTTCTCTTGATTGGTTTCTGTTGAGACTGCCACTAAAGCGATTTGATCTGGACGATCTTTAAGATGGCGATCGACTGCGTTGTAACAAAGGTTTGTCAGGCCACCCTCAAACCATTTCGCAAATGGCGGGTTGTTGTAATTGAGAACCTGATCAAATGGTTTTTCCCAGTGAATTAATTGCGCCTGCTCACCCCAAAATCCGTCTGGGTCTTTAATTGAGCGCTCGTGATGTGCTTTATAGGACATGGTCAACCTGATTTCTTTAAAAAAGTTACTCAAATTACTGGCTCTTGCTCACTGCTTTGCCATTGTTACTGCTGGCTGAGGCTGGTGAACTACCATTTTTCGCAGATTTTGCAAGCCCTGTCGATGCGGATTTATGCTGAGATGCAGCATTTTTTGCGGAAGAATTACCCTTAGAAGCATTCTTTTCGGCGGTTTTTGGATGATTTACAGGTGCGCACTTAACTGGTTTTGAGCCTTTTGCCCCCCTAGCAGGCTTAGGACACTTCGGCGCAGGCGGCGCAGGTTTTTCAAGGCTGAGGCTGGCGTTTTCTGCCATGGCAGTCGAAACATCACCTGGCCGACGGTTTGTTTTTGGTATTAATACAGTGGAGCCGGAGCGGATACGCATTCCCCTGGGGATACCATTAACCTCCCTCAATGTATCGACATCGACACCTAAGGTTTTTGCTGCTTGGTCCACGCTCTCCGTTTTAGTTACTTGAACAGCCGTCCATGACGACAGTGGCTTGTCGTATTGCTTCAAATTGGATTGAAATATTTCAGCGTGAGCAAACGGCAACAATATCTGCTGATTGGCATTACTCAAAATTAAGGGCTTATTAAATGATGGATTCAGGCTATGAAATTCATCTGCAGGGATTTCAGCCAACTTAATGACTAAGGCCACGTCAATGTCACTACCGACATCTACCGCAACAAAGTAAGGGTGATTTTCAAGATCAGGCAATACGATTCCATAAGCCTGTGGATCTAAAACAATTTGTCGATAGGCCATTAATTTTGGAACGTAATTCCGAGTTTCACGCGGCAGAGTCAAGCTCTCATAATCGGTCGGCAAACCAGCTGCGGCATTACGCTTTTGTGCTTTGGCAATATTTCCAGCGCCCCAGTTGTAGGCAGCCAGAGCAAGCTCCCAACTACCAAACTGATTATGCAAGCGCTGCAGGTAATCTAAAGCTGCATCCGTTGACTGCACGACATCACGTCTTTCATCTCTGAATACGTTTTGCGTTAAGCGGAAGTCTTTTCCGGTGGCGGGCATAAATTGCCATAAACCCACTGCCTTTGCACTAGATTTAGCATTGGTAACGAAAGCGCTCTCAACAAAAGGTAGGAGCGCAATTTCTGTCGGCATATTACGTGCGTTAACCTCTTGAACAATGTAAAACAAATAGCGTGATGATCTTGTCATAGAACGATTCACGTAATCTGGTCTTGCGGCCAACCAGCGGACTTGTTCAATTTCCAATGGCGTATTCATGGACTCCATCTGAAAGCCATCTCTTATTCGCAGCCACAAATTATCTGAAGGTGCGTAGACTTTGCTGACAGATTGATTTTTGAGGTTTACCCGTGTTGCCCTAGATGCCTTTGAATTCGTTTTCGTTGGAGTATCAGAAGACCAATCTCCAGTACTAGCGCAACCACTTAAAAAGGCAGCAATTAGTATTGCCGCATAAATCAAGCGCATCAGAAACGATCTTTCCAGGCGCGAATAACTGCCAATACATGCGCAGCTGTTGGTAAGTTATCTTGCTCTGAAACTTCCTTTGCCATCGCAGTTACTTCAGCCTGATCACAGCGCATAAAGGGATTTACCTGCAGCTCCTGGCCAATCGTTGTTGGTAGCGTTGGCAAGCCCTGCTCTCGCAGTGATTTTGCTTGCTCATCCCAAGAGAGTAGATTGAGATTATTCGGCTCAACTGCTAGCGCAAAACGAATATTGGATAAAGTGTATTCGTGGGTGCAGTAAACCAAGGTATTTTTTGGTAATGCCGCAAACTTTGCGAGGGACTCCGACATTTGGGTAGGCGTGCCTTCAAACAATCTTCCGCATCCCGAGGCAAACAAGGTATCTCCACAAAAGAGCATGGGTTCAACAACATTGGCTTGCATGTTGGCAAAGTAAGAAATGTGACTCAATGTGTGGCCAGGAACTTCGAATACCTTAAGGCTAATTCGGGGTGACGCAATTTCAATCTTGTCATCCTGCATTACTGCGACAGTTCGCCCCGGAATGTTTTCGCCTACTGGGCCCCATACGGGAATATCAGCACCCAGAGCTTTCAATAAATGAAGAATGCCGCCTGTATGGTCAGCATGGTGGTGGGTAATTAAAATTCCCTTGAGGGTTAAGTTTTTTAACCTCAAATACTCAAGGACTGGGGCACAATCTCCTGGGTCAACCACCAAGGCAGCACTACCATCATGAATGCACCAGATATAGTTGTCATCAAAAGCCGGTATGGGCCAGACCTGCAATAAAGTATTCTTATCCATAAACCGATGATACCAACCCCACCCATCCCCTCTCAGATGCCTGCACCCCCCTGGAGCTCATGGGAAAAATGGCTCCAATCGCCACCTGGGCGCTATGTTCTTGGCTGGGAGCAACGCTGTTTTGATCAAATTGTTGCAGATGTCTTTGGATTTCATGCAGTCCAGATTGGTCTGCCGCAAATTAACGCCTTAAATGAAAATCGGATGCCCCTGCACGCCATCCTGATTCATTCAAACGACAGTCGAATTGATGCAGCGCGCTTCAACTGGCACCTTATTGAAGGCAATGCCACAGAACTTCCTTTTGCAAGCGAGAGTTTGGATTTAATAGTTTTGCCTCACGTTTTAGAGTTTGCTGCTGACCCGCATCAGATTTTGCGTGAGGTAGATCGAGTGCTTCGACCTGAAGGTCGCCTCATCATATCCGGCTTCAATCCTGCCAGCTTATGGGGTGCACGTCAGTATCTCAGTAGATTAATTGGCACACCCTACCTTCCAAGGGACGGTCAATTCATCAGTCTCATTCGCATCAAGGATTGGTTGGAGTTACTAAACTTTTCCTTAGATCGCGGTCACTTTGGTTGTTACAAATTTCCGCTTCAGGGTGAATCCGTTATGGGCAGAATGAATTTCCTAGAAAAAATGGGGAATCGCTGGTGGCCCATATTTGGCGCTGTTTTCTTGGTCTCTGCCATCAAAAGACATCAAGGCATGCGACTCATTGGCCCAAGCTCAAAGGTGCGAATTCCAGCCATACAGCAATTAACACCCGCTGCCGAGCGAAGCAATATTCAAAAACACCTCAAAAACAACAATTCCAAGTAAATTATTGCCATGCCGCATTCCAAAGCCCATCCTCACATCGTGATCTATACCGATGGAGCCTGCAAAGGCAATCCAGGTCCTGGTGGCTGGGGAGCGGTTTTAAGATCGGGTGGCCATGAAAAGCATATTCATGGGGGTGAAAAGCTCACCACCAATAACCGTATGGAGATTTCCGCTGTCATTTTTGCCTTAAAAGCCCTCAAACAACGTAGTACGGTTGAGTTATGGACCGATTCTCAATACGTTCAAAAAGGGGTCACGGAATGGCTTGAGGGCTGGAAGAAAAGAGGCTGGAAAACAGCCAGCAAAGAACCAGTAAAAAATGCCGATCTTTGGCAAGAGCTTGATGCCCTACTTCCATCCCATGAAATCTCCTGGCATTGGGTTAGAGGTCATAACGGGCACCCTGGGAACGAGTTGGCTGATCAGCTTGCCAATAAGGGTGTTGAGGAATTTTTGCCTTAGATCCAAGAGCTGCCTATGGCCACCATTTAGGCCATCTTATGAGAGAATGAACCTGCTCTAAAAGCCATAGAAACAGCACTAAAACCAGATAAAACCAAGAAAAACGAGACTGTGTCAATAATAGAATCCTCACTCGATAAGGCTGTTGCCAAACTCGGGCAATTGAAAAATACAGGCAAAGCCCGTTTATGTGCGCTTTGGCAAAAATGTGCTCCACAAATTGCCCGCATCAAGCAATTGGATTACGCCACCCTGAAATCCCTAGCAATTCGATTCAAATGGCGCATTCTTTTGGTGCTCATTATTCTTTATGCAGGATCAAAGACTTATGACTATTTCTTTCCTGCATCCGAGAAAGCTGGCGGCCCAGTAACCATTACTTCAGTAGTGGTTGAGAAAAAAGATGTTCCACTCATCATTGAGGCTACAGGCACCATTGTTTCGAATAGCATTGTTGATATTAGGCCGATGGTTACGAACACCGTTGCCAAGGTTGAAGTGAAAGATGGTCAAGAAGTTAAAGCGGGTGACCTACTCTTCACCTTGGATGATCGCAATGACAAAGCGAACTATGAAAAGCTCAAAGCACTGGCGGATGATGCTCAAAAGCAATATTTGCGTGCAAAAGAACTTGTAGCTAAAAACTTTATTT